>CAZFSE010000099.1:0-16217 GCA_964521805.1 uncultured Verrucomicrobiota bacterium
CATACGAGATTCCTCTACGTCTCGTGGGCTCGGAGATGTGTATAAGAGACAGCCCCTCCGATGCGCCTCTCTTTCTCCTGGATGAGCACCTGTTCAAGGATATACATCTCGCCGCCTGGGCCGAGGAGTTTGCCGAATGCGACCGGTACGATGTCAGCGTCGTGGTATCTCCCGCTGAGACAGAATCTGTTCGCGCAAAGACTCGGCACACCCGCGTGGTGCGCATCCCCATTACGGCGGAGGCGCAGGACATTGGCAATACCTATCAGGGGCCTCCGTTGTTTGTGGCGGCACTGAATATGATGAATGTCCAGGGATACCTGTACTTTGCCCGCCGCGTGTTGCCCATGATTCATGCCTCCTGCCGTGACTTTTCGCTGGATGTCGCCGGGTCCGTGAACCGCCATTTTGTACCGTCACAAGGCCTCCAGCCCAAGGGCTATGTGGAATCCCTCTCTGACCTGTACCGAAATGCGGCGTTCTCCATTTGCCCCATGCTCGGCGCCACCGGCCAGCAAATCAAGGTGGTGGAATCCATGTCCATGGGCGTGCCCGTGGTGATCCATGCCAATGTGGCGGACAGCTCTCCGGTCATTCACGAAGTCAATGGGCTGATCGCCCGCACACCCGAGCAGTTCGCCGCATCCTGTTTGCGGTTGCACCTGGATCGTGATTTGTGCCGACGCCTGGGCGAGGCCGCGCGAGAAACCGTTCGAGAGGACTGGTCGCAGGCCCGTTTGCTTGGAGATTTCCGGGAGATACTAACGCAGGGCAAGCACATGGTCGTGGCAGGGCACAGCAAGGGTAAAAGCCGTGTCGGCGATATGGGTTCGGGAGAGGGGGCTTGTCGAATAACCATCCTGGTGGATGCACATGATGCGCCGTCCTCGCTTCTGGCAGGTACGCTGGCGTCGCTGGGAGTTTGGCCGCCAGCCGATGACCGGGTTAGAACCTGGCCCGCCACAAGCGCCCCCCGCGCACCGGAAGGGCTGGGTTCCACCCCGGCCTTGGAAGTGATTGTGGCCGGAGCCAAAAACAAACTTTCCAACGGGAACCTCCGCCATGTCCGCACCATGAAAGAAGCCTATGCCCTGGCAACCGGGGATCTTTGCGCCATGTTGTGCGCGGGCGACCGCTTTCAGCCTGGCGCGCGGGAGATGGTGGCGGACATTTTTCACAAGAACAAATCGCTTTTCTGGATTCAGGGGCGTCCCGCTTTTTGCGATGATCAGGGGCGTCTGACCTGGGTGATGGAATACCCGCCGGAAATGCCCGATTCGCTTACGCTTTGGCCGCAACGCGCCGGGGTGTTATGGCGGCGTATTAAGAATACTTCGTTCGATGCGGATCGCCTGTCCCCGCCTGCCTATGCGGAGTTTATGAGCGCCGTTCTGAAAAGACGAGGGGAAGTCGCCACCGTGGAGGCCTTGTTGGGGGCCTCTTATGCCGGAACGCTGGCTCCCGTCCCGGAGGCCACTCCTCGTGCCGGGCTTCTACTGCGCAACGAGGCGCCGATCCTGACGATCAGTCGAGAGGCGACGCGTGAGCTTTACGGCTCACTGCAATCCATCTTTATCCAGGATCAATTAGCCCACAACAAGAGGACGCTCGAACGAATCTTGAAAACACGCCGGGAACTCCGGTTGCTGGCGGCATCTGCTGTCGAGCAATTGGTGTTGGCGCGTTGGCAGGCCCTCGCAGGTCTGGGCGGCAAGCCTTGTCGTGTGGCCTTGTTCGGCGCTGGCGCTCATACCCAATGGCTGCTCGAGAGGGTGCGTCGGAAGCCAGGCCCCACCATTGTGGCTATTTTGGACGATCGGGCGATACCACGCCAGCGCCTCTGCGGCATCCCTGTTCAGCTCCCGGAAAACTTTGACGTGTCCAGTGTATCGGCGATTGTTCTCTCGACCGATACGTGCAGTGAGAAGCTTACCGCGCGTTGCCATGAACTATACGGAAGAACGATACGCCTGGCTAATTTATATGAAGCCCTGCCTTCAGGACCCTATCCCAAACAACTCAAGGAGATTCCATGAAAGAGAATACAACCGCGCAATACACGCTGGGTTCCGCATTGGGGCAATTATTCTGGAATGCCGCCTATCGCCGCTGGAAGACCATGGCGCTATATGGTGCCGGCAACCATACGGCGCTTCTGTTGGAGAAGCTGAAAAACATCCCAGATTTTCCTCTGCGCGTGGTGGGCATTGTGGATGACGCACGCGCTGGTGAAAAAATAAATGACATGATGATTTCCTCTCCCGCCGACCTGTCCGCCATGCAGGCCGATGTTTTGGTTATCAGTTCCGGCTCCTTTGAAAATCAGATGTATGAAAAGGCCGTCCGGCTGGCGCCTCCCATGCCGATCTATGCGCTATATCGCGAAGATGTGCCCAGCTCTGATCCCGTCATCAACCAGTTGGTAGCCGACATCATCGATTTGCCCGCCGACTGGCACAAGGCGGGCACCATGATGGGCCCCGTACTCAAAGCCATGGTGCGGCACATGAACGACCAACGGCCGCGGCGCAGTCTCGAAACCGGGTCGGGGAAAACCACGCTCCTGCTCTCGCACTTGAGCGAGAAACACACGGTATTCTCCATGGATGCCGGCACCGACAGCATCACCAACGTCCGCAAATCCCCCTTGTTACAGGCCGATCATGTTGAGTGGGTTGAGGGGCCATCGCAGTTGACACTTCCAAAGTATTCCTTCACCGAGGCCTTCGACTTCGCGCTGATAGACGGCCCTCATGGGTATCCGTTTCCCGAATTGGAGTACTATTACATCTATCAACATCTCGCACCCGGTGCCCTGTTGCTGGTGGATGACATCCATATCCCGACCATCACCAACTTATTCAATTTCCTAAAGGAGGACGTCATGTTTGAACTGGTCGAAGTCGTTCTGACGACGGCTTTCTTCCGGCGCACCAGCGCTCCCACCTTTTCCCCAACCGGAGACGGATGGTGGCTGCAAGCTTACAACCGCAACCATTTCCCATTTGATGAGCACCCGTCCCTTCGGGAGTTGCTCACCAAGCCCTTGTAACAGGAAGTGAAAGAGGAAGAAGAATGAAAGCTCGAGTTATGCCTTCCGTGCTTTACGCTGGCATCATCGGCTACGGCAAGGGCATTCACCTGGAAAAACTCTATGACCATGCGCGTATTTCTTGACGCCCGTTCCGTGGATATCTGGCCGTATGGCGTAGGGCGCTACGCCCGCGAAATGGCCGCGCGCCTGCCCCTGGCCCGCCCGGAATGGGAATGGGTCATTCTGCGGCATGGCGAGGATCGCATTCAATCAAACGGCCCGATGACCACCCTTTGGCGAAACACGGCCTTTGTGGACTATCCCCGCCAGCAACTCATGCTTGATGAGGCCATCGCCGCCACCCGGCCAGGCCTGGTGCATGCCCTTTGGTTTCCGGTGCCGGAGAATTTTGATGGCCCATCCGTCATCACCATTCAAGATGCCATTTCCATGAAGGGCTATCCGGAGTTTATGACGGAGCATGGGCTCGTTCAGAACTACTGGCAACAGCGCACCTGCCAAGCCGCCACCCATGTGATCGCGCCCAGCTTCTACACCTTGCGCGACCTGGCCAGCATCTACGAATATCCCGCATCCCAAATCACCATGATTCCGCACGCGCCCAGCGATGCCTTTTCCCGCGTGACCAAGGCAGATATCGAAACCTGCCGTTCCAAATATAATCTGCCCGATCCCTATATCTACGCCTCCGCGCATAGCAGAACCTCCTACAAGAATGCCGTCCTGGTGCCACAGGCGCTGGAGATCCTTCGCGCTCAGGGACTGACGGTGCCGCCGCTGGTCAGCACCGGCAACCGCAAACCGGAGTCTCGCCCCGGATGGATTCAACTGCCCCTGCTCAACGATCAGGAACTCGCGGCCATCATGGCCGGCGCGACCATGATGATCTATCCCTCAAAAGCCGAGGGCTTTGGATTCCCCCCGCTGGAAGCCATGGCCTGCGGCACGCCCGTCATCACGTCGAACGCATCCTCCCTGCCGGAGATCGGCGGCGACGCGGTGCTGTATATGGATCCGAATTCCGCCGTCGAGCTGGCCGCCTCCATCCGGGCGCTTATGGAAAGCCCAGGCACGCGAAAGCGCCTGTCCGAGTTGGGCCGGAAACGCGCGGCCCTTTTTACGTGGGACCGCACGGTCTCAGAGACACTGGCCCTGTACGACCAGCTGATCTCGGCCCCTCGCCCAGCACGCCCCGCGCACACGGATTGGAAGACTGCTTCGGGCACTTTTCCCGCCAGCCAGAACGCGAACCAAGTGCTTGCTCATCTGGAACAACGACGCCGCCAACATCCGCGCAATCCGGACACCTTGCGCGAGCTGGGGAAAATCTATAAAGCGCAGGAACGCTGGCCGGAAGCCCGGCAAGCCTTTGAAGACATGCTCCAAGCGGCCCGGGACGCCAAGGCACAAGACCACCAGCGAAGCGCGCTTTTTCACCTTGGCGAATGCTACAGCCAGCTCGGGTTGCGCGACAAGGCCCGGGCGCACCTGCTCGAATGCCTGAAGATTTGCCCCACCCACCAAGCCGCGCCGTTGCTGTTGAAAAAACTGGGGCAAGAGCCCTCCTTGACAATCTGTCCATAAGCGCCTAAATATCTCCCTAAAAGAAGCCAATAAGGAGATTATATGACCTATATGACCGTCAAAGATCTGAAGCAAACGCGACGAATGTGGAGTCGTCTCAGCGAGGAACGCGAATTGGTCATTACACGCGATGGAAAGCCGTGTGCCATCATGGTAGAAGTGACGCCGGACACCTGCGATGAATCCTTGGCCGAGATTCGGCGCTCGCTTTTTTCTTCCGCTGTTTCTCGAATACGGCGAAAGGGAGCCGGCGGACGGCCAACCGACGGCGAAATCGAGGATATCATCAAGGAAAGTCGCGAGAAACGAGGTCTGTAGCGTGAGGATTGTCGTGGACACCAACGTGCTCATTTCCGGGCTGATCAATGCGCAGAATCCTCCGGGAAAGATTGTTGATTTCGTTCGTAATGGAAAAGCGCGCATGGTGGTTGATGATCGCATCCTGGAGGAATATACGGATGTCTTGATGCGTTCACGGATGCGTAAATGGATCCCCCATGAAGATGCTCTGGATATCATGCTGTTTCTCCAAGTTCATTCTGTGTGTGTGTCGGCAGACGTTATTGTTCGCGGACTGCCCGATAAGGGCGATATCCCATTTGCCGAGGTGGCGAAAACAGCCAAGGTGCCACTCATTACGGGAAATCTGAAACACTACCCGCCGCATTTATGTCGTGGGATCAGCATCATGACGCCCACAGCATTTTTTGAAAAGTGTGTTGCCTCTGAGGAGGCTCCAGGAAAAAAAAGAACGACCAGGAGGGCATAGTTTGAAGGCGCAAAAAAGAATCACACGCCGCCAGAATTCGCGCAATCCGGACACCTTGCGCGTGTTGGGGAAAAACTATGAAGCGCATGAACCCACCTGAGACCCCCAGTCCTCTGCCCATCCGCGGATCCTACGCGCAAAGCGTCCTGTTGCGGCAGATCTGGCAGGAGCTGGGCCGCCGTTATCCCCCCTCCTCCGGGCAGGCTCTCCTGCTTTATGGCGCGGGCAAGTTCACCCGGCGGGTGCTTCAGCAGGTCATGGCCCTCCCCCAAGGCCCTCTGCTGGCGGGCATCGCGGATGATCAGGCCGCGCCGGGCCAGACTCTCGCGGGACATCCGGTGCGGAAACCCGCCGGCTTTGCACGAGACTCCTTTGCGGCGGTTCTGCTCGGAACGGATTCCTCCGAAGACGCCTTCGCTCGGCAATGCGCCGCCATCTACGGAGCGGATTGCGTCCTGCTCCGGTACAGCGAATTGGCCGCCGAGGCTCTCGCGATCCAAAAGGCGAAGGAGCAGGCGGATCGTCCAGACGGATTCTTCCACCCCAACCAAGGCGACCCATTTCTGGATGTCCGGGCGCTCTGGCAAACGGCGCAAGCCCTGACCCAGCATCATGAATGCAACGACTTCAAGGACAATCTCATTCTGGCCGTGGCCATGAATATGAAGCCCGCCAACACCGAACGCATGACCGAGTACGGCTTTGCCTTGATGCATCTGCCCCCCTCGGGCGGACGCGTGCTCGATATTGGCTCCCGCAACTCCCGGTTCCCCGGCGTGCTGGCGGACAAGGGCTTTCACGTCACCTGCCTGGAGCCGGACCTTTCCGCTTCCGAATCCCAGGATGCCCGCATCGCGCTGGTGCATGGCGACGCGCGGGAAAGTGGCCTCCCGGACGGCCAGTTCGATTTTATCACCTGCATCTCCACGCTGGAGCATATCGGCCTGCCCGGACGCTATGGCATTACGGAAGATGACCCGAACGGCGATGCAAAGGCCATGAAGGAAATGTGCCGCCTTCTGAAACCCGGCGGACGGCTGATCCTGACCGTTCCCTTCGGCCAGTATGCCCTGCTTCCTCTCAACCGCGTCTATACGCGCGAGAAAGTCATGGCGCTAAAGGGCGCCCTCCAGTGCGTGGCGGAGGAGTGCTTCTGCATTGATCAGGAGGGCACCTACAAGCCCGCCACCGCTCAAAAAGCGTCGGAAGCGGATCTGCGGAGAGATGGGTATTATGCACTGGGGTGCTTCGTATTTGAGCGCACGAATAGAGGGGAATAGCATGAGCACAGGCAACGCATTCCATTCGCTTTGGGACCGGCTTCTTCCGGCGGGGTGGACGAGGGCTTTTATGAATCCGAAAAGGCCAGCCCGACGGTGTAAACGGAATTTTTTCTTTCTCTATTAAAGAGAAAGATTTTAGTTGATTTATACTTCCTGTAGATGCAGTTTATCCACCGTGCAAACGATCCTGGAGCAAATCATTGCGGACGATCAAGAGCGGGAATGGCCCGAGTTGACCGCTCGTGACACGGCGATTCGCGAGCACCGGGACAAGGCCTCGGTCGTGCTGGGGATGCGCCGCACCGGCAAGACATCTTTGTGCTGGCAGAAGATGCGCCTGCTGGAAAGCCAGGGGATGTCACGGAAGCGCATGCTCTACATTAATTTCGAGGACGAACGGCTGTTGCCTTTTGAACCGGGACATTTTCAGCAACTGCTGGAGGTGTACTATCGGATGAACCCGGAAGCGACGCGCGGCGAATATGGACTGTTCCTGGACGAACCCCAGCGCATCGCCGGCTGGGAATTGTTTGTCCGGCGTTTGCTGGACGAGCGAAGGGCGCGCCTCTTTATCACGGGATCTTCCGCCAAGCTCTTGGGGCGGGAAATCGCCAGCGCCCTGCGAGGACGAGCGCTGAGCACGGAACTGTTTCCCCTTCGCTTCCAGGAATATCTGCGGTTTCAGCACATCCCATGGTCGGAAAAATCGGGGTACAGCACAAGGGACCGAGCCCTGCTGGCCGGCGCGCTGGAGGGCTACTTGCGGCGCGGCGGATTTCCGGAAGTGCAGACCGGGACGGAAGACATTTGTCGCGACATCCTGCGCGGATATGTGGATGTGGTTCTCCTGCGTGATGTCATCGAGCGGCACAAGGTCTCCAATGTGTCCGCACTGCGCGCTTTGCTTCGCCAGCTTTTACAGGCGCCGGGCGCCCTGTTCAGCGTCAACAAATTTCATGGCCAGTTAAAGAGCATGGGCATCCCCGCGGCCAAAAACAGCCTGTACGATTTCATCGCCCATTTGACGGATGCCTACCTGATCTATCCGGTTGAACTCCACACCCGCTCGGCAAAAAAGCGGCAGGTCAATCCGAACAAGATGTATGTGGTGGACACAGGCCTTCTGAATGCCCACCGAATGGGGCTGACCCCTGATCATGGCCCCCTGCTGGAGAATCTGGTCTTTATGGAACTTCGCGCGCGCGGGGTCAGTGTGGATTATGTGGTGACCGCGAAAGGCCATGAAGTTGATTTTTTGGCCGGCGCGGAGCAGGGCCGTCCCGAACTGCTCCAAGTGTGCTGGTCGCTGGAACACAAGGCCACAGCGGCGCGCGAGATTCGAGCCATCACGGAGGCCCTGGACGAAGGCCTCGCTCCTTCAGGGAAAATCATCACATTCCATTCCTCAACACCCGCAGGCGGGACGGACAAACGCATTCAGGTTGTTCCCGCGTATCGCTGGTTGCTGGAGAAAGAAGGGGAGGCGCGTTGACAGGCAATCCGCTTGATAATTCGTGATGGATCATTAGCTATCGCGCTTTTTTACACAGATTTCTCATTATTTTGCGGGATGTTGGGTTGTATCAGGCTTTGAGTTATGCAAAATGAAGGCGTGGGTGTCAAAATGCATAAAAAAGGATTTCGCCTTTTCTTTGGGTTGCACATGCTGAGCTTGAGTCAGTCAAACAGCTCCATCCAGTACGTGAATCATGATTAACATTGGCATCATCGGGTACGGGAAGATGGGGAGAATTCGGGCTCAGGCCGTGAGGGCCGTGGGCGGGGCGGAGATCATGGCGGTGTACGACCCGCACAGCGACCCCACGATGGATGGCTTGCCCCGCGCGGAGTCGCCGGAGGCCGTCATCGCTCATCCCGAGGTGAGCGCTGTGTTTATTTGTACGCCGAACCATCTGAACAAACCCCTGACCATCGCCGCCCTGAACGCCGGCAAGCATGTCTTCTGCGAGAAACCGCCCGCCTTTTGCGCCAATGACATCCGCGAAATCCGTTCGGCGGAAATGGCCTCCGGCAAGAAGCTGATGTACGGGTTCAATCACCGCCACCACGGGAGCATCAAGAAGGCCAAAGAGCTGGTGGACTCCGGCGAATATGGACGACTGCTCTGGATGCGGGGGCGCTATGGGAAAAGCGTCGAACCCAACTTCTTTGAGACCTGGCGGGCCAGCAAGGAGCTGGCGGGAGGCGGCATTTTAATAGACCAGGGCATTCACATGCTCGACTTGTTCCTGCACTTCGCCAACGACTTTGATGTGGTGCAGGCGATTGTTCAGCATTTGTACTGGGATTTGGACATCGAGGACAATGTCTTTGCCCACCTGATGAACACCCGCACCGGCGTAGCCGCTTCCCTCCATTCCACCATGCTCCAGTGGCGGCATTTGTTTTCGCTGGAAATATTCATGGAAAAGGGCCACTTGGTCATCAATGGGCTTCGCACGCCCTCCGGCGCCTACGGCGAGGAGGTGCTCACGCTCGAACGGAACCTGAAGGCCCCCCCGGAGATTCAGTGGGACAAACCCCTGCAATTCAATTATCCCGTGGACAACTCCTGGAATTCGGAGGTGGAGGGATTCTTTCGGGCCATCCGGACAGGACAACGCCCCGAGTTGGGCAATTCATCGGATGCCCTCAAGCTGATGTGCATCATTGACAAAATATACGAGCAACCTGTTCTTTGAATAAAAACGGTGTCCAGAATTGCTTGTTTGCGTTTTTTATCCATTCTGATTAACTTCCTCCAGCAAGCCTTTTGAAAAATGATGAAGCTCGTGAGCTTCAGAGGTGACCATGACAGCCATAACACTTTCGGACGCCAGGAAATCTTTCGACACTCTGATTGACCAGGTGGTGAATCAACACGAACAGATATGCATCTCCGAAAATGGGATACCACTGGTGCTGGTCTCACCTGCATCCCAGGACGCACCCGATCCTTTTGCCCGCCATCCCATGATCATGGGCGTAAAAATAAAATGTGATCTTTCTGCCCCTCTTTCTGACGAGGATTGGCCAGAGGCAAGCCGATGTGATCAAATTATACCACAGTATCCCGGTGTAAAGGTATCCTGGTAAAAACCCGATTGTCCTGTCCATCCAACCATTCAATGACACAACAACACCTGATGAAACCCAAGGTTCTAATTGGTCCCTCGTCCTTTGGTGAACCGGATGACGCTCCGCTGGCGCTCCTGCAAGCCGCCGGACTGGAGATTGTTTCCAACCCTTGGAAACGGCGCTACACCAAGGCGGAGATTCTCTCGCTTTTGCCCGGCATTCGCGGGTTGATTGCCGGTCTGGAACCGTTGGACGCGGAGGTGCTCCGGCAGGCGCCTGAGTTGAAGGTTATTTCGCGATGCGGCGCCGGCATGAGCA
The DNA here is from genome assembly GCA_964521805.1 of uncultured Verrucomicrobiota bacterium. GTDB lineage: Bacteria > Verrucomicrobiota > Kiritimatiellia > CAIQIC01 > GWF2-57-35 > CAZFSE01. Next base: position 10,088 of record CAZFSE010000099.1, read on the forward strand.
ATGTGGACCAGGCCGAAGCCGAACGCCTGGGCATCGCGGTGTTGAATACGCCGGATGGCCCAACGGACTCCGTCGCGGAAATGACGGTGGGTGCGTTGCTGGCGGGCCTCCGCCATCTGCCCCAGGCCAATGCCGCCGTTCATGCCGGACGCTGGGACAAGCCGATGGGACGCCTGCTCGCGGCACAAACCGTCGTGGTGGTGGGATGTGGGCGCATCGGGCAGAAGGTCATCGCGCTGTTGCAAGGGTTTGGATGCCGCATCCTTGGAGTGGACCCCATTGCCGTGCCTGAAGGGATCGAGAGGCTGTCCCTTGAACAAGCCCTGCCCCTGGCGGACGTGCTGACGCTTCATCTGTCCGGCGAAGAATGCGTTCTGAATCGCGAGGCCTTTGCCCGCATGAAGCGCGGCGTATTTCTCTGCAACGCCGCGCGTGGCGGAAACGTGGACGAGGCCGCTCTCGTGGACGCCTTGAGGAATGGGACGGTAGCCGGCGCATGGCTGGACGCGCTGAGCCATGAGCCCTACCAAGGGCCCTTGCAATCCTTTGAGCAGGTCATCCTGACTCCGCACAGCGCCTCGTACACCCAGGAGGGCCGCCTGCGCATGGAGCTGGAATGCGCCCGCAACCTGTTGAAAGGCCTGGGGGCTTCATGAACATCCTCGCCATGATTCCCGCCCGCCTGGGCAGTCAGCGCCTGCCGCAAAAAAATCTGAAGCCGCTGGCCGGCGTCCCGCTGGTGGCACGCGCCATCCGCCGTTGCCTGCGCGCTGGAGTTTTTTCTGAGGTGTGGGTCAATTCGGAAGCACCCGTCTTTGGGGAAATTGCCCAGGCCGAGGGGGTTCTTTTTCATCAGCGTCCCGAAGAATTGGGCGGGCATACGGCCACCAGCGAGCAATACATTGCCGACTTTCTGCGGCAACACGTCTGTGACTATCTGGTGCAGGTTCACAGCATCGCTCCGCTATTGACCGTTCGACAGATTCGCGAATTTACCCGGCAGATTGAAACCAGCGGGAATGATGTGCTTCTCTCCTATGTGCCGGAGCAGATTGAATGCGCGCTGGAGGGCCGCCCCATCAATTTCGCGTTTGACCACAAAACCAATTCCCAGGAGCTTCAGCCGGTCCAGCGGATTTCCTGGAGCATCACCGGCTGGAGGCGTTCTTCCTATCTCGCCGCGGTGGACAAGGGAGATTGCGCCACGTATGCCGGCACAGTGGGCTTTCATGCCTTGGACCGATTGGCCGGGCTGATCATCAAAACGCAGGAAGATTTTCACATGGCGGAGGCGCTGTTGCCTCTGCGCCTTGAGGAGGACCCCGACAGTGTCTAATTCATCCCATGCAACCCTGATGCCCCTGGCGGAGCAAGCCGCCCGCGAAGCCGCCCAGCTTCTGCGGACACGGCAAGGCACAGGCCTCCAGGACGTGGTGTCTTCCAAGGGACGCGACATCAAACTCCAATCCGATCAGGAGGCGGAGAAGGTCATCCTGCGCATTCTGCAATCGCAAACATCCATCCCCATTCTCACGGAGGAGAGCGGCGAGCACGGAGCCACCCAGGACGCGCCGGAGTTTTGGATTGTGGATCCTCTGGACGGAAGCATGAACTATAACCGGGGCATCCCGCTGACCTGCATCTCGATCGCTCTTTGGAAAAACGGCAAACCGCACATGGGCGTCGTCTATGACTTTGTGCGCGACGAATTATTCTCGGCTGAAGTCGGCCAGGGCGCGTGGTTGAACGGAAACCCCATGAGGGTATCCACCGTCACCACTCCTTCCCAAGGTGTTTTGGCCACAGGAATTCCGTCCAAGTTGTCGCTGGATGATTCCATGATGACGCCATTCACGGATCGAATGCGCGCCTTCAAGAAAGTCCGCATGCTAGGCACCGCGGCCTTGATGCTCTCCTGGGTGGCCTGCGGGAGGGTGGATGCCTACGCGGAGGAGAACATCATGCTGTGGGATGTCGCCGCCGGCCTAGCCCTTGTCGAGGCGGCGGGGGGCTGGACATCCTGCGTGCCCGGCACCGGAAAGTGGCAGTTCCATGCCCGGGCCGCCGCATCACAAAGTCTGTTCCCCAATATTAACGGCCTGCTCACGCCAGGCAACCGGTGAAGCCGTCAGCCATGGCATCCCCATTGACACAGACAAACTCTTTCGACTATAAACAAAGCTATGGGCATTTCTTCTACATATATCGTGCATAACCGAAAGTCGTATATCGCGCGGATATCGCCTTTTCTTGGGCGGCCTGTCATAAAGGTTCTTACAGGCATGCGCCGGGTCGGAAAGAGCTGTTTATTGCGACTGCTGAGCCATGAACTGCTGGCGCGGGGCATGCCGAAGAACAACCTCGTCTTGATTGACAAGGAATCCATGGATTTTGACGATCTGCGCACGGATCGGAATCTCCATGCCTATTGCGACAGGCTTTTCAAGAAATGCAAGGGGGCAAAAGCCCTATGCATTGACGAAGTCCAGGAAATACAAGATTGGGAAAGAGCCATCGCCTCGCTTGGGGGCCGGGGCGACATTGACATTATTCTGACCGGATCCAATGCGCAGTTACTGTCATCGGAACTGGCCACGAAGCTGTCAGGACGCTATATCGAGTTCCCCATTTACAGCCTGAGCTTTTCGGAGTTCCTCGAATTTCGCGGGAAACGAAGGGAGTATTCAGAGGAAGAATTCCGGCTGTACGTACGGTATGGAGGACTGCCGGCCTTGCATCAGATGGAGCTGTGTGACGAAGTGGCCTATCAGTACCTCTCCGCCATCTATAGCACCATTCTATTGAAAGACATTGTGGCGCGGCATTCCATCCGCCAGGTCCCCCTGCTGGAAAAGGTTGCCCAATTCCTGTTCGATAACACGGGACAGATCATTTCAGCCAACCGCATTGCCAACTATCTGAAGTCACAACGGATTCAGGTGGGTGTGGATACCGTGCTCAACTACTTGGGATATTTTCAGGAAGCCCTGGTCGCGCACCGCACGCAACGGTATGACATCAAGGGCCGCCACCTGCTCGAATTGCATGAAAAATACTATCTGAACGATATCGGTCTTCGCCATGCCCTATTGGGCTATCGGGAGGCGGATATCGCCCCACTCCTGGAGAATCTTGTCTTTCTCGAGCTAAAACGACGGGGATATTCAGTGACCATTGGAAAACTGGGAGACCGCGAGATTGATTTCATCGCCACAAAGGAAAATGCAAAGATCTATATTCAAGTGGCCTATCTTCTTGCCAGCGCCAAGACCATTGAGCGGGAGTTCTCTCCACTGGCAGACATTCCCGACAACTATCCTAAATTGGTTTTAAGCATGGATCCGGTCTTTGGCGCTGATCGAGAAGGGGTTCGCCGAGTTTTCCTGCCAGAGTTCCTGCTGGGCAAAGAGGGCGAACTTCCATGAATCATCCCCCCATGAACATCCTCCTCGTCATCCCTTCGACCCGTACACAATGCCAGGGCCTCAGCGCCGTGGCGTATGCGCGGCGCCTGCACAGCAAGGGGCACAGGGTTCTCCTGCTGTATCATCTGGACCGTCGCGAACTGGACCGGACCGCGTCCGACCCCTTCCCCTCCATCCCCCTGCGGTGGGAAGGCCGCCACCTGGCCGCCGATATCAAGCGCACCGTGGCCGAGTTTGCGCCTGCCATCATTCATGTTTGGGATATGTGGAGCCATGGGCTGACCGCCGCGCTGGAATGCGCCGTGGTGTCCAATGCCCGCCTGATCCTGCACCAGGAGGACGACCTGCTGAAAGTCTGGGGACGCCAGAAAGGCCCCGTATGGAGCCGCAAGCCATTCGAGGCCATCTTTGCGGGAATCAACGACAAGGCCGGACTGCTGGGCCTGCTCAAATCGTGCGATCTGGATCGCTACTTTTCTCCGGACTGGGCGCCGCAAAATCCGGACTTCGATCCTCTGCTGTTCTTCATGGCCACGCGCGCCGCCTCTGCCTTCACCGCTATCTGGCATCCCATGAAAAATCGGCTGGAAGAGGCCTTCCATAAACCGGTCCTGCTCCTGCCTCCCGGCTTTGAGGCGGAGCGCCCTTCGCTGGATTCCGCGCAAGCACACTCGCTCCGTCACGAGGTGCTGGAGTCCCTACACGCGCCCGCCTCGGCCCTGTTGTTTGGCGCGGGCGGCTCCATCCGCCATTTCGACAACGAACTGGGCACCCTTTTTCAGGCTTTTCGCATGGCGGCCAAACAGAATCCCAATCTCTACCTTGCCGTCTGGGGTTTTGACACCGATCCGGCGCTGACCCGGTCTCTCATTCAGAATCATCATCTTTCCAGCCGCGTGGCCCTGCTGGGCCAGGTGGATGACGCGAAGTTCGCCGCCCTCCAGCAGGCGGCGGATATTCATGTCTGCGCGGGCTTCGACAGCGACTTCAACACCTGCCGCCTGCCCAGCCGCCTCTGCCGGATATTCTGGCTGGGCAAGCCGCTCCTGCTTCATCGCGCGGGGTTTGGAGAATCGCTGGCGGAGGGCGAAGAGGCCGTGCTGACGCACACGAACACCGCGGGTGAATGGGCGGAAAAACTGCTGGCCCTGGCCCAGGATGAGGCCCTGCGCGACCGTCTTTCGCAAGGTGCGCGGCACTTTGCGGAACAGCATTTTGACATGGACGTGAACACGGAAGCTCTATTGGCTTTTTATGGAGAGCGTCTTTACCGCGCCCCGGAGCAAGAGACCGGCGACGCGCATTCACGCGCGGCGGCGCGGCTCCGACTGCGGCTGGAGGAGGCCGGCGTGCGGCGCATTGCGCTGTATGGCGCGGGCCTGCATACCCAGCGGCTGATCCGGCAGGGCTGGCTGAAGGACCTCGACGTGGTGGCTATTCTGGATGACCATCCCCAGGCACCCACGCTGGAGGGGATTCCGGTCCTCGACACGAAGGCCCCCGTCCTTCCGGTGTGGGAGGTGCTGGTCATCTCCAGCGACACCCACGAGCCCGCCCTCCTGGAAAAGGCCCGGGCCCGGGGATGGACTCCGGTGTGGGGTCTGTATACTATTTAAAGAAGGGAAACGGGAATTAGTTCCATGAATGTCTTCTACGAATTCCATAAAATTGCCCTGCAGTTTCAACAAGAGGGCATTGAATATGCCCTCATTGGAGGGGTTGCCGTCGCTTTTCATGCCGAGCCTCGCTTCACAAAGGACGTGGATTTTCTTATTCGCAGGCATGAACTGGAGAGAGTGAGCCAGGCGCTCAAACGGGAGGGCTACTTCAGAACCGCAGAACCATGGACATTTAAGGACAGCCATCTGACCCTATATCGTTTCATGAAAACGGAAGATCTCGATGAAATGATTATTGATGTTCTAATTGCTGGAGATGAGCGTCACGAACAAATCATCGCCAACGCACAACTGGCGGAGTCTCCGGGGACAGGGGTTGTGAAAGTTGCAACGAAGATGGACCTCATCTGGCTCAAAGAACAGAGAAATTCCAAGCAGGATCAAGCTGACATAGAAAGGCTAAGGGATGAGGACGCCTGATGTCGTATTCCGTGAATTGGGGAACCTGCATGATTTTTATGCGGAAATTGCCAAATTTCGCCTCCCCAGGGGAAAAGCGATTCACAAGCAACGGCAAGAGAAACCAGAATGGACAAAGAACGCCGTTTCTGAAGAGTCTGTCCGCAAGAGTCAGGAGAATGTTGAGTGAACAAGCGCATTGTCACCTTCGGCACGTTTGACCTGTTCCATATCGGCCATGTCGAGATTCTGCGGCGGGCGAAAGAGCTGGGCACCACGCTGATTGTCGGCGTCAGCTCCGACGCATTGAACTACTCCAAGAAAAAGATATATCCGGTCTACCCGCTGGAGCACCGGTTGGAGATCGTGAAGGCCGTTCGTTACGTGGACGAAGTTTTTGTGGAGGAAAGTCTGGAACTCAAGCGCGAGTATCTGGTGCGCCATCGTGCGGATGTGCTCGTCATGGGCAACGACTGGGCGGGCAAGTTTGATGAGTTCAAGGACGTCTGCGAGGTGGTGTATCTGGCCCGCACCCCCTTCATCTCCAGTTCGGAAATCAAGATCATCTGTCAGAAACCCAAGGAGCCCGCGCTGGAACGGTTCGATCCGTATGGGCCGGGATAGAAA
>CAZFSE010000100.1:0-16103 GCA_964521805.1 uncultured Verrucomicrobiota bacterium
GCCGTCGACCCCAGCGCCCCCGGCCCCGTCCAGTACAGCGGCACATGAAAATGGGCGCGGATCTCCTCCGCCCCGCGCCAGGCCGCCCGCGCCTCCGGCAAATCGGCCCATTTCCGGATGGTCCCATCGGGGAAACGCGCGCCCACCTGGTGCAGATAGGCCGGTTCATCAAACGGCGCCAGCGCCTCCTCCGCAGGCTCCCAACCCCGCACCACCGGCGCGGCGCTGAGTTGCACCCTCGACAGCAACAGGCCCTCTTCGCGAAAGGCCTTCAAGGCCGCGGCGGGCGCCTCAAAGCCCACGGCCATGTGGCACGTGTCCAGGCAGACTCCCAGATGACGCCGCACGTCGGCCTCCTTCAATCCCGCCGAGGCGGCCTCCTGGAAGAGTTCCTGGAAGAAGGCCATCGTCTCCTCCACGGTTTCGAGCAGGCAGGCAGGCTCCGGCTCCAGCCCCAGATGAATCACCTGTCCGGTGGCCTCCCGCTGTTGAACCAGCCGGCGGACCACCTCCAGCAAACGTGCGAGGGCGGCCTGCCGGGCGCCGGGGACCTGCATCCACGGGCGAAAGGAAACGGGGACGGTGCTGATGCTTCCGCGGATGCCCTCCGGCAGGAGGGCCGACAGAATTTCCATCAACAAGAGGGTGTAGTCCTGCCGCTCTTCGGTGGTCCAGTCCGGGGCATACACCTGCTCCTTGACCCCCGCCCCATGGAACCGCCCCATCGGGAATCCATTGATGGACGGGACATACAAGCCCTGCTCCAGGAGAAAAGACCGGAACACGTTGAGCGCGCCGCCCTGGGCCAGCTCCCGGGCCGCGGCCTGGCCCAGCCGCAGGCCCAGCGCAAAGGGGCGGCCCGGCGCCACCCGCTCACGAACGCGCACCGCCTGGCCGCGGATGCTGGCCAGCACCTCCGCCCAGGTCTCGCCTGGATGCACATTCAGGCCGTACATCAAATGCATCGGCGGATGCTCGCGCAAGATCATGCGCCGCTCCGTGTGCTTGATTTCAGCAGGCGCAGGGCCCTCCGCATCCCGGCCAAGGAAATGGTCTTCACCTCTTTTTTCCGGCCGATGCCGCGGGGGAAGGTAATGCACAGCCCGCCGCCCAGGTGCTCCCGAAATTCCTCCAGGCCCTCAAAAAGCTCCAGGGTTCCGGCGGGCCCGCGGAGCTCCAGTTCATCGTACCAAAGCGTCAAGCCCGCCTCGCCCAGGGCGCGCAAGATCGTGAACCATTCCTTCTTCGTGATCCATCCCTGCAGGGCGGCATAGGTGCAATCCAGCGCCAGCCCCGCGGCCACCGCCTGCCCGTGCCCGATGCGGTAGCCCGACAGGGCCTCCAGCTTGTGCGCAGACCAATGGCCAAAGTCCAGCGGGCGGGCGCGCCCATACTCAAAGGGATCGCCCTCCGAACGGATATGCTCCAGGTGCAATTCCGCGCACCGCACCATCATCCGCTCCAACACCTTGCGATTCCGGGCCCGCAGGGCCGCGGCTTTCTTTTGCAGGAATTCAAAAAACTCCGCGTCCCGGATCAGCGCCACCTTAAACGACTCGGCAATCCCCGCGCTCCATTCCCCGTCCGGCAGGGTGTCCAGAAAATCAAAATCATTGATCACCGCAAAGGGCGGGGCGAAGGTGCCCAGGAGATTCTTTTTGCCGGCCCAGTTGGCGGAAGTTTTCACCCCCACGCCCGAATCGCACTGGGCCAGCGCCGTGGTCGGAATCCGGACCACCCGCAGGCCGCGATGCACCAGCGAGGCCGCCAGCCCCGCCACATCCAGCACCGCCCCCCCTCCGATGATCATCACAAAGCAGTGCCGGGACAGCCGGTGCTCCGCCAGCTCCCCCAGCAGGGACGGCAACAACCGGGCATCCGACTTGGCCGCCTCCCCGCCCGCCAGAAGGCGCGGGGGCGCCACCAGCTCCAGATGGCTGGAATGCGCCGTGAAATACCGCGCCACCTTTCGGTCCAGCCCCTTGTTGCACCGCGCCAGGCCCTCATCCAAATAGATGAACACCCGGTGCCTCCGGCCTTCCTTCAGCCGATCCAGCACCGACACGAGCTGTCTGTTTTCCGGGCAAAAAATCCCACGCGTAAAAATCACCGGGTACTGGAACGGGACCGCAAAGGACTGCTGGATCATTTTTATGGCTTTGGGAAACATGCGCTCATCCTACACTGGGCGGGATTCACGGCACAAGAGGGAAGACCGGGCGGAAAAAGTCGCGCTTGAACAGCGTGGGTTTCGGGTATACACTTTCTCCAGATGAACTACCTGGGAGGTTGCTGTGGCTGAGGAAAACCAGACTGCCGAAGGAAGTGCGGCCGACATCGTTTTTGATTGCCCCCACTGTGGAAAGAGCCTGGAGATCGATGCGCGCGGGGCCGGGATGATGATCACCTGTCCTGATTGCAACAACGAAGTCCAAGTGCCCGTCCTCGAGGGGGGGGTGGTCGAAGAAGAAAGCCCGCCCCCCGCCTTGACGCCCGAGGAGGCCCAGGCCGAGATTGAACGGCTGGGAGGCGCCGTGGCCGCCGCCCAGAAAAAAATTGAACGGCTGGTGGAAAGTCTTGAGGAAGTGCGCAACCGCAGGACCTATCTGGAAAAACTCCGGTCCGAGAACATTGCGCGTTTTGACCGGGTTGGCGGTGAACTGACCGTCATCCAATCCGCGCTGGACCGGATTGTCAGCCTTCTGGCGGATGCCAAATCCGAAAAAACAGAGGACGTGTAAATCCGGCGGAGGCCGCTGGTTTATTGCAGGCGCTTGACAAAACCGGCCATGCGTTCCATGGCGTCCTTGATATTGTCCAGACTGGTGGCGTACGCACACCGCAGGAATCCCTCGCCGCAGGCCCCGAAAGCCGAACCCGGCACCGCCGCAACCCGTTCCTCCTCCAACAGCCGGAGCGCAAAGTCCTTTGAGGAAAGCCCCAAATGGCCGATCTGCGGGAAGGCATAAAACGCGCCCAGCGGCTTGTGGCAGGGCAGGCCCATCTCCGTCAGCGCCTCGTACACATAATTCCGGCGGCGGCGGTATTCCGCCGTCATCTCGCCAATATCGAATTCCGGCGAGACCAGAGCCTCCACGGCCGCCTTCTGGCTGATCGTCGAGGCGCAGAGCATCGTGTATTGGTGAATCTTCATCATCGCCTCGGACAGCTCCGGCGGCGCGCAGGAGTACCCCAGGCGGAATCCCGTCATCGCCCACGCCTTGGAAAACCCATGCATGAAGATCGTGCGCTCCTTCATCCCGGGCAATGAGGCAATGCTGACATGCGCGCTGTCATAGGTCAGCTCCGCGTAGATCTCGTCGCTCAGCACAATCAAATCCCGCTCCATGGCCAGCTGGGCAATGCCCTCCAAGTCCTCGCGGGTGACAATGGCCCCCGTGGGATTGTTGGGGAAGTTCAGCATCAGCACCTTGGTCTCCGGCGTGATTTTTTCCTCCAACAGCTTGCGGGTCAGCCGAAAGCCGTTCTCCGCGCGGGTTTCCACCGCGATCGGCGTGCCGTGCGCAAAGATAATCGAAGGGCGGTACGAGACGTAGCAGGGCTCATGATAGATCACCGCATCGCCCGGGTTGACCAACGCCCGCAGGGCGATGTCCAGCGCCTCGCTCACGCCCACCGTGATGAGGATTTCGCTCTCGGCATCATACGCCACGCCAAACGTCCGCTGGACGTAGCTCGCAATCGCCTTGCGCAATTCCAGCAGGCCGCGGTTCGAGGTGTAGTGCGTCGCGCCCTTCTCCAGCGCAAATACGGTGGACTCCCGCACATGCCAGGGGGTGTCGAAATCGGGCTCCCCGATGCCCAGGCTGATGATGTCCTTCATCGTGCTGACAATGTCAAAGAAGTCGCGGATGCCGGAGCGGGGAATATCCACGACATGCCGCGCAATGCGGCTAGGGACTGACTTGGAGTCGTTCGTCTTCATTGCTGGTTTCCATTAAAACGCCGTGATGCTTGTAGGTTTTGAGCATGAAATGAGTGGAGGTGGAGAGGACGCCCTGGATGGTCGCCAGGCGCTCGCTCACAAACATCGCCACCTGCTTGAGATCCTTGGCCGCCATGAACAAGAGCAGGTCATAGGCGCCGGACATCAGGTAAACGGATTGAACCTCCGGAAAACGGCTGATGCGCGACGCGATGCGGTTGAAGCCGCCCTCGCGCTCCGGCGTCACCTTAACCTCGATCACGGCCGTCACCAGGTTGAGATCCAACTGGTCCTCGTCCACAATCGCCTGGTAGCCGCGGATCACGCCCTGCTTCTCATAGCCGGCAATGCGGGCTTTCACCTCGTCGGCGGACACGCCCAGCAGACGGGCAATCGTCTCCGGCTTCTCCAATGCGTTCTTTTTCAAAATGTTCAGCAACTCATCCATGATGGCCTCCAATCAAATGGTGAACAGCCTTTTTATGCTGAGGCACGCTGATTGTCCAGTTTATACCGGAGCCGAACAGATAAACAAGATGGCGGTCTCTTTTTGGATGGATGCAGAAGGTGGGAGGCACGAGAGCCCTCGACGGCACTCGGGAGGCCCCATGATTCCCCCAGGGGGCGGAGGACGGCGGGGCCGGAGCACAGGATTGACAACCTGCGTCCTCCGGGGGCAAACTGGACCCTCAAGCATAGGAACCTGCAACCAAAGGAGATCGCCATGGGAACAAGAGGACGAGAAATTGTCAGTATGGACATCAACAAGCTCCTGGACATGCTTTGCCGGGCGTTTGCCGATGAGTGGCTGGCCTATTATCAATACTGGCTGGGCACCAAGGTGGCCAAGGGCCCGATGAAGGATGCGGTGATTGCCGAACTCCTTCAACACGCGGCGGATGAACTGCGCCATGCGGATATGCTTTCGCTCCGCATCATTCAACTGGGCGGCACGCCTCCCCTCTCCCCGCAGGAATGGCTGGAAAAGACCAACTGCGGGTATGACGCCCCCAGCGATCCCTTCGTCAAAATTCTGCTCGAGCAAAACATCAAGGGCGAGCAATGCGCCATTTCCACCTATAAGAAGCTGATGGAAGCGACGATGACCGGCGACCCGGTCACGTACAACCTCGTTCTGCAAATCCTGCAGGACGAAGTGGAGCACGAGGAAGATCTTCAATCCCTGCAGGAAGACCTGCAGTTGATGCTCAAGGGTGGCTGAACCGCCGCTCATGAAACACGAAGGTGAAAACCGGCGGGGGGCCCGCTGGCCATGGGTATCCAGTTTGTGCACCATGGCCGCGGGCCTTATGTTGAGCCTGGCACTCTGGCAGGCGCGCACCACCTCCGAGCGCCAGCGGCTGGAGGAGGATTTCCTCTTCGATGCCCAGCTGGCCCGGCAACGAATTGACAACAGTCTGAACCTGTTCATGGGGGTTCTGGACTCCATCCGCTACCTGCACACGCTCTCCGACCGCATCACCGAGGAAGACTTCGCGGAATTCGTCGCCAAGGGCATGATGTACCAGCAGGAGGTGCTCGGCGGGTTCGGCTTTGCTCAGCGCATTGCCGATGAGGTGCGCCCGGCGCTGGAGACCGCCTCCGACGAAGAAACGGCGGCCTTTCGCCTGGTGGAGGCGGATGGCCAGGGCGGCTATGCGCCGGCCCGGCGCCGTCCAGTGTATTACCCGCTGACCTACCAGACCTCCGCGAACATCCTCGGCGTCCCCGTGGGCTTCGACTTCAGCTCGTCCGAGGAAAACCTGCAGGCCATCCGGAGCATGGAAGAAACCGGTGGCGGCACCATGGGGGGGCGGCTGATTCCGCGGGCCGGGGACGAAGGGTACGCCGGGGTGTATATTTTTTCGCCCATCTTCCAAGCCCAAAACCCGGCCGGCAGGAAGGGGCCGCTCATTGGGTTTTCCGTGGCCGTGTTGAAGCCTGCCACGCTCCTTGCACAAATCCAGGAGGACGCCGGGGCGCGCCATTTGCGGGTGCAACTCGTGGATCCCGGCGCGCGCCCGCCGCCGGCTCAGCCCCGCTTGAGCATCGAAGAAGGCTCGCCGGTCTATGAGGCGCCGCTTTTTTTGGCGGGGCGGACCTGGGTCTTTCGCATGGTCGCGGAGGCGGGCTATGTGCAAGCGCACACCTCCCAGCAGGCCGGCATCCTCCTGCTGGCCGGCCTGCTGGTGACGGGCCTGCTGACCAGCCAGTTGCTGGTTCTGGCGGGCCGCGCCCGCAAAATTGAAAAAGTGGTTCGCGCCCGCACCTCTGAACTCAGCCGGGCCAACAACCGGCTCCTGGAAGAGATGGCCGAGCGCTCGCGCCTGGAAAGCGAGATCATGGAAATCACCGGGCGCGAACAACAGCGGCTGGGCCGAGATCTGCACGATTCCCTGGGCCAAAAGCTGACGGGCGCCGTATTCCTCACCCGCGCGCTGATCGGCAAATTGCCGGAAGAGGACCGGGCCGCCGCGGAGCGGATCAATGACGTGCTCAAGGAATCCGTGGCTCAGGTGCGCCGTATTGCCCGGGGCCTGGCCCCGGTGGAACTGGGCCAGGATGGCCTGGCGGACGCGCTGAAGCGTCTGGCCGAAGAGGCCCGCGAAACCTATGGCATCGCCTGCGAGGCCGTGATCGAAGAAACGGCCGGTCTGCCCGGCGGAAAATCGGCCAGCCATCTGTATCACCTGGCCCAGGAAGCCGTCAGCAATGCGGCCCGGCATGGAAAGGCGGCGGAGATTGTCATCACGCTTTCCGCGGGCCCGCACAAGGGCCGACTTGAAATACGCGACGACGGAACCGGCCTGCCCGCCGGCGCCGAGGACCGCGGCGGCATGGGCCTGAAAATCATGCGGCATCGCGCCAAGCAAGTTGGAGGCACCTTGGAAGTCAAAAGCCAGGCGGATGGCGGTGTTCAGATTATCTGCCATTTTTCACTGAGTCCGGACCACTGACCACGGGTCACGGTCCTCTTTCCTCCCCTCCGTCATCCCGAGCATGGTCGAGGGATCTCAGACCTCACCTTCTCGTCGGAGATGTCTCGACACCCTGCGGCACAAGCGCCCGCAGGGGCTCGACATGACGGGTGAGGGATGCGGGGCCTTTCCCGCTGACTTCCGCCCTCCATCTGCCGCCCTCTTCCCCGACGGGTCACTGGTCACGCACCCCGACTTCTTAGGTTGCGGAGGACGCCCTCTTTGATACACTGGCGGGCATGCCTAAAAATGAACCAGCCAAGACCCGCATCCTCGTCGTGGACGACCATTCGATTGTCCGCCACGGCCTGACGGCCTTGCTGGCCAAGGAAACGGATTGGGAAGTTTGCGGCGAGGCCTCAACCTATGAGGAAGCCCTGGCCGCCTGGGAAAAGCTCCGCCCCGACCTTCTGCTGGTGGACATCACCCTGAAGGATAAGAACGGGCTCGACCTGATTCGAGAAGCGAGGGCCAAGGGGCTCGAGGGCCAGGTGCTGGTGCTTTCCATGCACGATGAAGAGACGCATGCCGAAAAGGCGCTGAGGGCGGGCGCGCAGGGATACGTCATGAAGGAAAATGCGGACCAAACCGTGGTCGAGGGCCTGCGGGCGGTGCTGAAGGGGGAGATCTATGTCAGCCCGGAGATCTCCGCCCGCATGCTTCAGCACTATATCCGGGGCGAAGAGGCGCCCGCCGAATTCGGAGTGGAAAGCCTGACCGACCGCGAGAAGGAAATCTTTGAGTGCCTGGGCGAAGGGCTGACCAGCCGCAAGATCGCCGAGCGTTTTGGATTAAGCGCCCGCACCGTGGAGGTCCACCGGGCTCACATCAAAAAGAAATTGCAGTGCGAGGATTCCGCGCAGTTGCTCCGCGAAGCGGTGCGCTGGGCGGAGCAACGCCGGGGAGGCTCGTCTTGAAAGAGGCCGGCGTGGCGGTCGCACTCGTGGTGCTTTCTTATCTGCTGGGCTCCGTCCCGCTGGGCCTCTTGCTGGCCCGTCTCAAGGGCGTGGACATCCGCAAGGTGGGGAGCGGCAATATCGGGGCCACCAACGTCTTTCGTTGCGTCAGCAAGCCCCTGGGCATCGCCACCTTCGTGGGGGATGCGCTCAAGGGCTTCATCCCCGCTTTTATTTTTCCAATGCTTGGAACATGGCTGGGCGCGGAGCCCGGCGCCGCCCTGGGCCTTCTCTGCGGCTGTGCGGCGGTCATCGGCCACAACTGGCCCATCTTTGCCGGGTTCAAGGGTGGAAAAGGCATTTCCACCAGCGCCGGCATGCTCCTGGGCATCGCCCCGGCCGCCGCCGTCTGCGGCGTGGTGGCGTGGGCGCTGTTGACGGCGCTGACCCGGTACGTCTCGCTGGCCTCCATCGGGGCGGCGGTGGCCGTGCCGGCCGCCGGCTGGTGGCTGTATGGCGGCGAAGGAAAGCTCCTGCCTTCCGCGCTGACCCTCATGGGCGCCCTGGCGGTCTGGAAACATCGGGCCAATATCCGGCGCCTGCTCCGGGGTGAGGAACACCGCTTTGGACAAAAAAAAGACAAGCCCATTCAGCAGAATTGAGGACGCATGAAACGAATCACGGTTTTGGGGGACGGAGGCTGGGGCACGGCGCTGGCCCTGGTGTTAAATAGCAACGGGCATCAGGTCCGGGTCTGGGGCCCCTTCCCGGACATCGTGGAGGAGGTCCGGTCAAAAAAGGAAAACACCCGCTTCCTGCCCGGCGTAAAAATCCCGGAGGGCATTGAGTGGTCCTCCGACCTCGCCGAAGCGGCGCACGGGGCGGATGTTGTGGTCCTGGCCGTGCCCTCCAAGTATTTCCGCCAGGTGCTGGCGGATTTTGTTGCGGCCTTTGACCGGCCAAGACGCGCGCCCCTGTTGATCAGTGTCACCAAGGGGCTGGATGAGAAAAGCGGAGAGCGGATGACGGTGGTGGCGGAGAAGGTGCTGGGGCTGGCGCCTGTAGCGGCGCTCTCGGGGCCCAGTCTGGCGGCGGAAGTGGCGCGGGGCATTCCCACGGCGGTGACCATCGCCTGCAAGGATCATGCAAAGGCCGTTCAACTGCAGAAGATTTTCAACAACGCATTATTCCGCGTCTACACCTCGGAGGACGTGATTGGCGTGGAACTGGGCGGCGCGCTGAAAAACGTCATGGCCATCGCGGCGGGCATCTGCGATGGCATCGGGTTTGGGGACAATTCCAAAGCGGCCTTGATCACGCGGGGCCTGGCGGAAATCAGCCGCCTGGGCCGCGCCCTGGGCGCGCAGGCGGCCACCTTCGCGGGGCTGAGCGGCATGGGGGACTTGGTGGTGACCTGCACCAGCCGCCACAGCCGCAATCGCGGCGTGGGCGAACGCCTGGGCCGGGGCGAATCCGTCCAGCAGATTCTGGACAGCATGCAACAGGTGGCTGAAGGCGTCTGGACCTGCACCACCGCGCGCACGCTCGCCCACAAGCTGAAGGTGCGCGTGCCCATTACCGACGAGGTGGCCGCCGTCATTCACAAGGGCAAAGACCCCCGGAAAGTGGTGGCCGCACTGATGTCGCGCGATCCGAAACCAGAACGGGATTAACGGAGACGGCCGCCATGATTCACGAGGGCATCATCCTGGCGGCAGGCGCGTCCTCCCGGATGGGGCGCCCCAAGGCTCTTCTCCCCACCCCGGAAGGCCTCCCCCTCGCGGCGCATCAGCGCAACCTGCTTGTTGGTGCAGGATGCCGGAGGGTTGTCGTTGTCCTGGGTGCCGAATACAAAACCATCCGGGACGCCCTGCCCCATTGCGAGACCGTCTGGAATCCACGCTGGGAGGAAGGGCGGAGCCGCTCCCTGGCCGTGGGCTTGTCGGCCACACCCGCCTGCGAGGGTGTGTTGATTCTCCCGGTGGACACCGTCGGAGTGCGGATCAAGACCCTGCAGGTCGTGTTGAAGTTCGCGGACCAGATGAACGTGCCGGCCCTGCGTCCTACCCACCAAGGCCGGGATGGAAAGGTGCTCTGGCTCTCCCGGGAAACGGCGGACCGGTTTCTGTCACTCGCCAGCTCCGCCCAGCCGCCCCGCATGGACCACTGGATTAAAAGCCTGGCGGTTCCACTGGAGGTGGAGGATTCCGCCATCGAGAGCAATATCAACACCCCGGCGGATTGGACGCAGGCGCTGGCGCATTGGACACAGCCTTGTGCAGGAAGAAATAATCCACCTCCACGTGCCCCGGCTGGCGGGAAAGAAAGCCCTCAGGCCTGTATATAAAAGGCGCATACCCCTCCTGCGCCAGAAGCTGGAACAGCGCACCGGCCTTGCTGGCTGGAGCATCTGGATTTCCCTCCACCTCAATCAAGAGCGCCGGATGATCACGCCGCAACAAGCCCAAGGCGCCCTGAACCACCGCCAGCTCATGGCCCTCCGCGTCAATCTTGATCAGGGCAAAGGGTCCATCCCGGCCCAGCAAAAGGGTGTCCAGCCGGGCCACCCGCACCGGGATTCCGCTGGACGCATCGGGACCAGCGCCGCTCACCAAGCGTGATTCGTAATAGTTGTGGCCGCCGTCCGGATAGTCGGGCACCTGCATCTGCGCGTTCCCATCCTCCGCACCGGCCGCGGAACAGATCGCAACCACGTTGGACAACCCCTGGCGCAGAACCACCTGCTCGAGCACGTCGAACGTCTCGGGAATCGGCTCCAGGCTGTAGACGCGTCCGCCACTCCCCACCCAACGCGACAACAACGTGGTGATATACCCCACATTGGCGCCCACATCCACCACGCGTGCGCCCGCCACCGCCCAACGCCGAACCCCCTCAGCCAGCGGCCAGCGCTCTTCGGTAAACGTCCGCGCCACCCGCGTATAATACACCCGCTTGATGGCGCGACGAACAGCCACCGGAAGCAGGTTGACGCCCGCCCGGCAGACTGCTCTTATTTTGACGCCCATGGCCACAGTGCACATTCTTGAAAAATTCGCCTCTGCTTTCCGCGCCGATCACGAGCTTCCATAGTGGGGCGTTCGCTCCCAACAAGCAAACTTTTGATTGGCCCTTGCCGGAAATCCGGGTTCCGGGTATTCTTATCAGCAGGGTTAGGGGTCTTCCCAGTAAAAAAAGGGCAATGGATGAGCATAGCCAAAAAAATAGGCATGTCGGCGCTGGTTATTCTGGCGGCTGGATGTATAGGGGCTGGCTTTGTGGCCTACCGGGTTCATCGCGCCTATGACGTGCTGACCTCTTTTCGAGCCCAAGTCCGCTACCTGATCGAAAACGGGGGCACCATCGGCGAGTCGCCTGCGGCCGAGACGTTTTCCACGGACTATCTTGAAGCCATCTTTGGTGACAACCCGGAATTGCTTTCTCAACTAAAAACCATTGTCCGAAAAGGTCTTACGGATGATCCCGCACTGAATCTTGGTGAGGTCACCGCCATGATTGTCACCTACAACAAAGACGAACAAGACCGGGTCTCCAACGTAGTCGCCCATGCCGTCGGCGGTTTTCCGCTGGGCAAGATGAAACCCGGATTTCATCGCGATGGCTATTTCTTCCAACAGGTGGATAAGAACCTCTGGGGCATGGGCAATATCATGATCAGCTTCCTCGGGCGCGACATGGTGCTCTTTGCCGAAGAGAGCGTCGCAGAGTCCCAGCACAAACTCCTGGAATCGCTTTTCTCCGGGGAAATAACCCTGATGGTCAAGGCCATCGAAACCCCCATGTATTTCACGGCCGTCTTTCCTGACCCCAAGAAAATCATCCCCCCCCAGCTTCGCGGTCACATTCAAGCTGTGGTCGTCAAGGGCTCCCTCAGCCATCAAAAGGGCCATGTGGAAACCCTGCTCCTCTGCCCGTCCCAAAAGTCCGCCGACTACGCCTATGGGATTCTCAATGACATGAAAACCATGGCCAAGCTGACCCTTCAAACCCGATGGGGCGGCGCTGTAACGCAAACCGCCTGGGGGCCCATGGTCGGCACTTGGTGGGCTTATGAAATGGTCCAAAGCCTCGAAAAGCTGACCTTGCAGACCGAGATCATTCTGGTACGGGTGAAGACCGACTTTGAGCGCGTCATGGTCAATGCGACGTTGAAAACCATTGAGCGAATGAGCCGCGATCTGGCGCAAATGAAGGGAAGCCTGGAAGAGCGCATGGACCCACGCCTGGTGGACGCCCGGCTCCGCACCCAAAAACCTCTCCATTATTGGAGCGAAGACCATCAATGGGGGCCCGATTGGCCCATCCCTCCCTCCAAATTGACCAACAGCACGGAGGCCACAGAGGCTTCTGTGCCTTCCGCCGCTGTTGCACAAGCACCGGGGACCACGCCGCCGCCCACGCCCACGCCTTAACTGGCAAGGACACGCCCCCCCCGACAGGCAGATTCTGCAACCATCCGCCCGTGTTTATATAATCCCTTACATTATGTTGCACATTTTCCGATGGTTTCATAAACTCCGGCGCGTAAATCGAGTACACAGAAAAAGCTCGGTTTATTCAAACGTTTGAAGGAAAACTGGCGATGTTTTTATTGCACAACCAGAGTGCAAGGGGTGTACACATGGCTTGGAAAGGCCGACGGGCATGGGCATTTGCCTGTGCTTTTCTGCTCACCATGCCCCTCATCGCCACGTCCAAAGAGTATGACGTATTCTTGATTTCCGATGACGTGATGTTCAACCGGGAACCCATGATCAGCGAAACCGGACTGGTGGCCTGGTACAGCCTCATCAATGACGAAAAGGGCGAAATCGGCTCGGAAATCATGATCTACACGAACAAATCCCTCCGCTCCATCACCAAGGGACAGTCCACCTTCATCAAGTCCAACATCAAACCCCAGGTCCAAAGCAACATTGTGGTCTGGGTGGCCGCCTACAGCGGGTCGGAGGGCCCCGCCAACTGGGTTCTGCGCGAGGTCCTCGACGATGGCGGGCCCATCAAGGAGTTGGATGCCAACTACCGCGCCGAAATTGACGCCAACGGGAAACAAACCTTTGTCCCATCTTCCCAAAAACAGGCCACTGCGGAACCGGATACAAATCAAACAACCACGGCGGAGGAAGTTCCCGCACAACCCACCACCACCAATACAGCTCCGTTTGACACCACCAAACGCTCCCCCAGCGGGGAAAATGAAATCAACTATTGGGATGGAAATCCCGGATTCGAGCGCCTGACCGTGGATACCCGAAACGATCTGGGCCCCAGCGTCTGGGGCCGGCTTGTGGCCTGGCAAAAAGCCAAGGGATGGCCCTTTGGCTGGGAAATCATGGCGTGGAACGACGGCGTCCAAATCCAGCTCACCACCAACTTCTATTACGACATGGCCCCCAAGGTTCATAAAAATCAGATTGTCTGGTACGGATGGGATGGACATGACTTTGAAATCTATCTCTACGACACGGAAAAAGGCATCACCCAAATCACCAGCAACCAATATGACGATGTATCCCCCGTCATCTGGGATGGCATGATTGCCTGGGAGGGGTACGCCGGTGTGGATGCCGACATCTACACCTGGAAAGAGGGCGAGATCAAGAACATCAGCAAGGACAACATCGAGGATGACTTGAACCCCCGTATCTGGAACGGGCAAGTCGTCTGGCAGGGGTTTGACGGCGACGATTTCGAAATCTACCTCTACGACGGCGCCCGAACCATCAAGCTCACCAGCAACCAGTATGACGATGTGAATCCCGACATCCGCGATGAGATCATCTGCTGGATGGGCTATCACGATAATTGGGACGCAGAGATTTTTGTGTGGGACGGCGGTCCCCAGCCCATCCGAATCACCGACAATGACTACGAAGATCGCGACCCCAAGACCGCGGCCGGAAGGGTGGTCTGGCAGGCCAATCCTACGGGAAAGTCCCTGATTTACATGGCTGTCCCCAAGGATTAAAACGCGCATCCCCTGCACACGAAAAAGGAAACCGCATTTTTTTCATCTCCGGGCTTGCTTCAAAAAGCCAAATCCGTAGTATCGGCCCCGGAGGCTTAGCTCAGTTGGTAGAGCAGCTGACTCTTAATCAGCGGGTCGGGGGTTCGAGCCCCCCAGCCTCTACCATCCCTTTTCCCCTGATTTCATTGGCCGGACCCACAGGAAACGCCCATGAAATCGGGGTCCCATAATCTTTGTTTCCTTCTGCCGGCCCTCCGTAGCGGCTTCGCGCAGGAGGGTTGCCTTTTGTTTAAAAAACTTTTTGAACATCCTGTTTTTTAAACTCAAGGGCTTTCGGGCTGTTGCCCAGGCTCCCGCCCCACTAGACAATCGTCAACTGAACACTGCTTTCAATGATGCCCGACGCGATGGCGTACCGGGTCAATCCGGCCGTCTCATGAATATCCAGCTTTTGCATCAGATGATCCCGGTGCTTTTCCACGGTCTTGACGCTGATGTTCAGCAGGGAGGCGATTTGCTTGTTGGCGTCGCCCTCCGCGATCATTTGAAGGATCTCCCGCTCGCGCGCGCTCAGTGTGATGGACTTCACCTTGCACCGCCCCTTCCGGTCCAGCGTTTTTTGGTTGTGCTGGCGCAGGCGCCTGGCCACGGAGGGGCTGAAGAAGGTCTTGCCCTTGTGAATTTCCCGTATGGCCTCCGCCAGATAGTGGGCGGAGGTTTGCTTGATCAGGTAGCCCGATGCGCCCAAGTCCGTCACACTTTCAAGGTACGCATCATCGCTGTGCGCGGATAGAATGAGAATCTTGGTGTCAGGAACCAGCTGTCGAATGTGACGGGTCGCCTCCAGCCCATTGAGCACGGGCATGGCGATATCCATCACCACCACGTCGGGGTGGAGTTTCTGGGCCAGGGCCACGGTCTGGCGGCCCGTGGAGGCTTCGCCGACCACCTCGATATCGCTCTCCGCTTCCAGCAGTTTGCGCAGGCCTTCCCGGACAATCATGTGGTCCTCGGCCAGCAGAACGGTGATGGACGTTGCGGGGCTCATGGGTGAACGCCCTCCCTGGCGGCATGGTTGAGGGGCACCTGCACATGAATTGTCGTGCCCTTTCCGGGCACGGATTCGATGGAAAACTTTCCGCCCACCATCTCCACCCGCTCCCGGATGCCCAGCAACCCCAGCCGCTTGAATCGTGCGTTGTTCAACACGCGTTTGAGGTCAAAGCCCCTGCCATTGTCCCGAATGTCCATGGCCACGGCATGGGGAAGCCTTTGGAGAGTGATCTCCACCCGGCTGGCTTTCGCATGGCGGGCGGCATTGGTCAGCGCTTCATGGGCGGTGCGATACAGCGCCGTGCGCTTGGCCGCGCTCAATTTTTCCACCTCGGCCGCCGCAGTCAAACTCACGCGAATGCCGGTCTCCCTCATGAAACCCTTCATGAAGGAATGCAGGGCGGGAATCAGCCCCAAATCGTCCAGTACCGCCGGGCGCAATTCGCGGGCAAACCGGTGCACCGCGTCCACCGACTTTTCCACCAGCCGTTGTGTGTGGGCAATCTTCTGGCTGAGGCCCTTGGAATGAGTGGTCGCATCCTTGTTCAAGGTGGCCAGGCGGACGTTGATGCCCGTCAACATCTGGGCCACGACGTCATGCAGTTCCCGGCTGATCCTTTTTCGATCATCTTCCTGCGCCGAAAGAATCTGCCGGGATAAACGCCGCAACTGCCCCTGCAACAGCTTTGACTGCTCCAGGAGATGGATGGAGCGATTTTTGCTTTGGCGCAGGGTCTGTTCCACGCCCTTTCGCTTGACGATTTCCTTTTTCAGCTTCCGGTTGGAGGCGGAGAGATCCTGGGTGCGCTGGATCAGCGCCTTGTTCAGCCGGCTTAACTGAACGTTGGTCTCCATCGCCGAGCGGTGCGTCGTCTCAATCGGCAGGATGGTTTCGGCAAAGAACACGCCCGCGTTCTTGATGATGCGCTCACGGACTGCGGCGGAGCGGACCGGCAGGGACCAGGCCATCAGGGCCTGCTCGTGGATCATCGCCAGGTCCAGCGTCTCCAGCCCAAGGGCCAGGGCCCGGAGGCCCAACCGCCGTGCAGTCTTTCGGCTTGCCGGGCCCCCTTCTTTCAAATGCCGGTGCAGAGCGGCTTCATAAAGCCTCAACAGCGTGCGCATCTTACGGTTCATAATCCCTGCCATATTCATGGGCCACCCGGCGAATCGTTATAGCCGAGTGTTTCACCAGACGTTGTGTTTCGGCAATCTCTTTTTTCAGCTTTTCCGAGCTCACA
>CAZFSE010000101.1:0-16054 GCA_964521805.1 uncultured Verrucomicrobiota bacterium
CGACCCGCGCGGGGACACCCGCGCGGGGACAGCCCTTAAATATTAAATAGTGCTTGCGGTGGATGTTGAGATGCGGTGCCAGCGGTTACAAGATCGCATCAAGTCAGCGGCGGTAATTTTTCTGACAACGGTGGGAGGGTTGAGTCAACGGGGAAGTGTAGAGAGCGCGTGGGATTAAGCACAGTCGTGGCCGTGTGCCTTCAACTGAAGAGGGCGAGGACGAGAAAGCATGATTCAAAAGAGATAATTTCTTGGATCCGAAGAGAATTTAATATTTAAGGGCTGTCCCCTCGCTGGTCGTCCCCTTGCTGGTCGTCTCCTTGCTGGTCGGTCCCCTTGCTGGTCGATGTTGGCCGAAAAGGATGAATAAGAAAAGGCACAGATTCACCCGCGCTGATATTGTGCTGATGATTGGCGTCGTCTCGCTGATCATGGGGGTCGAACTCGCACTAGACGGCGGGATGGGGTCTAGGGTCTTAAACGCTCCTGTTGATGCTCGCCCCGCTCAAGCTGCAAAGAGCAGTCCGTTCTACCTGCTCATGTGCGCACTGGAGCCACCTGAATGGCTCAGATTCGGCCTCTGGCTAATGCTTCTCGGCCTGATTTCAGTGCTGTCATCGATGCTGATGAGAAAGAGACATACCCACCGCCTGCCAGAGGAAGACACAACAACGACAATTCGGGCGCCGTGAACAATGGAATTCGGCCAACCAGGCCTTTGAGGACTACAACTTTTCGCTGGGCGAAAAATTGAGTCTCATCTCGGTCGTATCATAGTCCTCAGCGTGATCGCGTTGGTGACGATGTGAAAGCCGAATCCCGACCAAAAGAATGATTGCTAGTGTGCCGCTTCAGGGACAGAGCACAAGGAAAGTGCAGAGGCAAAGAGCGATTTGTTGAGCCTCTTCCGCCACGCTTCGTACATTGTTCAATGAGTAAAAAAGCCACGCGCCTGAAGGATGCCGGTCTTTCGAGTGAGCCGGGCGAGCCGGGATTTTTGCCAAAAAAAAAGTTCCAACCATTGGAAAAAATGTCCAAAAAAGTTCCAACCCTTGGAACTTTTCAGAAAAAAGTTTCCAACCCTTGGAAACTTTTTTTGGCCCTTTCATCGGTGGCGAATCTGGTTGCATCCCTGGTGTGGGAGGGCTAGTTTACTGCCTTTTCCCGCCGCGTGGGCGTGGAGGGATGGAAGGATGATGAGCCATGTTTGAGCCGGTCAGCAGTAAAGTCAATTTTGCGGAATTGGAAGCGGAGATCCTTGCGTTTTGGGAGGCGCACAAGACGTTCGAGAAATCCCTGGAACAACGCAAGGGCGCCAAGGAATTTGTGTTTTATGACGGCCCTCCCTTCGCGACGGGCCTGCCGCATTACGGGCATTTGCTGGCGGGGACCATCAAGGATATCGTGCCGCGCTACCAGGCGATGCGCGGGCATTATGTCGAGCGCCGCTTCGGCTGGGATTGCCACGGGCTCCCGGTGGAGTTCGAGATGGAGCAGGAGCTGAAGATCAGCGGCAAGCGTGAGATCGAACAGCTGGGCGTGGACGTGTTCAATGAGAAGTGCCGGAGCATCGTGCTTCGCTACACGCGCGAATGGCGGCAGGTGGTGACCCGCATGGGTCGCTGGGTGGATTTTGACCACGACTACAAGACGATGGACCTTTCGTATATGGAATCCATCTGGTGGGTGTTCAAGACGCTGTGGGACCGCCAGCTGATTTATGAGGGCAACAAGATTCTGCCGTACTGCCCGCGGTGCGCGACCCCGCTGTCCAACTTCGAGACGAACCAGGGGTATGCGGAGGTGCAGGACCCGGCCATCACCGTGCGCTTCGCGCTGGAAGGCGCGGTGAACACCTTCATCCTGGCGTGGACCACCACGCCCTGGACGCTTCCCTCCAACATGGCCCTGGCCGTGGGCGCAAAAATTACTTACGTGAAAATTCGCGACGGGGAGAACATGTACATCCTCGCGAAGGAGCGCCTGCCGATCTATTACAAGAAGGACGCCCCCGTTGAGGTGCTGGAGGAACTGCCGGGCTCGGCCCTCGCGGGCCTGCGGTATGAGCCGCTCTTTCCCTATTTCGCCGCGAAAAAAAACGAGGGCGCCTTCCGTGTGCTGACGGCGGACTTTGTGTCCACCGAGGATGGCACCGGCATTGTGCATATCGCGCCGGGGTTCGGCGAGGATGACTACCAGCTGGGCCGGAAGGAAAATGTCCCGGTGGTGTGTCCGGTGGATGAAGAGGGTCGCTTCACGGCGGAGGTGTCCGACTATGTGGGGCGCGAGGTCAAGGAGGCGGACTCGGACATCATGCGCCGCCTCAAGCAGGAGGGCCGGCTGGTGCATCGCTCGACCCTTCAGCACAGCTACCCCCACTGCTGGCGGTGCGATACCCCGCTGATCTACCGGGCCATCTCGACGTGGTTTGTCCGCGTGGAACAGCTCCGCGAACGGATGATGGCCGCGAACAAGAAAATCAAGTGGATGCCGGAGCACTTGCAGGAAGGGCGCTTTGGCAAGTGGATCGAAAATGCCCGCGACTGGGCCATCTCGCGCAACCGATACTGGGGCGCGCCGTTGCCCATCTGGCGCAATGCGGCGGGCGAGGTGCGGTGCGTAGGCTCCGTGGCCGAGCTGGAGAAGTTGACCGGGCACAAGGTGGCCGACCTGCACAAGCATTTTGTGGACGCCCTCGAGATCCCGTCGGAGCAGGGCGGCGAGCCTCTGCGCCGCATTCCGGAGGTGCTGGACTGCTGGTTTGAAAGCGGCGCCATGCCGTACGCGCAGTCGCACTATCCGTTTGAAAACAAGGAGCGGTTCGAGGCGCATTTCCCGGCGGATTTCATTGCTGAGGGGCTGGACCAGACGCGGGGCTGGTTCTACACGCTCAACGTGCTGGCCACCGCGCTGTTCGACCAGCCCGCGTTTAAGAACGTCGTGGTCAATGGGCTGGTGCTGGCGGCGGACGGGCGCAAGATGAGCAAGCGGCTCAAGAATTATCCCGATCCGTCGAAGATCTTGGATGAGTACGGGGCGGATGCCCTGCGGCTCTACCTGATTCACTCGCCCGTGGTGCGCGCGGAGAACCTTTGCTTCTCCGAGGAGGGCGTCAAGCACTCCCTGCGGCATCTGCTGATTCCCTGGTGGAATGCCTACAGCTTTTTTGTGACCTACGCCCGCATTGACGGCTGGAAGCCAGGGGCGGGCGCCACACAGGCGGAGGGCGCTGGCGGGGGTGGCGGCGCGTTGCTGGACCGCTGGATCCTGAGCGCGCTGGAGCGGCTGACTCAGGAGGTGGTGGCGGCGATGGACCGGTACGATCTCCAGCAGGCCGTGCGCCCGTTTGTGCAGTTCGTGGAGGAGCTGACCAACTGGTATATCCGGCGGAGCCGCCGCCGCTTCTGGAAGAGCTTGGATGACGCGGACAAGGCGCAGGCCTATGCCACGCTGTACCGCGTGCTGATGACGCTCTCAAAGATCGCCGCGCCGTTTGTGCCGTTCATGAGCGAGGCCATCTATCGCAATCTCCGCACCGCGGACCAGCCGGAGTCCGTCCATCTGTGCGATTTCCCGGTATCCAGCGGGGGGCGTGACCTGGAGCTGGAAGAACAGATGAGCCTGGTCATGGCGGCGGTCGGCATGGGCCGCCAACTGCGCGCGGACTTTAATCTAAAGGTGCGCCAGCCCTTGAGCGGATTGCATGTGATCTGCCGCGATGAGGCGCGGCTGGCCCGTCTCAAGGCGTTGAGCGAGCTGATGGCCGAGGAACTCAATGTGCGCGAAGTCTGGTTCGGGCGGGATGAAACCGAGCTGGCCGACTTGAGCGCCAAGCCGAACTTTGGACGCCTGGGGCCGCGCCTGGGCGCGCAGGTCAAAAAGGCCGCGCAGGCCATTCAGAAGATGGATGTGAGCGCGATGGCGGAACTGCTCAACGGGCGCAACGTGCTCCTGAGCGTGGACGGGCAGGCCGTGGAGTTCACCCCCGAGGAGATCATTATCGAGCGCAAGCCCAAGGAGGGGCTGGCCGTCGCCTCGGAGGGCGATCTGGTCGTGGCGCTGGAAATGAAGTTGACCCCGGAGCTGGTGTGTGAAGGCCTGGCCCGGGAGTTCGTCAACAAGGTGCAGACCATGCGCAAGGAGGCGGATCTGGACGTCGTGCAGAGAATCCGTCTGGACGTGCAGGCGGACGAAGAGGTGCGCGAGGCCCTGCGCGAGCATGCCGGCTATATCGCCACCGAGACCTTGTGCGAGGACTGCGCCCTGGTGGAGCAGGTCCCGGAGGGAGCTTTGGCCTGGGACTTAAACGGGCATGCCTGTCAGATTCACATGAAAAAAAATGAAAAGCCATTGACGGCGGTTGACAAGCGGTGAACCATGTGATAACTAACCGCGTTCTTTTAAGGAAGAGGCTTCTGTGTGGGGGCCTGGACGTTCGTTAATCCGGTCACTCTGAGGTGCGAAATGGCGCAAAAAAAGAAGACCATAAAGAAAAAAGCCGTGGCGGTGAAAAAGGCCGTTAAACCAGCCTCCAAGCCGGCCCCCAAGGCGGCGGTTGTCAAGGCCAAGCCGGCCCCTAAAAAAAAGGTGGCCAAGGTTTCCGCGAAGAAGGTGGCGCCTGTGGCCAAGCGGCTTCCCATGCCCGTGCCGCCCGTGCTTCCCAAGGTGGCGGTCAAAACACCACCGCCCACAAAGATGAAGCCCCTCTCCGCCAAGGAGCTGGAGGAGTTCAGGGCGGCGCTGAAGAATGTGCGCGACCGCGTGGTGGATGAGATTACCTTTCTTTCCGGCGACAACCTGAACCGCTCCCAGCGGGAATCCTCCGGCGACCTGTCGAGCTATAGTTTCCACATGGCCGATCAGGGCACCGACAACTTCGACCGTGAGTTTGCCCTGAACCTCGTCAGCAGTGAGCAGGATGCCCTCTATGAGATTGACGAGGCCCTGCATCGCCTGGACGATGGCTCGTATGGCGCCTGCGAAACCTGCGGGTGCGCTATCGAGAAGGCGCGCCTGAAGGCATTGCCCTTTGCCAAGATGTGCATCGCCTGCAAGTCGCAAGCCGAAAAGGGCAAGACCCGCTACCGCCCGTTTGGACAAACCATTGCCCAATCCACGGCGGCGGAAAGCTCACAATAAGGCGCTGGACGGGAACTGGAAGGGGAGTCTTTCATGCTGGTGATTCTGATCGGCTTGGTTATCACGGTGCTTGATCAGATCACCAAGCAGTGGGTCCGCTGGCATTTTTCCCTGGGCGAGTCGGTTCCCGTCATCCCCGGTTTTTTTGACCTGACCTACGTTCGCAATCCCGGCGCGGCCTGGGGCATCCTGGGCGGGCAGAATGCCGTGTTGATTGTGCTTTCCGTCGTGATGCTGATTCTCCTGCTCATCTTCCGCCGGTCTTTTCTGACGCCGGGGCTGACTCATCGCATCGCGCTGGGCCTGCTGGTTGGGGGCGTCGCCGGCAACCTGATGGACCGCATTCGGCAGGCCTGGGTGACCGATTTCCTGGATTTCTACTGGAGGGGGCATCACTGGCCCGCCTTCAATGTTGCGGATGCCGCGATTTGCACGGGCGTCGGCTTGTATATCCTTTCCTCATTCTGGATGGCCCGGCATCCGTTGCGCGAGCCCTCTGCCAGCCCATCCGCTGAGGCGGAAGGGGTGCCTCATGACGCATCCTGAAGAACGCCCCACGCCGACCCTCCGCCGGGCTCATGTTCTGGTGGGCCCCACCGCCGCCGGGAAAAGCGCCGTGGCCCACCGGCTGGCCCTTGAACAGGGTCTGGACATTCTCTCTGCCGATTCCATGCTGGTCTATCGTGGAATGGATATTGGGACCGATAAACCCTCCGCCGAACAACAGCGGGAGGTGCGCTATTGGGGCATCAATTTGGCAGACCCGTCCGAGCCCTTCAGCGTGGGCGACTATCTCCAGCGCACCGCTGGCGCTGTGGCGTCCGCAGGCGAGCGCCCTCTGATCGTGGCAGGCGGGACGGGGCTCTACATCAAGTGCCTGCTGGAGGGGCTGGCCGATCTGCCCTCCGCCTCCTTGGCTTGGCGCGCGCTGGCCGGGGAAATCCTGAAGTATGGCGGCGTCGAACGCCTGCAAGAGGCCCTTCGAGTCATGTCTCCGGCGCACTATGCGGCGCTGGCCGATCCCCTCAATCCCCGGCGGTTGATTCGGGCCTATGAGCTGGCCGGACAAGGCCTGCCCGTTCCGGATTCCTGGGAGGGCCGGGAATCTCCGGTCATCGCCGGCTTGCGCCTGCCGCCCGAGGCCCTGCACCAGCGCATTGAGCGCCGCGTGGAGCGGATGTATGAGCAAGGATTGCTGGACGAAGTCCGCGCCTTGAAAGAGCGCTTTCCCCAGCTTTCCCCGACCGCCTTGCAGGCCATCGGCTATGCCGAGGCGCTCGCCGTTCTGGAGGGAAGCCTGCCCGTAGCACGGGCCATGGACATCACCAGGACGCGAACGCGGCAACTCGCCAAGCGACAGATGACCTGGTTCCGCCGCCAGGCGCGCGTCCACTGGATTGACGTCCGCGAAGGCATGACGGAAGAGGAGCTGGCGGCCGAGGTGCGCGCCGCCTGGCAACAACTCGGACCTGCCGTGCTGGCATCCGCTGATGCGGCGACACCTAGGGGCGAAACGCCAGAGGAGGCGGAGGAATGAACTTACCCAAGCGCTCCCCCACGGTAGCTCCACGTCCGCATCGGTATCGTCTTTATCTTGACGAGTCTGGAGATCATACGTTCAAGCATCTTGACGACGTTTCCCGGCGGCACCTCGGGTTAATGGGTGTATGGTTTAGACAGGAGGACGAGTATGTTGCCTTTGCCGACGAACTGGAGAAGTTCAAGCGTGATATTTTTGGCGCCCGGCCAGATAAGCCGGTTGTTCTTCATCGTTCCGATATAATCAACCGCAAAGGGCCTTTCGGTCTTCTCTGCAATCCCGCTGTTCAGAAGCGCTTTGACGAGGGGTTGCTTGGCGTCATTCATCGCGCGAAGTTTCGAATGGTCTGTGTGGTGATCGACAAGCAGACACATAGTGAAAAATATGCCAGTCCGTTTCACCCCTACCACTACTGTTTGGCTGGCATGCTGGACCGCTACAGTGGCTGGTTGAACTACAAGAACGCCGTCGGGGATGTTATGGCAGAGTCGCGAGGAAGAGAAGAAGACATCCAATTAAAAGGGGCTTATCGCCGAGTCTATGAGAGTGGAACCCTGATGTTCTCACGTGAACACCACCAGAGGGCCTTGACAACAAAGGACATCAAACTTCAAGACAAGAAAGCGAATGTGGCAGGTCTTCAATTGGCGGACCTCCTGGCCTATCCGGTCAAGCAGGCCTTCTTGGTGGACAAAGGTGTTTTGCCTGACCCCGGCGATGTTTTTGGGAAGAGGGTTATTGAGGCGGCTGGCACGAAATTCAATCAGAACGAATTGCGAGGACAGGTGACCGGATATGGCAAGGTGTGGTTGAAATGAAAAAACCCGCCGAAGCGGGTTCTTCCACGCCAACCCTTACGGGCTGTCCACCTGCGAGGTATCGCATTACTTAGGAACTTATTATATTGACCTAGGGCTTGTCAAAGAGTGTTTTACTATTTTTTCGAGACAGATTAAGTGTGGTTGAAATAGTGCAGAATGAGTTAGGCCCTGAGGGTTCAGCCTCCTTGTCAATTGCTGCCCGCGCCGCCTGGCAACAACTTGGACCTGCCGTGCTGGCGGGATCAATCTGACGAAAATGCGTCAGTCGTTTCTTGTGTGCGTTCGGGTAATGTGTATAACCTCAAGCGGTGTCGAATGAATTCGTATTTTCGGAGGACTAGCTGATGGAAGAACTTCTGCCCGTGACGGATCATACTCGCGAGAAAGCCTTGCTGATCGGGGTGGTTCAGCGTGGCCAGCGCGTGGCAGATGTGGAGGATTCCCTGAACGAGCTGGCCCAGCTTTCCTCCACGGCCGGCGCGGAAGTGGCGGAGCGCATGATCTGCCGCCAGATCAAGCCGAACCCGGCCACCTTCATTGGCAAGGGCAAGGCCCTCTCCATTGCGGAAACCGTGGCCGCTGGCGGCCTCACCACCGTGGTGTTTGATGATGATCTCTCTCCGGCCCAGGGCCGCAATCTTGAGGAACTGCTCAACGTCAAGGTGCTGGACCGGACGCAGATGATCCTGGATATTTTTGCCCAGCATGCGCGCACGAAGGAAGGCTCTCTTCAGATTGAGCTGGCGCGCCTGCAATATCTGTTGCCGCGCCTGCGCCACATGTGGAAGCATCTGGAGCGCCAGCGCGGTGGCAT
The DNA here is from genome assembly GCA_964521805.1 of uncultured Verrucomicrobiota bacterium. Lineage (GTDB taxonomy): Bacteria > Verrucomicrobiota > Kiritimatiellia > CAIQIC01 > GWF2-57-35 > CAZFSE01. The sequence goes on from CAZFSE010000101.1 coordinate 8,315, forward strand.
TGGCATGATGGCCGGCGCGGGAGAACAGCAGTTGGAAATGGACCGCCGTCGCATCGAGGAGCGCATCGTGCGCCTGCGGCGCGAGATTGATGTGGTGCGGGACCGCCGCGCCGAACAGCGGCGCGGGCGCCGCCGCCATGGCTGGGCCCTGCTGACCCTGGTGGGCTATACCAATGCCGGGAAGTCCACCTTGCTCAACCGCATGACGGGCGCGCAGGTGCTGGCCGACGACAAGCTCTTTGCCACGCTGGACCCCACCACACGCCAATTGCAATTACCCAATCATCAAAACGCGCTGGTCACGGACACGGTGGGGTTCATCCGGAAACTGCCGCATCACCTGGTGGATTCCTTCAAGGCCACCCTGGAGGAGGTGCTGGAGTCGGATTTGCTGGTGCATGTGGTGGATGCCTCGCATCCCCGCGTGGACGAGCAGATCGAGGCGGTGAACGAAGTGTTGCGGGAGCTGGGCGCCAGCCTCAAGCCGCTGGTCGTGGTGTTCAACAAGGTGGACCGGCCCGAGGCCCCCGGCGCATGCAACCGTCTTCGCCAGCGGTTCCCTCGCGCGGTGGAGGTCTCGGCCATCACCGGGCAGGGGCTGGAGGACTTGTGCGCGGAGCTGGCGGATGCCCTGCGGCACCGCAATGAAAAGGTCTTCCTGCGCGTGCCGCAGTCGCAGGGGCAATTGCTCTCCGCGATACGCGCCAGCGGCAACGTATTTTCCGAGCGCTACGAGGGAGGGGATGTGGTGGTCGTCGCGAGTTTGCCCCACAAGCTGGCGGCGCAATGCGCGCGCTACCAGGTGGATCCCTCCGAGGCGGAGGTCCCGCCCGAAGAGGAAGGCTCATGAGCCAGGTCCGGGAGGCCAAGGCGGGGGAGGTGTATCCCATTTCGCTGTTGCGCGTGCGGGACATGCCGGTGCGTGAGCGTCCACGGGAGATGTTCGACCGCATGGGGGCCGGCGAACTGCCTTCCTCTGTTCTGCTGGCCCTGCTGTTGCGGAGCGGGGTGCCGGGGGTCAGCGTGATTGAGCTGGGGCAAAACCTGTTGCGCGAATATGGTTCGCTGACGGCGCTGGCACAGGCGCCCCTGGAGGAGCTGGCGTCCGTGCGGGGCATGGGGCGCGTCAAGGCCCAGGTGCTCAAGGCGGCGCTGGAACTGGCCCGGCGGATGACGGAGGAAACGGCGCCGGAGCGGCGCACGATCCGCGCGCCGGCGGATGCCGCCGCGATCCTGCGCGAAAAGGCCCGCGTACTGGAACGTGAGGTTTTCTGGGTCCTCTTGCTGGATGCCAAGCACCGCTTGAAGAAGCCGCCGGTAGAGGTGACAACGGGCCTGCTGGATGCCAGCCTGGCGCATCCCCGGGAGGTCTTCCGGGAGGCGATCCGCACCGCCAGCGCCGCCGTGGTGCTGGTGCATAACCACCCGTCCGGCGATTCGTCGCCCTCGGCGGAGGATATCCGCCTGACCCGCCAGCTGGTGGAGGCCGGGCGCGTGATTGACATGGACGTTTTGGACCATATCATCCTGGGCCATGTGCAGGAGGCCGGTGGCGCGGGCTATACCAGCTTGCGAGAATCGGGCTTGGTGGATTTTACAGCAAAAGGTTGACGTGATGAGCATACATTCTTCCGCGATCGTGGAGGCGGGCGCCCAGCTGGGCATGAACGTGCAGGTCGGGCCGGGCGCGTTCATTGAGAAAGGCGCGGTGATCGGCGACGGGTGCGTGATTGGCCCGCACGCCGTGATTTATCGCTGGACCACCTTGGGCCGGGGGTGCCGGGTGCATGCCCAGGCGGTCATTGGAGATGCGCCCCAGGATCTGGCGTTCAAGGACCAGGATAGCTTTGTCCGGATTGGGGACGAGTGCGTGTTGCGCGAGCATGTGACGATCCATCGTGGCACCAAGGAAGGGACGGCCACGGTGGTGGGGGATCAGTGCTTCCTGATGGCCAACAGCCATCTGGGGCACAATGTTCGCTTGGGCAACCGGGTGATCATCGCCAACGCCGTGTTGCTGGCGGGCTATGTCGAGGTGGGCGACCGGGCCTTCCTCAGCGGTGGCGCCGGCGTTCATCAGTTTGTGCGGATTGGACGGCTCGCGATGATTGGCGGGATGGGCGTCATGACCAAGGATGTTCCGCCCTTCTGCACCACGCGCTCCGGTTCCCTCAACGGCCTGGATGGCTTTAACCTGGTGGGCATGCGCCGGGCGGGCTTCACCCCCGAGGACCGCCGCATCGTCAAGGAAACCTACCGTCTGCTGTACCGTTCCGGCCTCAATGTTTCCCAGGCTTTGGAAAAGATTCGCGCTCAATTTCCGGGTGGCCTCGCCGGGGAAATGGTGGACTTCATTGCCGCCTCCAAGCGCGGCATCTGCGCCGCGGAAGAAAATGGAAAATTGAAAATGGAGAATGAAGACGGTTGAAGTTGTCTGCGCCCTCTTCACCTCTATTCCTCATCCGTGGGACCGCTTTGCCATCCGTGGGATAAATGCTTTTTCGGTTTTTTAGTTTCTGGAGGGTTGCGCTCCGTCGCAACCGGGATTTGGTTTTGACGGAGCAAAACCCTCCAGAAGGCGGTGGGGTACAGGGCCAAAGGATTCTGGGTGCCCGCATTCCCCGCTTGCGTGAGCCGCAGGGGGGTGGTAAAGTGGCGGCAATTGAATAGCGAGTGAATCTTCAGGGCAAGGTGATCCCGCGCAAGCGGGAGATTCCTGACCGGCGGTGCAAGCCCGCGACTCCTCCGTGTGTGCGGAGGACTGATACGGCCAAGCGCATGGAAATGCGCTGATCCGTAGCCGACAGTACAGTCTGGATGAAAGAAGATGGAAGCGTGACGTGTGCCTGAAGATTTCTTTCTTCGGGCATTTTTTATGATGAAAACGAAAACCAAACAAACGCGCGGATCCGCCGGGTTCTGCGATATTCCGACCGCCATTGAGGCGTTTCGCCGGGGCCGCATGCTCCTGATTGTGGATGATGAACGGCGCGAGAACGAGGGCGACCTTGTTGTGGCGGCGGAAAAGGCGACGCCGGCGATGATCAACTTCATGGCGCGCCATGGCCGGGGTCTGGTCTGTGTGTCCATGGATGCCGCGCGGCTGTTGCATCTGGGCCTGTCCCGCATGGTTCCGCCGGGTGAGGGCGACAAGTATCGCACCGCCTTTATGCAGTCCGTGGATGCGCGCCAAGGCATCACCACCGGCATCAGCGCCTATGACCGCGCGCACACGATAAAGGTGCTGATGGACGACCGCAGTTGCGCCGCCGACCTGCTTCGCCCGGGCCATATCTTTCCCCTGGAGGCGGTGCAGGGCGGTGTCTTGCGGCGGACGGGACACACCGAGGCCTCGGTGGACATGGCGCGGCTGGCCGGCCTGAAGCCCGCGGGCGTGATTTGCGAGGTGATGCTGGACAACGGGCAGATGGCCCGCCTGCCGGAGCTGAAGGTGTTTGCCCGCAAGCACAAGATTCCGCTGATCTCCATTGCCGACCTGGTGGAGTACCGGAGGCGGCGGGAGAAACTGGTGGAGCTGGAGCGCAAGGTCAAACTGCCCACGCCCAGCGGCCCGTTCGATTTGTATCTGTACCGCTCGGTGCTGGAAAATGAACACCATCTGGCGCTGGTGCTGGGCCAGCCCGCCAAAAAGAAATCGGCGCTGGTCCGCGTGCACAGTGAGTGCCTGACCGGGGATGTCTTTGGTTCCCTGCGGTGCGATTGCGGCTCGCAACTGCGCGCGTCCATGGACCTGATCGCCAAGGAGGGCCATGGCGTGGTGCTGTACATGCGGCAGGAGGGCCGGGGCATTGGACTGGCCAAGAAGCTTCATGCGTATGAACTTCAGGAGGGCGGGCTCGATACGGTCGAGGCCAATGAGAAGCTTGGTTTTGAGCCGGATTTGCGCGACTATGGCATCGGCGCGCAGATCCTGGCCGATCTGGGCTTGAAAAATATCCGCCTGATCACCAACAATCCCAGGAAGATTGTCGGCTTGAAGGGGCATGGCTTGAAGGTGGTGGAGCGCGTTCCGCTGGTGTTGCCCTGCACGCGGCATAACGAGCACTATTTGAAAACCAAGAAACAGAAGCTGGGGCATTTGCTGTAAACAAAAAGCACAAGGAGAGGAAGATGAAATACAAGGAATTGTCGGGCGATTTGACTGCGAAAGGCCGGAAATTCGGCATCGTCATCAGCCGGTTCAACGATTTTCTGACCAAGCAACTGCTCCAGGGCGCGCTGGATTGCCTGGTGCGGCATGGCGCTAATGAGTCGGACATCACCGTGGCCTGGGTGCCGGGCGCCTATGAGACCCCGCTGGCGGTGGACAAACTGGCGGAAGGAAAATCGTGCGATGCGATCGTCGTGCTGGGCGCGGTGGTGCAGGGCGCAACGCCCCATGCCGGGTTGATCAATTCCCAGGTGGCCCGCTCGCTGACGCAGATCTCCCTGGAGCGCGGCGTGCCGGTGCTCGATGGCGTGGTGGCCGCGGATACGCTCGAACAGGCCATTGAGCGCTGTGGAACCAAGAGTGGAAACCGCGGCTGGTCCGCGGCGATGGCCGCCATCGAGATGGCGAATCTCCTGAAACAATTTTAAGGAAACCATGAGCGGAAGACGCACAGCCAGAGAGTGGGCGGTTCAGTTCCTGTTCCAGCGCGATTTCAATCGCGATGACCTGGTCCCGGCCTTGGAAGAGTTTTGGAAGGACAAGGAAACCGACGAGAAATCCAAGGAGTTCACGGAGGATCTGATTCGCGGCGTCGAGGCTCATGTGGATGAGCTGGACAAGCGGATCCAGCAGTATGCCGAGCATTGGGACATCAAGCGCATGGGGGCGGTGGACCGCAACGTCATGCGCGTGGCCTTTTACGAGATGCTGTACCGCGACGACATCCCGCCCGTGGTCTCGATCAACGAGGCGGTGGACATTGCCAAGGCCTACAGCAGTATGGAATCCGGGCGCTTTGTGAATGGCATTCTGGATCATGCCTGCCGCGATTTGAAACGCCCCGCCCGTTCCTCGAAAAATGTGGCCGGGCCCAAAACCGGAGGGGGCTCTTGAATGGTCACCTGGATTGACGCGCTGGCCCGCACGCGCAACAAGGTGGCGGGCACGCTGGCCCGGGTTTTCAGCCGTTCCGAGCCGGTGGATGAGGTTTCCCTGGAGGAGTTGGAGGAGACGCTTCTCGGCGCGGATGTGCCCGTCCGGTTGGTGGCGCAGTTGACGCAGGATCTCCAGAAGTCCTACCGGGGCTTGCGGGTTTCCAAGCGCGAGATGCTCAAGAAAATCCTGGTGCAGGCCCTGCCAGTGGCCGCGCCGTTTTCCTGGAAGGCGGAGGACAAGCCGCTGTGTGTGCTGATTGTGGGCGTCAATGGCTCCGGCAAGACGACGACCTGCGCGAAGCTGGCCCATCTGGCCGCGCAGTCCGGCGCGAAGGCCCTGCTGGGCGCCACCGACACGTTCCGCGCCGCCGGCGCCACGCAACTGCGGTGGTGGGCGGGGAAGCTGGATTGCGAAGTGGTCGCGGGGGTCGAAGGCTCGGATGCCGCCTCCGTCGCGTATGATGCGCTGGCGGCGGCGAAAGCCCGCCATCTCGATGTGGTGATTGTGGACACAGCGGGCCGCATGCACACCAAGCAACCCTTGATGCAGGAGTTGCACAAGGTCCGACAGGCCCTGGCCAAGCTTCATCCGGGGGCGCCGCACGAAACCTGGATGGTGCTCGATGCCACGCTGGGTCAGAATGCGGTGGTGCAGGCCCGCCATTTTCATGAGATTGTGCCGCTCAGCGGGGTGATTATTTCCAAGCTGGACGGTTCCTCCAAGGGCGGTTTTGTTTTTTCCATCGCCAGCGAATTGAAGGTGCCGATCCGGTATGCGGGCTTGGGAGAGGGCCCGGAGGATTTGACCGTGTTTGATCCGGAGGAATTTGTGGAGGGCCTGCTGGGCGGGCCCGCCAGTGAACAGAAGGCGTGATATGAGCCGACCATCGGAGCATGAATCCTGGATGCGGCGGGCCTTGGAACTGGCCCGGCGGGGCGAGGGGCTGACTCGCCCGAATCCGCCCGTAGGCGCCGTGGTCGTGGCTGGCGGGAAGCTGGTGGGGCAGGGGTGGCATCACAAGGCGGGCGGCCCTCATGCGGAGGTGCTGGCCTTGAAGGATGCGGGAGCGCGCGCGGACGGCGCCACGCTGTACGTCACGCTGGAGCCGTGCTCCACATGGGGGCGCACGCCTCCCTGCACGGAGGCGATTCTCGCCGCGAAGATTGCCCGCGTGGTGGTGTGCGCCACGGATCCGAATCCCGCTCATGCAGGGCGGGGGCTCGCGCTGTTGAAGCGCAAAGGGATCTCCATCGTGCGCGGAGTACTGGAGCCGGAGGGCGTCGCACTGATCGCCCCGTTCAAGAAATGGATTCTGACCCGCCGCCCGTATGTCACCCTCAAGCTGGGCATGACGCTGGATGGACGCATCGCGGATGGCACCGGCTCTTCCCGTTGGATCACTGGCCCCGAGGCCCGTGTCCGCTCGCATCAGCTCCGTCGGCGGTGCGATGCGATCCTGGCGGGCCGCCAGACCGTGGCCTTGGATGATCCTTTGCTGACGCCGCGCCCGGCCCGAGGGCGGAAGCCCTTCCGCGTCGTGCTGGTCAGCCGGGGGGATATTCCGTTGTCCGCCCGTGTGTTGAACGATGCGTTTGCCGCGCAGACCATGGTGGCGGTTACCTCGTTGTGTCCGGAGAAAACGCGCCGTGCTCTGGAGAAGAAAGGGGCGGAGGTGCTGGTGCTACCGAAGAAGAAGGGGCGTCCGTCTTTGGAGGCACTGATGAAGGAGCTGGGGCGGCGGGGGTTGTTGCATGTGATGTGCGAGGGAGGGGGCGAACTGGCCGCGAGCCTGATCCAAGCCGGATGCGTGGATGAGTATTGGTTCTTTGTTGCACCGTGCCTGCTGGGTGGTGGGCGCTCCAGAAGCGCGGTGGCGGGCAACGGCTGGAAGCTGGGCTCCAATCCACAACTGGTTTACCGTTCCATGGAGCGGGTGGGGCGGGATGTGTTTATACGCGCCGTGCCGGCAATAACAGAGGGTGGGTGATTTATGTTTACGGGACTGATTCAACAAACGGGGAGCTTGGCCCGGATGGAGACGGGAGCGGAGTCCGGCCGACTGACGGTGAAGACGGGCGGCTGGGCGCCTCCAATCGTCCTGGGCGAGAGCATCGCCGTGGAGGGCGTGTGCCTTACCGTGGTGGACTGGGATTCCAGCACGGTGACCTTCGATGTGCTCATGGAGACGTTTCGGCGGACCTGTCTGTCGGCGCGGAAGGTGGGAGATTTGCTCAATCTGGAGCGGGCGCTCCGCCTGGGCGATGCCATGGGCGGCCATGTGGTGACGGGGCATGTGGATGGGACGGGCACGATTCGCGCCCTGACACGCGCCGGGCGCGACTGGGTGGTGGAGGTGGCCTGCGCCCCGGACTTGCTGGCGGGCATGGTTCCGAAAGGATCCATCGCGCTCAATGGCATCAGCCTGACCCTCGCCGAACTGCGCGCGGAGAGCTTCACCGTGCACATCATTCCGCATACCTGGGAGAACACCTCGCTGGCTCACGCCAGCGTGGGACAGGCCGTCAATCTGGAGACCGACATCCTGGGCAAATATGTGGCGCGCCTGCTCCAGCGCACCTCGCCAGGCCTGACGGTGGAAGCCCTGAAGAACGCCGGTTTTTGACAGAATCCTT
>CAZFSE010000102.1:0-9767 GCA_964521805.1 uncultured Verrucomicrobiota bacterium
GTTGTGTCGGGATAATCGTTTGTGCTGAAACGGACCAGCGAGGTCTGGTTGCTAAAGCCGGCAGACCCAGGATTGGACCAGCGGAGGGTCACATTATTCGTCATGGCGACTGCGCGCACGGAGAAGGTCCCGAGGACGAAGAACGAGCGGACCACGTCCGGGGCCGGGTCGTAGGTTACATTGCCTGCCTGGGCCGCCTTGACGGAGACCGCGCCCTCCGACGTGAAGCTCAGGTTGGTGCCGCTGAGGGTGGCGGGACCGCTAACCACACTGAAGGTTACCGGCAGGCCGGAGGAGGCCGTCGCCGCCAGCCGCACCACGCTCGACCGGGTCTGGTTGGCGATGGGGGCAAAGGTGATCGTCTGCTGGTCCTTGCCGGTGCCGTCGTAGGTGAAGGCATCTTCCAGCAGGCTTTCGCCATAGCTGGTCGAGAACACCACCACATCTCCCGTGGCGTTTTGGCTGGCCGCCCCGGCGGTGATGATGACCTGTGTGGAGCTCTGGCTGTCAATGCTGGCCGCGCTCACGCCGCACAGCGTGACATTGGTGATATCCGTGCCGTCGCCCAGATTGGAGCCGATGATGGTGACTTGGTAGCCGCCGTTGCGGACACCGAAATCGGGAACCACGCCTTCGGTCCCGCTCTGCGCAGGGTAGCGATAGACGTTGGTGGTGTTGTTGAGCGTGGACCCGCCTGTCACATAGATGGACTTGCGATAAGTCGCCGCCGCGATCGAATCGAGCGCCTGAGGCAAGTTCGGTGGATCGGCCAGCTTATTGGTGAAGTTATAGCACCAGGATCCGGCCGTGGCGGTGCCGCCGACACGACCCGCTATGACGTAGACGTTGTCATCCAGCATGGCACTCGCGTGATAGGCCCGGCCATTCGGCATGAACGTTTGTGACCCATAGGCCATTTGATTCAGCTCATTCGTGATGTAAAGACGGTGGTAGAATACCTGAGCTCCACCATAATAACCGCCTGACACATACACATTGGTGCCCACAGCCGCTACACCCAGACGAACTCCGAAAACGGTGCCGAAGGACTGGGACAGCCAATTGGTGCCATCGAAAACCACCGATGTCGTTGGCAACCCCCCGACCTCATCCAGCCCTCCAAATATATGGAATTTCCCGTTCACCACGGCACCTGCGGCCAGAGCGCGGGGATAATCCATGTCCGCGATGCGCGTCCAGCTTGTTCCATTGAACCGGTACACCTGGTTGGTGACGGCACTGCCTTCTGGATTCATCCCGCCCGCCAGATATATATAACCATTCATCGTTCCGGCTACGGCGGCAAAAATTGGATGGGGCAACCCGGCCACTTCGGTCCATGTGTTATTGGCAAACCGATACACATTGGTTAACCCGTGCCCCCCTATCAGGTACAGGGCATTGCTGTAAACCGCCATGGACGGGTACTCTGCGTATTGAGACAACGGGGTTCCTGCGGACTCCCAGTTGTCGTAGTCGTAGGTGATGCGGTTGATGTAGCCTGTCGGATTGTAGGTGAAGGCGCCCGCCAGGGTGAAGTCGCCGTAATCAGAGGTCTGGATGACAATATCCTTGGCGCCGGTCGTGCCGGAGGCGGGGGTCTCAATGACCACCCAGTCCTGATCGTCGGCCGCGATTCCGGCGTACTCACCGTCCACCGTGACGTTGGTGACCGTGCCGTAATGTCCGTCGAGAATCCAGACCTCCGTCCCGCCGGCCAGCGGGCCGGAGGAGGGATAGGCGTCATACACCATGCCGCGCACATTCACGGTGTAGACTGAGCCAGGAGCGTCGTGCGCCACCGAGAGGGCGGCCACATAGCTCCAATTGGTCGATGGGGTGAAGACCACGGTGATATTGCTGGCCGCCGTGCCCGCGCCAATCGTGGCGGGAACGCCCGCAACGGCGAACTGTGCCGCGCCGGCTCCGCTGAAGGTTGCGCTGGAGATGCTTAAATCTTCCGACCCGGAGTTGAGCAGGCTGAAGGTGTTCGTGATGGCACCCGCGCCCACGGGGAGAGCCGGCACAAAGAGCGTTCCTGACGCGCGCGAGACACCCGCGGCGTTCGCGATGGTGGCGGCATCAACGCCCAGCACTTTCAAGCCCGGCGCGCCCGAGTAGGTGAAGCCGTTGGTCTTGACCGATTCGCCCTCGGAATCCGACACCACGCGCACATCGCCCAGGCCGATATTCTCTGCCGCCGTCGCACGGGCCGTGACCACGATTTGCGTGGTCCCATTCACCGCTGTGACCGTCGCGATCGCGCCGCACAACGTTACCTCGGTCACGTCTTCCGTGGTCCCATCGCTCAGGCTTGTGCCGGAGATGGTCACGCTGAATCCACCCGTGTAGGAGCCGGATTCCGGGGAAACGCCGCTGTACACCCCGCCCGCCGGATAACGGTAAACGTTGGTTTGATCACTCCCGCCGATGGCATAGAGTTTGTTGCTGAGGACCGACGCTGTCAAGCCAATGCGAGCCGCAGGCAAGCTGGGGGCTTCTGCCCAGCTGGTCCCCGTCAAGCGGTAGACATTGGTTTTTCCACCGGCATTCTCCCCCCCAATGGCATACACTTGGCCATCCAGGGTGGCGGCCGCCAAGGTCTGGCGGGCTTGTGGAAGTCCAGCCATCTGAATCCAGTTGGTTCCATCAAAAACGAATACATTGGTCGTCGTGTTTCCGCCGATGGCATACAGCTTGTTGCTGGCCACGGCCACCGCCAGCTTTTCACGAGCCGCGGGGAGTCCCCTGGCTTGCGTCCAGCTTGTGCCATCAAAGGCATACACATTGGTTTGATTGCCTCCGGCGATGGCGTAGGCCAGCGAACCAAGGGTTCCCGCCGCTAGCCATTCCCGCGCGGCTGGCAAGCCTCGGACCTCGCTCCAGGAGGTTCCATTAAAAGCGAACACATTGGTGGACCCGCCCGAATTGCCCGCAATGGCGTAGAGATTCCCGCCCAGCACCGCCGCCGCCAGCCGGGTTTTGGGGGACGGAAGGCCAGCGATGCTGGTCCACGTCGTGCCGTTGAAGCGGAGCACGTTGTCTGGCCGGCCCCGTCCCCGCCGACGGCGTAGAGATGGCCATTCAGAACCCCAGACGCCAGGGCGTAGCCCGCATTGCCGCCGGGCAGTCCCGCCACCTGGTCCCACGCATTCCAGTCCACGGTATTCATCCCGATGGATCCCGCCCAAGCCGGTCCTGTTGCTAAAAACGAAAACAAGAGGCAAAAAATGGCAACTAATATGCAATTCATCTTCTTCATAGACACCTCGTTAATGGACCTCCGATGACACTAGAGCAGTATCGAACATTCTAAAGCGGCCTTAAATAACACAATCAGGCAAGGGCATATGTCTAAAAAACAACGGGAAACACTGGAGTTTGGCGCGGAACATTTTGCCGATGAACCAAGGGGCTTGAGGCGCGGAGCCGCGCATGCCCGGAAACAACTTTACCCCCCCCCAACAACACAAAAGCCTCCTTTTGCCTCATCCAAAAAACACACTGGAGATACCGGCACAATATATCCCTCCTGACTAAAAAAGTTAAGGGCTCTGTCTGCTGGATGCTGTCAACGCGGCACACACTGGAACTGGTGGCGGGAGTCACCCCGCCTGAACTGCGCCAACCGTCAGCATCAACAATATTCGCTTCATTCGTGAAGCCATGCATTCTCCATCAGTTCTGAGCTTTCCTGCTCCGTGTCAATCAGGGCGGGCCGGTAACGATCGTTTGTGCCGTAAAGGCGCCCATCATCCTCCATTTGGAAGGCATGGGGGTGGAGCTCATTTCCTGCTGGCGGGCAAAGGTGCCGTCTGGATTCAAGAACCAGACCATGGTGGAGCCGTCCGTATTCTGCCAAAGCAGTTCCACCCGTCCGTCGCCGTTGACATCCGCCTTGTCCACCATCCGCCAGCCATCGGCCACCGGGGTGGAGGTCATGGGGTATCCATTCGTGCGAAAGCCGTTGGTGTTCAGGAACCAGATGGAGGCGGTGCCGTTGGTATGTTGCCAGAAGATCTCCGAATTGCCATCGCCGCTCACATCGCCGGCGCAGACCATGGTCCACCCGTTGGAGACAACATTGGTGTACATCGTGAGCATGGCGGTCTGCTGGCCATTGGTGTCCATGAACCAGGTGGCCGTCGTGCCATCGTTGGTGTTCTGGAAGAACAGCTCCACCCGGCCATCGCCGTTGACGTCGCCGCAGTCTCGCAATTGCAAACTGCGGTTGATGCTGGAGGCGTAGGTCGGCTGGGCTATGAGCAAGGTGCCGTTGGGACGGACGTGCCACGAGTCAATATAGCCAAAATAGACGTCCTGATAGAACAAGTCGGGGAACCCGTCTCCGCTGGCATCCCCGGAACACCGGAATTGGTATTCACGCGGGCACTGGGAACCATACAGGGTGGCGTTGGAGCTGTACTGGTAGTTCTCATCCAGAAACCAGGTTTTCATGACGGCGTTCGTGGGGCTCCAGAAAATCTCGGGCCGGTTGTCCTTATTGATGTCGGCAACACCGCCGAAGATCCAAGCCGCGGGGTCAACCGGGGTCTCCTGGACGGTGCCGCTTTCGTTGAGCACGCCGTTGGTGTCGAGATGCCAGTAGGCGGTCTCGCCCAGCGTGGAGAACCAGAACACAGTGACGGGGCCGTTGGTCACCGTCGGCGGTTCATCATACGGTGGGGGGACAAACGTGACGCCATCATGACTGCACCAGACGGTGTAGTAATACGGCTGGCCAGGCGTGAGGCCGGTGTGGGTGTACACCTGGTTGGTGTTCCTGAAGATCTCGGTGCCGTTGTTGGTGGCCGCGGGATACGAGACGGTGCTGAAGCGCAACAGCACGGTCTGGTTGCTGAAGCCGACGGAATAGGGGTCGGTCCAGCGCAGGACCACGTTGGTCCTGAGGGCGACCGCTCTGAGGGAGAACGCCGAGTAGGGCAGGACGGAGAATGAGTTGGTCACGTTGGGCGCAGGATTCCAACTTTCGTCGCCGGCCTGGGAGGCGACAATGGAAACCAATCCCGTCGCCGTGAAGCTCAGGTTGGTCCCGCCAGCGATCACAGCAGGACCGTGCCCGACCGTGAAGGAAACCGGCAGACTGGAGGAGGCGGTCGCCGCCAACCCCACCTTGCTGTTGGGCCGCTGACTTGAAAGTGCCGGGAAGGTGATGGTCTGGTTCTGAATTCCTGAAGAACCCGTGCCGGTCAGGTTGACGATGTAGGGCGTGGTTGCGGAGTCATTGGCTATCTGCACGGCGGCGGTGTAGGCACCGCCGACCGATGGGTTGAACACCACATTGAAGTCGGACTTGGCGTCGGCCGCGACCGTGGCGGGCAGACCCACCACCCGGAAGCTGGAGGCGCCGGGTCCGTTGGTCGAAACCCCGCTGATGGTCAGCATAATCCCACTGCTATTGGTGATGGAAAACAGGTTGGTCACCGCTGAGCCGGCCGGAATAGAGCCGAAGGCGGTGCCCTTGGTGTCGTCGGCCACCTCGTCGCTGGCGATCCCCGCGCCATTCGTGCCCAGCACCAGCATCTCGGGGAGAACATCCATCACCCCTTCAAACAAGTACGCCGCGCCCGTGCCTGAATTTCTGTTCATTGCTCCAATCAGCACCAGCCCGTCCTCGATGCTTGCCGAATAGCCGAATTGAGCGAACGACGCGACACCGTCAGAGGCCGTCAGCTTCTTGGATTGCCCCCACGCATTGGTTCCACCCGCATTGCGCTCGAACATATACGCCGAACCTTGGGAGGAATCAGCGGCCCTCGAGCACACGACGGCCACATTGCCCGCCACGCTCACCGCAGCGCCGAACTGATCGCCCCCCGCGCCATCCGAAGCCGTCACTTTCCTGACTTGCCCCCAGGCGTTGGTCCCGCCCGCGTTGCGCTCGAACACGTACGCCGCACCTTGGTTGGAATCATCCCCAGTCGCGCCCACGATCGCCACATCCCCCGCCACGCTCACGCCAATGCCGAAACTATCGCCTGCCACGCCGTCTGCCGCCGTCAGCTTCTTGACCAGCCCCCAGGCGTTGGTCCCGCCCGCGTTGCGCTCGAACACGTACACCGCTCCTGTGCGACTCCATTGGCGGTATGAACTCACGAGCGCCACATCGCCCGCGATGCTCACCACCTCTCCGAAATAATCGCCCGCCCCACCGTCCGCCGCTGTAAGCTTCTGGACCAACCCCCAGGCGTTGGTCCCGCCGGCATTGCGCTCGAAGATGTAGGCCGCGCCTTTGGCGGAATCGTCCCCATCCGCGCCCACGATCGCTACGTCGCCCGCCACGCTTACCGCGTCGCCAAAATAGTCGTTCGCCGCGCCGTCGAACGCGGTCAACTTCTTTTCCATGCTCTCCAGCACGGAGTCCACGGCGACCGGGCCGTCTGCGGCCTGCAGTTGCGGACGGATTTTCATCCAGACCTCCGGCGGCACCTCCGCCGGCTCCGCAAACGTTGTGGATGCGACAAGAATAAATCCTAAAACAAACAGGCGGAATAAATTACTACGTGTATTCATCGGATATTCCTTTATGTCGCTAATTCGTTGCGCATGCTTGCTTGGAGGACGCTCGGACTACGCTAGGAAAGGCAGGCATCATCATTAAATACGGCCAGACTTACGGAAAGTTAAGCCGTTGCGAAAGATAAGCCGTCAGGAGCCCAAAAAAGCCCTGTGCTGTTACGGGTTTTTCCAGCCGTTCCTATCAGGGCGGGCCGGTAACGATCGTTTGTGCCGTAAAGGCGCCCATCATCCTCCATTTGGAAGGCATGGGGGTGGAGCTCATTTCCTGCTGGCGGGCAAAGGTGCCGTCTGGATTCAAGAACCAGACCATGGTGGAGCCGTCCGTATTCTGCCAAAGCAGTTCCACCCGTCCGTCGCCGTTGACATCCGCCTTGTCCACCATCCGCCAGCCATCGGCCACCGGGGTGGAGGTCATGGGGTATCCATTCGTGCGAAAGCCGTTGGTGTTCAGGAACCAGATGGAGGCGGTGCCGTTGGTATGTTGCCAGAAGATCTCCGAATTGCCATCGCCGCTCACATCGCCGGCGCAGACCATGGTCCACCCGTTGGAGACAACATTGGTGTACATCGTGAGCATGGCGGTCTGCTGGCCATTGGTGTCCATGAACCAGGTGGCCGTCGTGCCATCGTTGGTGTTCTGGAAGAACAGCTCCACCCGGCCATCGCCGTTGACGTCGCCGCAGTCTCGCAATTGCAAACTGCGGTTGATGCTGGAGGCGTAGGTCGGCTGGGCTATGAGCAAGGTGCCGTTGGGACGGACGTGCCACGAGTCAATATAGCCAAAATAGACGTCCTGATAGAACAAGTCGGGGAACCCGTCTCCGCTGGCATCCCCGGAACACCGGAATTGGTATTCACGCGGGCACTGGGAACCATACAGGGTGGCGTTGGAGCTGTACTGGTAGTTCTCATCCAGAAACCAGGTTTTCATGACGGCGTTCGTGGGGCTCCAGAAAATCTCGGGCCGGTTGTCCTTATTGATGTCGGCAACACCGCCGAAGATCCAAGCCGCGGGGTCAACCGGGGTCTCCTGGACGGTGCCGCTTTCGTTGAGCACGCCGTTGGTGTCGAGATGCCAGTAGGCGGTCTCGCCCAGCGTGGAGAACCAGAACACAGTGACGGGGCCGTTGGTCACCGTCGGCGGTTCATCATACGGTGGGGGGACAAACGTGACGCCATCATGACTGCACCAGACGGTGTAGTAATACGGCTGGCCAGGCGTGAGGCCGGTGTGGGTGTACACCTGGTTGGTGTTCCTGAAGATCTCGGTGCCGTTGTTGGTGGCCGCGGGATACGAGACGGTGCTGAAGCGCAACAGCACGGTCTGGTTGCTGAAGCCGACGGAATAGGGGTCGGTCCAGCGCAGGACCACGTTGGTCCTGAGGGCGACCGCTCTGAGGGAGAACGTGTTGCCGACCGCGTAGAAGGAGCGGTCCACGTTGGGGGCCGGATCGTAGGTCGCATTGCCCGCCTGGGAGGCCCGGATGGTGACGGTGCCCGCCGCCGAAAAGGTCAGGTTGGTGCCGCCGCTGATGCTGGCGGAGCCGCTGGCCACACTGAACGTCACCGGCAGGCCCGAGGAGGCTGTCGCCGCCAGGCCGACCCGGCTCGTGACGGCCTGGTTGGCGATGGCCGGGAAGGTGATGGTTTGGGGTGTCTTGGCCGCACTGGTGCCCTCGTAGGCGCCCATGTTCACGATGCCGTTGAGGATTCGATTCGTGCCCGCCAGGTCCTGGGCCCCCACCATCCAGGCCTGGTTGGTCCCGGTGTCCACGCAGGGAGAAGAGGCTTGAAGCCGGTAATCCCCGGCGACGAGGTTGGTCCCATAGCCGCTCCCCGCATTGATGAATAGGGGATTGTTGGTAATCGTCCCCGAGCCACTCGCAGTCCCGCTCAATACGCCCCAGCAGGAATAGGCAAGGCTCAATTCTTGGAACAAGTCAACCAGGATGTCATTATCCTGATTGAAGTAAATGATGCTGTTGGTGATTCCGTTATCGTCGGTCGGAACAAAAATCCCTCCGCCCACATCAGTGCCAGAGGAATTTCCGACGACGGTGGAGCTTTCCATGGTTGCGCCATTAACCATGCACAAGCCGCCACCTTCAGCGCCTGACCGGTTGCCGGCGATTAAACTGTTGCGAATGGCGCTATCGAACAGAAAAACCCCGCCTCCGTTGTTGTCGGCACGGTTACTGCTGATTATGCAACTGATGACTGCTGAACGAAAAGAACCACATGCGCCGCCGCCATCTGACGCGCTGTTGTTTCCCTCGATAATGCTGTTGAGAATCGTGCTTTCAAATAGGTACACACCACCGCCCTCGTCACCGGTCACGTTGCCGCGGATGACGCAATTGGAGGCCACCGCGTTATTTCCCATACATAATCCACCGCCTTCATTGGTAAGGCTGGTATTCCCGACGATAAAGCTATCGTTAATCGTGCTTTCAAATGAATACACCCCGCCCCCAAGACTACCAGCGACATTGTTGCTGATGGAACAATTAATGATCTCGCTCTCCGAGGAGGCATGGATGCCGCCGCCAGAGTCGATGGCGGTGTTATTCCGAACTTGGACAACGCTCGCCGTGCTTTCGAACAGATATAGTCCGCCTCCAATCAATGCGGTATTGCTGTAGATGATGCAGTTGTTGATCCATCCCCCCCAACCATTGCCCCGCCGCCATTTTCCGTCTCTGAATACCCATTCTTGAGGGTGAAGCCGTCCAAGCTTCCCTGGTAGACGTCACCCACGCACCTGCTGGAGCCTTCGGCATCAATGATCGTCACCGCCGGCCCGTTTACGCTTTGCAGGGTCATTTGGTACACCTGCTGGGTGACCGCGCCATAGGTGCCGTTGGTCACCAGAATGGTGTAGCCGGGAGCGGCGGCAGAAATTGCCCCGTCAATCGTTAGTTTGGCCAGTTCCCAGGAAAACCCGCTGTTGGCATCATCACCCGTCGGTTTGACGTAAAGGACCGAGGGTGCGGCCTGGAGGGCCAGCAGGGGCGCAAAGTAGGCAAGGAAAACCAAGGCTGGCAGGAGGATTTTGGACAGTACGAGGCTTTGTTTCATAGGCACTTCTCCTTGTTATCTCTCAAAACATCGGCTTTCCGTGGGAACTCTTAACTGCCCGGAACAGCGGCAAATGGGGTCATTCGTTAGCCTGCAATAATACACCCCACCTCGCCAAATTTATAGGGAAGCACGCGGGATGCCATTCC
>CAZFSE010000102.1:9867-13571 GCA_964521805.1 uncultured Verrucomicrobiota bacterium
CCATCATGACTGCACCAGGCGGTGTAATAATAGGGCTGGCCGGGGGTTAGGCCGGTGTGGGTATAAACGAAGTTGGTGCCGGTATAAAGGGCGGTGCCGTCGGCGGTGGTGTCTGGGTAGGTATTCGTGCTCGTGCGCAACAGTACGACCTGGGAGTCGAAGCCGCACAGGGCCGGGTCGGTCCAGCGCACCACCACGGAGTTGGTCAGCGCCACGGCGCGCAGTGTAAACGACTCAAGGTCCACGGTGGTTTGACTCACAAAGGGCGCGGGGTATTCCACGGCATTCGTGGCGCGCGCCACCACGGCATGATAATAGGTCCCGGCAAATTTGTTGGTGATGGTGCGCCTGTGAGTGGTGGCGGGCAGGTTGGTGGCCACGGGGGTCCAGTCCAGGCGCGAGCAACCCGAGATCGCGATGTTGTCTATATAAAACCCAGAGGTTTGCGCGGAGGCGCCGTACCATCCCCAGACGCCGCGGCTGTGGCGGAAGCGGATGCGGAGATAGATCGGAAGGCCGTTGTACGCGGCGAGGCTCACCGACTCACTGCGGGTGGAGGTGTCGTAGGCCTGCCCAAAATAGAACGCCACGGCGTTCCAGGTCTTGCCCAGGTCGGATGAAACCTCGACATACGCGCTGTTGACCGAAGCCAGACTGCGGCGATAGGAGTACGTCAGGGCGCTCGAAGGGCCGGGGATAATGGGTTCCTTGAGCTGGATGAAGCCCTGATGGGGATTCGTGGCGCAATAGAAGAATTGGCCGCCGGACAGGGTCCACCCGGAAGCCTGATTCCACCAGTTGCTGAAATCGTTGCCGTAGTCCACGAGCGATCCCGCATAAACTGGTGTGCCCTCCAGCAGGTCGAAGGAGGCCAGCGCGTTCGTGTGCCAAGACGGGAAGGTCCAGGCGACTTGGAAACTTCTGCTTTGGATTGTGTTTTGCCCGTTGGTGAGCATGGGCATGAACAGCGGCTCGACGCCCGGGGTCATGTAGTCCAGCGAGGCGCTTCCATACAGGCTGGTGGGGCGGTACCAGCCATCCTGCGAGCCGCCCCAGCCGTAGTTGATGTGCAGGTACACGGTGGCGCCGTCCATGGCGAGCCCATCGGCCACCAGGATGTGCCCATTGCTTTCGTCATAGCTGATGTGCAGGGGGCGGCGCGCATTGATTTCGTCAAGGGCCAGCGACTGGCTGAACGTGCGCGAAATGGTCTGGCGATAAAAGAAGAACCGGTTGGCGGCGTCCGCGAAGGATTGGTTGTACGAGGAAGAGGCCGTGCATCCATACCCCATTTCCGATGCATAGCCGACATCGCGAATGAGCGTGGCAATGGCCGTGGTGTTCGAGGCGGGGTAGGTGGAGGAATAGACGTAGCTGTTTAGCAGAGAGTCCCAGTCATAATCCGTGTACAACGAAGCGGAGCGGTAGGTGGAGCCGTCGTAATAGCCTTGTGTGCCGGTGCCGCGGAGGGGCCATTGGTAATAGTTCATGATCTGCGCGCCGGCGATCGCACCGCACCCGGCGGGCATCCTCCCGTTATAGCCTGTCCCCGCCGTGGAGCACGCCGGCATCAAATCGTTGAAGTAGCGGGTTTGATTCCAGGTGGTGGCCAGCAAGGGCGCGACGTTCGTGGTCAGCGCGGTGATCATTCGGGGAGGCTCGGAGGATTTCAACAGGCGGTCCCACGCCTCGGCATTTTCCGCCAGCTCGGGCGGCGGCGCCATGGACAGGAATTGCGGCGCATCCAGCACGGCCAGCACTGCCTGATCTCGCTCCACATCCTTCTTGAGGATCGCCCGCAAGGCATTCTCATCGGAGGGCGCCAAGTCCAGATCCGAGGCCACGCTGAACGCGATTACCGGCGCGAGCCGGTTGTCGGCGGCCAGAATGAGGTAGCCTTGGGGTGCCAGCGCAACCTGCCAGGCCTGCGGACGACCGCCGGAAAATTGCACAGCTTCAACGGTCTTGATGCCGGAGGGCTTCATGCCCTCCGCGCGAATCGCAAAAGCAAAGGCCGGGCTGGAGGCCATCCAGTTTTCCGCGGCCCGCCGGATCTGCGCCTCGTCCAAGGGCGCCCCAAGGCAGGAGGCCACCCAACAGGACGACAAAAAAATGGCGAAGACAGATGTGCGGATTTTCATGTGAACTTCCCTCCTTGAGCCATACGGTCGTTGGCCCCAAAAATTAAGTTTTCCAACCCCGAATAGTCGGGGTAAACCCTTGGAAACCCCTTATGGCTCAATAAAGGTGGAGCCGTCGTCGCTGACCCATATCGTGTAGTAGTAGGGCTGATTCGGCGTCAGGCCGGTGTGGGTGAAGAGGGCATTGGTTCCGGTGTAGCAGGCGGCGCCGCTGTTGGTCGCGGCGGGATAATCAGCGGTCGAGTAGCGGATGTGGACGGCTCGGGTGGCGAATCCGCAGGCGGCGGGGTCCGTCCAGCGCAGGACAACGCTGTTGGTCAGGGCGACCGCCCTGAGGGCAAAGTTGTTGGTGCTGGGCGCGGTGCGATAGGCGGCAATGACGCCCTTGACGTTGTGAATCGTGCGCGCATTGTCATCGGTGGCGGTGCCGGTGGCCGCGCCCATGTAGGAGTTGGTTGGGCTGGACCAGTACGGGACGCGCGCATGCCCGTCCTCCTCGTAGGACATGATGGAGGCGTATTTGCCACTGTTGGTGCCGGTCCAGCGCCAGCCGGCGGAATAGGAGTAGAGCCCCGGCCCGGGCTGGGTGGCCTGGTCGCGCCGGTGATGGGCACCCATGTTGTGGCCCCATTCGTGGATGGTGGTGTAGGTGAATGAGGCCTGCTGGGCGCGGGTGATGGAGAAGGCGTAGGTGGGCTGGCCGTTGGTACTGCTTAATAACCAGCCCAGGCCGCCGGTATCTTCGATGCGGGTGAAGAAGGCGACCAGATCCGCGCCGTAGGTGTCGCGCCAGGTGTGAATCTCGTCTATGTATCCATCGCTGGGATTCGTGAGCCGGTTCAAGTCGGTGTTGGAGTTTCCACTTTCCGTGTAGCTGACCTCGGCGGCGTGAACGAGCCGAAGCGTGACGGGGATGCGGGTGTTGTCCATGCCCAGTTGCCCGCGAGCAATGGCCTGGGCAATGATGGAGTTCATGCCGCTGGTGCCGCCCGCCCAACTGCGGGCGGCGGGGGTGTAGACAATCATCACGTCAATAAGCAGGTTGTCGCCCATGGGATCGGAGGCGGCCGTGCCGGCCAGGGCAACAGGCGCATCAGACGGGGTGGCGGTGGATGACGGGATCAGAGGGGGATCATCCTCCAGCGCGTACCAGCCCTCGGGTAGGGCATCATGCGCCACGTGGTTGAGCAGGGCGGGGTCATAGCGGATGAAGAATCGTTCGCCGCTTCCTGGCCATTCGATGGATCCCAGCGCCTTTCCGTCCGATGAGGATAATAGAAAATAGCCTTCGGCGGTGCCCTGCACCTGGCCCACCCACGTAAGGGTGCCGTTCACGTCGGTGGTGACCTTGCTGACCGTGACGGTGAAGACGAGGCCGGGCTGGGTTTCGAGGGTTAAGAGGCTTCCGGCAGAAACAACGCCAGGTTGGAAGGCCTCGGCGTTCAGTTCAATGGGCATGCCGTCTGAAGGTGCCCGCGTGGCATCGAGCACGCGGGTTGGCGAAACGAACCGGGTGGGGGCCACACCGGCGGCCAGCAGGCTGGCGGGAAGCAGAAAGCCCGC
>CAZFSE010000102.1:13671-15792 GCA_964521805.1 uncultured Verrucomicrobiota bacterium
CCATGGAGCACGGCGGCGACGCCGCCGCCAATGATGAAGTCAACCTTGTCGTTGGCCAGCGTCAGCAGGATTTCCTTCAGATGGTTCATGGTGTCTGTTCCTTCAGCAGGTTTTTTACCTGATCCTGAAAGCTTTGTTTATCATAGAACACGCAGGCTTCAAAGTCTGGAATGATCCATTCGGGGCGGTTCAGGACACGGGCCTCCAGCTTTTCCATGACGCGCTGTTCAAAGTGGATCAGGTTTTCAGTGGCAGGCGTCTCCGTCTGAGCCAGCTCCAGAGCGATGTGCGCCACATAATCATTCATCACCGGTTGTTGGGCAGGGGAGAATCCCTCCAGGCTTCGGCCTTCCATGAGCCGCCGCGCCAGTTCGCGCATGGCCTCGGGTGGCGGGTCTTCGGGTTGTGGCCGTTGCGCGCGCAACAGGGGCCGCCCGCCGGCCGCCAGGATTTCCCAGAGGCGCTGATGCATGCCTTGGGCCATGTTGAGATGCAGGCAACGCCGCGCGGCCTGATAGGCGATATTGAGTTCCGCACCATGCGCCAGCGAGCCCCGGGCGTACTTCGCGAAGCGGGGATGGCGCTCCCAGCCGTGCCCATGCAAGTGCAGGTCCATGCCCATTTCATCCGCCCATTCCAGGACCACATGCCGGTAAATCGTGTCGTTCAGGCCCCAGAGAAAGAGGCGCAGTAACGCATCCCGCCGGCTTTCGCCGGACGAGGAAGCCTCCGCCTTCTGCTCGTAGAGGGCCGCGAACTCGGGGAACTGCGTCATCTCCGCCAGGAAGTCCTTCCGATTAATGAAGACCTGGCCTTGCCGGCAGGCCGCCCAGAGGTGGTCATGAATCGCATGGGCCGTGCTCTTGGAAAGGCCCCAGGGCTCGACGATGGGCAGAATCTTGACCTCCAGCGCCTGATCGGACGGCATCCCCGCATTGCTCATGAAGGCCATGTCGCAGGCATATTTTGCGCGGTCGGAATGGGTGAGGGCCACCGGATGAAACACGCGCGGGTCGGCGGGGATGGTGAGCTGAACCAGCCGCTCGCCGGGGTAGCCAAAATCCTTTTCCAGGCGCTCGACATGGCCGACAACCAGATCGCGGCGTCCCTCTGCGGCGTATTCCGCCAGCTTGCGCCCGGCCTCGGCGCAGTGGATGTGCGCCATCTCGTCCTGCACCCAGGTGATGAATAGCAGGTTGCGGGGGTAGGCCTCCTCCGCTTCGTAGCGCAGGTGGTCAATGAAGAGGAACGCATCCGGCTTCCATTCGTGGATTTGCCGGACCAGGTGATAGGGGGTCAGCATCGCCTCCATGCGCAGGAGCCGCGTTTCCCAGCCGAGGGCCTCGAAGGCGGCGCAGGTATCGCGGGCGCTGTGCTGGATGAAGGTGGACCACGTGGCCGTGGGCAGGAGCAGGCGGGGCTTGCGTCCGGACTTTCCGGACAGGATTTCCGCCAGTTGCGCATCGCTTATGGCGTCATAATAGGCGCTGTTCTCCTCTTGCAGGCGGCGGGTTTCCTGATCGCGCTCCTGGACAAACTGCGCCAGGGGCGGCAGGAATTTGCCGAGCGTTCCTTCGCTCGCGCCGCTGATCAGGGTGAAGATGTGTGGCCTCTCCGGATGTGTGCGCAAGCCTTCCAGAAATTGCGGCAGTTCCTCATGCCAGAAGAAGTGGACGCGGGTGGAATTAAGGACGCGGGTGGCTTCCCAGCTTTGGAGAAATCCGTACAGCCCGGGCATGGAATCCAGGCAGACCACGATGGGTTGGGGGCAGTGCGGGGTGGTGACCTTTTCCGAATGGTCAAACAGGGCCAGCAGTTCATTGCCCGGATAAAGCCCCACCAGCAGGATGGGGCGTGTGAAATCCGCCAGGGACGAAGCGTGCTGATCCAATTGCGCCTGCAGGCGGCGGGCGGGCGCCACGGTGTCGGTGAGGGGGATGATCCGCCCTCCTTGCTGAATCCCATAGGCCACACTTCCATCTTGCGCGCGCAGGACGCGAACGTGTTCTTTGTCGGGAAAGCCCTCCAGCCGGGCGGCCACATCTGGCCAGCGCCGGGTTAAGGCTTCCAGGTTGCGAGAAAGAATAGACCGGCTGTCGTGAGGGGCGGGCATTTTAGAAG
>CAZFSE010000103.1:0-15731 GCA_964521805.1 uncultured Verrucomicrobiota bacterium
CGGTGGTCGTGTCCACCGAGTACGGCACAACGACGAAGGCCCATGTGTTTGAGTATGTCTCGCCCGGCGACCGCTATGAATATGACGATATGCCGGACTACGCCTATCCCATGCCTTTGGATGCCCCCCAGATGGACCGCACGGTTCATGAAGATGGCAATGTGGACTTTGTCCGATTTTCCACGGTGACAGGCCACGCCTACCGCTTGGTCATGACCAACCTCTCCCTGGAGGTCCCCTTCATCGGTCCGGGCAATGCGCTTCTCGCGCTGTATGATGACACGGGCACCAACGTTCTCGACCAGGCGTTCGACGTGAGTCTGGCGTGGATGGATTTCATGTCGGCCAGCGGCGAAGTGTTCTTTGCGCGGGCGGATACGGATGCCACCGCGACCGGGGAATACGGATTGACCTTGGTGGACCTGGGCACGGGAGACGTGTTTGAGCCGGACAACACCAGCGCCGAGGCGGGGATGCTCCTGCTGGAGGCCCAGCAGGCACACACCCTGCACTGGTTCGGGGATGTGGATTATATGGCCTTTACCGGCACGGCCCGCCATGTGTATGCCATTCAGGCCCCAGATTACGACGGGGTCATTGCGCTGGAACTGCTGGATGCCGACGGCGAAACGGTCCTCTATTCCGAAGTTTCCATGTTCCAGGACATGTATTTCGAATATCTGCTGGAACAGTCCGCCCTGTATTACCTGCGGGTCTATGCCTTGTATGGCGATGTCGGTGGATATGAAGTCCTGGTGAACGATCTGGGCGAGGCCCTTGGGGATGCCTATGAAATAGACGACACGATGGACCGCGCTTCCAACATTGTGGTCAACGCCTCCCAATCGCGCAGTATTCATTGGATGGGCGACCAGGATTATATCCGGTTTGACGCCGAGGCGTATCATCTGTACTCCCTCCGCGCCACGAATGTGGCGGAGTCGCTGGACCTCACCCTGGAACTGCTGGATGCCGGAAGCAATCTCGTGGCCAGCGCGGATATGGGCGGGCCCGGGGCGGATGAGGTCCTTACACAGATGGTCTTGCAGGCGGGATCTTACTACGCCCACGTGGTGGATTATAACGGCGGCACGGGAACCTATCAGATTGTCCTCGTG
Organism: uncultured Verrucomicrobiota bacterium; assembly: GCA_964521805.1. Classification (GTDB taxonomy): domain Bacteria; phylum Verrucomicrobiota; class Kiritimatiellia; order CAIQIC01; family GWF2-57-35; genus CAZFSE01. Next base: position 1,119 of record CAZFSE010000103.1, read on the forward strand.
GACCTGGGTGCGCTCACGGCTGACGGGTATGAGCCGGACAATGTGTACACGCAGGCCACCGTCCTGCCGGTGGATGCGCCGCAGTCCGATCGAACACTTCATACCACCAATGACATGGACTTTGTTCGCGTGTCCTTGCAGGGGCTTCGGTATTATGTGTTTGAAACCAAGGATCTGGCCTTCGGCCTCGAAACGTACATGACCTTGCTGGACACCGATGGAACAACAGAGCTGGCGTCCGACTTGAACAGCGGGTCTGGCGGCGGGTCGCGCATCGAGTATTTCGTCGAGACGCCCGGGGATTATTTTGTGAAAGTCGGGGCCTACAACCGCGACACCGCCGGCGCCTACACCTTGCGGGCCACGGATACGCGCATCCGGCGGAAGTGGTATTTGGGGCCGGGGGCGGACGTCTATTCGCCGCCCGCGATCGCGGATGATGGCGTGGTCTATGCCGGAGGAGCCGACAGCCGGCTCTACGGCCTGCGGTTGGATGGAACCACCAGCCGCGTTTGGGCGTTGCCGGGACGCCTGTATGGATCTCCGCTGATCGGGCCGGATGGGACCCTCTATGCGATGGCTTCCAATCGGGTGTTCTCCTTTGATCCCGCGACCGGCGGAACCAACTGGGCATACACCAACCAATTCGCGGGGATCACCCGCGGTTCGCCGTCGCTGGGTGCCAATGGAATCTTGTATGCCCCCCTGTTCGATTACCGCATGCATGCGCTGGACGCGGCGACCGGCGCCACGCAGTGGTTCTTCAACACCATCGGCGGCTCGTTCATGGAATCCGCACCGGTGGTGGATGGCAATGGGACCGTGTATTGGGGCCGGGATAACGGGAATCTCTATGCCATTTCGGCCTCGGGCGCCGGGCTTTGGACCCAGGCGCTGGACAGCGCCATCAAGGGGCCTCCCGCGCTGACCCAGAATGGCACCTTGCTGGCTTCCACGTTTGGCGGAACTGTGTACGAGATCGGCCTGGACGGCTCGATGGTGCGGCAATGGAACACCGGCGGCAATATAGACTATTCCGCGCCGGTCGTTGGGCCGCGCGGAGAAATCTATCAAGCCACGATAGACGGACGCCTGTTTTCCTTCGGCTGGAATGGGACGACCAACTGGGTGGTCCAACTGCCCGGCGGCTTCCAGCAATCAGGGCCTGCCGTGGGCCTGGATGGCACCGTCTATGTGGGAACGGGAAGCAACCGGTACTTCCTGGCGGTGGGGGCGGACGGCGTGCCACAATTCCAATGGGATCTGGGATTCGGGATTTCCATCGGGCGCTCCACGCCTGCCGTGGATACAAATGGCCTGGTGTATGTGGGAACCTACGGCGGCTGGGTGTTCGCGCTGTATGGGAATACATGGCCCACGGGCGGGCTGGCGGCCAGTCCTTGGCCCATGGCGCAGGGCGATGTCCGGCGAACGGGGCAGTCCACGCACCGCTTTTCCCTGCACACGCTGACCGTGCAATCGGCGCATGGCACGGTCCATCCGGCGGTGGGCGCGCATCCTTACTATTTCCTGAGCACGATCACCAATGTCGCCATCAGCCCCGACACGCAGGACACAACGCAATATGTTTGTGCCGGATGGGGCCTGGCCGGCAATGAGCCCGCGAGCGGGGCCGTGACGCAATTCCTGATGGTCGTGACGAACGACGCCACGCTGACGTGGCTGTGGACGACGAACTACTGGCTGTCGGTCACGGCGGGGGATCATGGGACGGTGGACGGTGGAAATGGGTGGGTCGCGCTGGGCGTGACGACCCAGATCACGGCCACGGCGGACCTGTATTATCACTTCACCAACTGGAGCGGAAGCGTGGCGGCGCTGGTCAATCCCTTGGACCTGGTGATGGATGCGCCCAAGTGGGTGGCGGCAAATTTCACGGCGAATTGGACGACCAACAAGCCGACCCCGGAATGGTGGCTGGCGGACTATGGCATCACCAGCAACTTCGAGGAAGAGGTGGTCCTGGACCAGGATGGGGACGGCACGCCGACGGGTGATGAATTTGGGGCCGACACGAGCCCGACCAACAGCGACTCCTTCCTGCGGATGCAATGGATAGGGGAGCTGGGCGACAACGTGCGCTGGGCGGGGGGCACGGGCGTGGTGCAATACCTGGAGTGGAGCGAAGGCGCCGAGGACGATAGTCTATGGGTGGTCCTCGCCACCAACCTGCCGCCGACAGCGATTACCAATGAGAAGGCCTTTCCATCCGGCTTGCCACGTGGCTTCTACCGGGTGCGGGCGGTCAGATAAAAGGGAGTGGCTCGGGGACTCGCAGGTGGAGAGACTGGTCAGCGCAGGAGGAACAGGGACAGGGCGGGGACATAGGTGATGAGGGCGAGGAGCGCCAGGAGGACCAGCATGAAGGGGATGGAGGCGCGGGCGAGGGTGAGGATGGGGCGGTTGAACCGGAGGCTGGCGATGAAGAGGTTCATGCCGACGGGCGGGGTGCTGTAGCCGATGGCCAGGTTGGCCAGAAAGATGATGCCCATATGAACGGGATGCACGCCGTATTCCAGCGACAGCGGCAGGAGCAAGGGGACGATGACGATGATGGCGGTATAGATGTCCATCACGCATCCCACGAGCAGGAGGAACAGGTTCACCATCAGCAGGAACGCCAGGGGGCTGTGAATATGGACCTTCACGGCCTCCAGGATTTTCATGGGGACTTCCTGGTCCACGAGGTAGTTGGTGATGGCCATGCCCATGCCGAGAATCAGCAGAACGCCGCCCACGAGCACCATGCTGTCGCGGATGATGGCGGCCAGTTTTTTCCATCCGATTTCGCGGTAGACAAGGCACTCGACGACCAGGGTGTAGGCGGCGGTCATCACAGCCGCCTCGCTGATCGCGAGCTTCCCGCTGTAGATGCCCCCCAGGACGACCAGGGGCAGGGGGATTTCCCAGCGGGCGGCCCAGAGGGAGGCGAGCAGTTCATGCAGGGAAAAGGGGGTGCGGGGGATCGCGTGTCGGCGGGCCCAGAACGCGCCATACAGGGCCAGCGCGGCCAGGCTGAGCAGGCCCGGCAGGAGGGCGGCCTTGAAGAGCGCGTCAATGGTCACCTCGGAGGAAATCGGATTGGCGATGACGCCATAGAGAATGAGGGGCAGGCTGGGAACGAACAGCACGCCCATGTTGCCGCCGCTGGTGACGAGCCCCAGGGAGAAGCGCTCGTGGTAACCTTCCTTCATCAGGGCGGGCAGGAGGAGCCCGCCGAGTGCCACGATGGTGACGCCGGACGCGCCGGTGAAGGCCGTCAGCAGGGTGCAGGCCACCAGGGTTACGCCCGGCAGGCCGCCGGGCAACCATCCTAAAAATGCCCGTGAGACTCTCAGCAATCGCTCGGAGGCCTTGCTTTCCGCCAGGACATAGCCGGCGAGCGCAAACATGGGCAGGGCGCGAAGCAGGGGCATGGTGGCCAGGCGCGCCAGCTCGGAGATGATGAGCGCGGCATCCAGACCGGCGGAATGATAGGCCAGCAGGGCCAGCGCGCCGAACACGGCGAAGATGGCCGCGCCGACCAAGCCAAACGTAATGAGGGCGGCCAGCATCATGACAGCGTCTCCGGAGCGGGGCGTCCCTGCCAGGAAACGACGGATTGGATCAAGAAGCGGGCTGACATCAGAAACAGGCAGACGGGAATGACGAGGTCATATTTCCAGAGGGGAATATCCAGAATCGCGGAGGGCTCCAGCTCTTTTTGAAATTCCACAAAGCGGAGCGCGGCCACGCCCAGCCACCCGCAGACGACGCTGGCAAATAGATCGGCCGGTGCGATGACAAAGCGTCTCCAGCGTTTGGGCAGGACTTGGGAAACCAGATCAATGTTGATGTGTTTGCGCGCGCCGGTGGCCACCAGGGCCCCGATCATGGTCAGCCAGAGCAGGCCGACTCCCAGCAGGGGATCTGCCCAGGAAAAGCCGGTGTTGAAGAAGTTGCGCAAAAGAATCTGCAGGGCGGCCAGGAGCACCATGCCGCAGACGAGCAGGGCCAGCACGGCGGTCTCCAGCAACCGCCAAAGCGCGGCCAGGGCGGCCAGTCTATTGAGCCATTCAGGGCGCATGGGCTTCTGCGGGGCGTGTGCGGCGGAATGTATCGAGCTGTTGTTGAACCATGTCCATGGCTTTTCCGGAGAACACCACGTCGCGGAGGGCCTTCAGGGCTTCATCGCGCACGGACTGGAATTGCAGAACCTCTTCCGGGGAGGACGTCACCGTTTCCACTCCGCTATTCGCAATGACCCGAAGCGCATCCTCGTTGCTTTTGCGAACCTGCGCGGAAAGCGACGACATCTTCCTGCGGCAAATCTCCTGCACCACCGCGCGATGAGCTTCGGGCACACGTTCCCAGGCCTTTTTGGAGATGCACAGGCCGCCGAAGGCGTAGGAAACGCGCAGGTCATTGCGAACCTTCACCTTGGTGTACCATTGCATGGCAACGGCGGCGAGGGCCGGGGAGAAGGTGGTTTGAATCAGGCCGGTTTGAAGCGCGGTCAGCACGTCGCTGACCGGCACGGGGATGGCGCTGATTTGTCCCGCCTTGAACAGCTCTGAGAGCATCTGGTCGTTGGGAACGGACCACGGCTTGGCGCCTTGCAGATCGCGGAGGCTTCGGACGGGCTGGGTGCTGTAGAGGTAGCTGAACCCGACCTCCGTCCAGCCCAGGGCGACAAAGTCGTTGGCCAGGCAATGTTCATTGAGGTAGGGGGTCATGTGGGTGAACACGGCATCCACCTCCTCATAATCCTGGAAGAGGAGAGGGAGCATGAGCGCGCGCGCATCGGGGCAGATGCGCCCGATGCCGTAGCCGATGAACCCTGCGCCATCCACCTGTCCGGCCTTGATCTTGAAGAGGACGTCCTTTTCTTCACCGAGGACTCCGCCGGGATAGAGGCGGAGTTGCACCTCGCCGCCCGTCGCCTTGAGAACTTCCTGGCGGCCCTCCTCAAACACATTGACCCAGGCGCTTCCTTCGGGGGCAAGCGTCGCGAATTTAAGCGTGACAGGAGCGCCCTGTCCGGCCAGAGGCGCGCAGGCCAGGGCCAGCCACAGCCATCCAACCCATGCAGTGTTCTTCATATGCTGTTCATCCTTTTGCCCGCGGAGGCGGGTCAGAAAAACTCATCCTTCTTTTCCAGTAAATGGCGCGCCCGGAGCCGGGCCGCTTCGTTCATCAGCCGGAAATCTGGCGCGCCCCCTTCAGAAGAAGATAACACCTCATGGAGGGTTTGGTCAAAGAGGGCGGCATCAAAGGCATAGCGGGCATAGAATTCCGCGAAGAGGACGCGAGGCAGGAGGATGTCCGGCCCGGCGAGGGCGATGGCCTTCTCGAAATGGGCCCTGGATTTTTCCAGATTGCGTCCCGCGCCGCGCGGCTGGGCGGCATAGTAGATGCCAAAAAAGAGGTCGGCCCCGCCGTGCTGGTATTCAGGGTCCAGCTCCAGGACGCGTTGCATGAGCGCGACGGGCCGGGGAAATTGGGCCAGCGCCTCCACGTCACCCGGCGAGTTGAGAATCCACCCGGTCCAGGCATTGGCCGTGAGGTAGAGCGCGGGCACGTCCTCCTTGCGAAAGGTGGAGAGCACGGCGGTGAATTCATCCACCGGGGCGGATTGGGCCTTCTGGAAAGCCTTGTTGCGGCAGAGAACCTTTCGTCCGTAATCGCGGGCCTTGGCGTACATTTTTCGTGCGCGGTCCGCCTCGGCCTTGTCAAAAAAGGCGGAGGCGTAGGCAATCTGGGCGCTGGAAGCGGCCAGCAGAACCTTGGGGTTTTCCGAGGACTCGGCCAGGCCATCGAGCAGGAGCAGGTAGGCGGGCGCGCCGTCCTTGACCAGCTGGAGGTCGTCCTGCCTCTGGAGGGACTGGGCCAGGTCCGTGGCGGAATCCGCCATCATGGAGCCTGCGCCCCGGCGCACGGCGCCGCATCCTGCCAGCAGGCCGCCCGCCAGAGCCATCAGCCCCACACGAAACATCCACCATCCGCGCGCATTCATGTCATTGAGGCTTGATGTACCGGTAGAACACGGCGCCGAGTGGAGGCAGGGTCAATGGGATCGAATGATACTTGCCCTGCCACGCCACATTCTCGCTGTTGATGATGTGCGGGTTCTGGACGTTGCTTCCGCCGAAGAGATCGGAGTCCGTATTGAGAATCTGCTCATAGGCGCCCGGGAGGGTGGTCCCGACACGGTATTGGTGGCGGGGCACCGGCGTGAAGTTGAACACGCAGACGATGGTATCCTGCGGATCTTTGCCACGGCGGATAAAGGAGAGGATGCTCTGCTCCCAGTCGTGCAGGTCAATCCACTCGAAGCCTTCCCAGGAGAAGTCCACCTGGTGCAGGGCCAGATTATCGCGATAGAGGCGGTTGAGCTCGCCGACCAGTTGAGAGAGCTTCTGGTGGGACTCGTATTGAAGCAGGTGCCAGTCGAGGCTTTCGTGGTGGTTCCATTCGCGCCATTGGCCGAACTCACTGCCCATGAACAGCAGTTTCTTGCCGGGGTGCGCGCACATGTAGGCGTAGAGCAGGCGGAGGTTGGCAAACTGCTGCCACATGTCGCCGGGCATCTTGCTGAGCATTGAGCCCTTGCCATGCACCACCTCATCGTGCGAGAAGGGCAGGATAAAATTCTCGCTGAAGGCATAGATCATCGAGAACGTGATTTCGTGGTGGTGGAACTTTCGGTAGACGGGTTCCTTGCTGATGTATTCGAGCGTGTCGTGCATCCAGCCCATGTTCCACTTGAAATCGAAGCCCAGGCCGCCGAGGTAGGTGGGGCGGGAGACCATGGGCCAGGCGGTGGATTCCTCGGCAAAGGTCAGGAATCCGGGATAATCCTGGTGGACGATCTCATTGAATTTCTTCAAGAAGCTGACGGCCTCGAGATTTTCGCGTCCGCCGTACTGGTTGGGAATCCATTCGCCTTCCTTGCGGGAGTAGTCGAGATAGAGCATGCTGGCGACGGCATCCACGCGCAGGCCATCCACATGGAAGACCTCGGCGAGGTACATGGCATTGGACAGCAGGAAGGTGCGGACCTCGTTGCGCCCGTAGTTAAAGATCAGGGTGCCCCAGTCCTTGTGTTCGCCCTTGCGGGGGTCCGCGTGCTCGTAGAGATGCGTGCCATCGAAATAGGCCAGCCCGTGCCCATCCTTCGGGAAGTGGGCGGGCACCCAGTCCAGAATGACGCCGATGCCTTCCTGGTGACAGCGGTCCACGAAGTAGCGGAAGTCGTCCGGCGTGCCGAAGCGCGACGTGGGGGCGTAGTAGCCGATGGTCTGGTAGCCCCAGGAGCCATCGAAGGGATGCTCGGAAATGGGGAGCATCTCGATGTGGGTATAGCCCAGGTTCTTGACGTAGGGGAGCAGGGTGTCCGCCAGCTCGCGGTAGGTCAGGTTCCGGTTGTACTCACTGGGCACGCGCCGCCAGGAGCCCAGGTGAACCTCGTACACGGAGATGGGCTTTTCGTGCCAGTTGGTGGCACGGCGCCGGTCCATCCAGTCGCTGTCGTTCCACTGGTATTTTTCCAGATCCCAGACCACTGAGGCCGAGCGTGGGCGCAGTTCGGAGGCGAAGGCGTAGGGATCCGCCTTTTGCCCCAAAAACCCGTCCTGTCCCTTGATCTCAAACTTGTACAAGTCGCCGGGCTGGAGGGAGGGGATGAAAATTTCCCACAGGCCGGAACTGCCCCGGTTCTGCATGGGGTGGTGGCGTCCATCCCAGCGGTTGAACCAGCCGATCACGCTGACGCGAATGGCGTTGGGCGCCCAGACCGCGAAATGCACGCCCTGGATGCCGTCAATCGTCATCGGATGCGCACCCATCTTCAGGTAGGTTCGGTAGTGGGTGCCTTCGCCGAAGAGGTACAAGTCAAAATCGCTGATTTGAAGGGGGAAGCGGTACGGATCTTCCAGCTCCCACTGGTGGTCGTGCGCCTTCATGCGCAGGTGATAGGAGAAACGAGAGCGCCCCGGCAGAAACAGCTCATAGAGGCCGTCCTGATGGATTCGGTTCATGGGCAAGGCGTTGCCTGTGGATTTTTCAATCACGTCCACCTGTTCCGCGTAAGGTTGAAAAGAGCGGATGACCACACCGGGATTGGATTCGCCGGTTTCATGCATGCCCAGCAGGGAATAGGGGGCGCCGTGGGTGCTTTGGACGATGGGGCGGATCTCACTGTCAGACATTAAGGGTTTCATCATACTCCTCCTGATCAAACTGACGACATTCTAAACATAACAGGGCAAACTACAAGGCTTGTTCTTGTGTCTTTACAGGTGAACCGTCAAGGAGCACGGGCGTCCGCGCGCAAAATCCAGCAAGATCTTTCGGTTCACACGTGCGCCTCCCTCGATGCGGGGCTCAAAGGGAAGGGCCCGGTCATTGAGCGAGATTCCCCGAACCAGGTATTTCCCGGCGCTGTGCCGCCGGAGATTCACAAGGGTCACGTCCAGGCGCAAACCGGCAAAGGGGAAGACCAGGCGGGCCGCCCCATCGCGGTCGAAATCCTGGGGCGTCAGCTGGGGATCAATCACCAGGTCGCCCGCCTCGCCGCGCAAGCCAAAGGCCTGGGTCAGCAGAAGGTAGATCAGCCAGGAAGCAGACCCGGTCAGGTAGGTGTAGAGGCCCCGATTTTCCGCATTGAAGTATTCCGGGATGCAGGGGAAGATTCTGGCCGCCGGCGCCACCGCCAGCTTGTAGAGCGAGCCCCACACCTTGCGCGCCTGTTCCGGGCGCCTCCGCAGGTAAAGGGCAAAGGCGTACATGACGACCATGTGGCTGAAGATCGCGCCGTTTTCCTTTTCGCCGTAGGCAAAGGAAAAGGCCCGGCCCATCGACGGCTGGATGCCGCCAAAGTCCGTGTTCAGCCGCACCCCGCCGGAAGCCGGGTCCTTTAACAGCTGGTTGATGGATTCCACCACGGCGTCCACCTGCTCGTCCGTGGCAATGCCGGCCATGACGGGAAAGACCTGGCCGGTCAGCGTCATGCGGATGTCCCTGCCGCAAAGCCCTTCGACCCGCCGCCCCTCGTCATCGTAGTACCCATTGAAGAAGGCCAGTTTTTTTCCGGCGCGCACCCATTCCTGCTGACGGATGCGGGCCGTGAGGTCGCGGCTTTTGGCCTGCAAATCCGCCACCAGGTCATCGGTTCGGATGCTCAGCTTTTGCCCGGAGACATCGGCGGCGATGATGCGCAGATACTCATCCAATTGCCGGGCCTTGGCCTTGGGGGATGCATAATTCACCGGCTTGGAGCCGGGCAGGCGGTCCAGGAGCAATTCCATCTCGCGCGCGAGTTCGATGGTTTTGTGGCCGCGCCGCGCCAGCAGGCGCACGGACTCCGCCAGGCGGTCGAGGTTCCAGGCATAAAACGCGCTGAAGGCCACGGATTCTCCGCGGTGTTCCGCCATGTCCAGTCCATCGTTCCAGTCGGCGCCTTCCAGCCGGCAGAGATTGTGATCGCCCACGTTGAAAAAAGCCGAGAGATTTTGCACCAGCATATGCTCCAGGATGGTGCCGCGGTACACCTTGCCCGCGTGGGTGCGCAGGTTGAAGCCGTACTTGGGCGTCCAGGCGTCGTCCCGGCGGCGGCACCGAAAGAGTTGCGGGTCGCGGAAGTATTCGCGTTCCTCGAGCAGGAATCCCGCATCACCGGTTTGGTCCACATAGAGCAGGGTGGTGTAGGCCGGCCAGCACCCATGGTCCATCCAGGTGCGGGGGATGTTGTTGCGGTCCGCAATGAACAGGCCGCCCTTGCCAATGATGGTGGCATTGGAGCCGTCCATCCGCACGCCGCCAAAATTTTGCAACAGCAGGGGCCGGACCGATTCGGGATCGGAGAGGAGGAGCGCCAGGCAATCCTGCCAGAGGTCGCGCCAGCCCTTTCCGCCGCGCCCATAATCGAATTGGGGCAGATAGGAATTGCCGTAATGGCGGCGCAGGATCGGCTGAAAATTGACCCAGGCCAGCCAGTTGTTCAGTTGCGCATCCGGCAGGCCGAAGGAAATGCGTTGATTGCGTTCCTGCCAGCAGGCTTTGGTCTTTTCCAGCGAGCGGGCGGCCGCCCCCGGTTTCCGGGCCCATCGCAGACAGCGCCGGGCGCAGGCCGTGGAATCGGAGATGGTGGAGAGCACCAGAAATTCCGCCGTGGCGCCGGGCTTCAAGGCCAGCGTGCTGAACCGGAAGGCGGCGGCCACTTCGCGGCCCTGGATTTGCGCGTTGCTCAGCCGGGGGGCGGAGGCCTGTTTCCAGACGGCGGCGGGCGCCGCGTAGGTTCCGCCCTCGCCCAGAAAGGAGTCCTGCGTGGGCCAGAGTCCCTCTGGCTGGGCGCCCCGCGGGCCCAGCGCCTGCACGGCATAGTGCATCTGGTTGAGCTTGTGGCCGCGCTCGTCAAAGGTCATGGTGGGGCAGGCGTCCACGCCAAAGGCGGAGAGTTGCACCCGGTGCAACAGCGCGGAGACATGGCGGTGATCGCGAACGTTGTCCGCCGAGCGGGCAAATACCGGGATCGCCGCATACGGGATCAGCCGCAGGGATTTGCGGGTGTGATTGGCCACCTCGATGCGAAAGAGTTCCACCTTTTCCTTCAGGTCGGCGGGGCACCAGAGCGTGGCCCGCACGGTGAACCGGCCCTCTGGATCCTTCTTGGACAGGCTGAACCAGCCGGGGCCGGCGGCGATTTCCTCATCGTGGCCCTCCCCCGGCAGAAGGGTTCGTGCGCAGATTCCGAGGGCAAAGGGCTCGCGCCCTTTTTCGGCCAGCCAGAATCCGCGGTGCGCGAGATGGTGCGGCAGATCTTCCGCGGTCAGCGGGAAGCCCAGGTATTCGTTGTGGCTGGTCATGGGGCCGCCCTGAAGCCGGGGCGTCACCCAGGAGAGCATGCCCGCCTCGTTGAACAGGGGATAATAGAGCCGGTCAGCGGCCGATGAACCCCGGGAGGTAAAAACCCCCGTGGGCGTCTGTTCTTCCTTTACGTCGCAAAAATTCCACTCCGGGACCTTCTTCGTCTGCGCCATGTGTCCTTTCCTTGGCCGGTTGAGAGTGTTAAGGGCGCGCACCGCAAGCGCCTCCGGCTGTCGTCTGTATGTAATTCATTGCCTCCCTGTTGTCACGGATATTTGTGCGGGGATAAAGGTTGAACCTGGCCCGCCGCGGGGGTAGCATGCCCCCAACTTAATCGTGGAGGTTGCTATGGTCACCGCGCTGGTCCTGTTGAATGTGGAACGCACAAAGGTCAATGAGGTCGCTGAGAAGATGGCGGGCTTGGACGGCGTCACGGAGGTCTACTCCGTGGCGGGACGGTACGACCTGGCCGCCGTCGTTCGTGTTGAAAACAACGACCTGCTCGCGGACATCGTGACCCGCCGCCTGCTGGGCATCGGGGGCATTACCCATTCCGAAACGCTGATTTCATTTCGCGTCTTCTCCAAGCACGACCTGGAGCGGATGTTTTCCATTGGCCTGGAAAGTTAAGCCGTGCCCTTCACGTGGGATTGGTTGAGGGGTAAGCATAGTCGTCCAGAGGGGATCGCCCGTGGTGAAGCGGGGGAACACAGCTCAGACGATGAAATGAAAAAAGGTCCTGGACTCTACATTCACGTCCCGTTCTGCGTGCGCAAATGCGCGTACTGCGACTTTTATTCGATTCCCTGTACCGAGGGCCACCAAGCCGTATTTCTGGAGGGGCTGGAAAAGGAATTGGCCGGCTTGCCCGCCGGCTTTCGCCCGGAAACCATCTTTGTGGGCGGGGGCACGCCCTCCTCGCTGGCGGAGGCGGATCTGGCGCGCCTGCTTTCCATGATCAGCCGCGCGGTGGATCTCTACCATGTCCAGGAATGGACCCTGGAGGTCAATCCCTGCACCCTGACACCCCAAAAGGCGGTGTGCATGGCCTCCGCGGGGGTCAATCGCGTTTCCCTCGGCCTGCAATCCTTTGATGCCGGCAACCTGGCCTTTCTGGGCCGGATGCATTCAGCTGAGGAAGGGGTTCAGGCGTTTCATCTGCTTCGTGCGACGGGCTTTTCCAACGTGGGTGTGGACCTGATTTACGGCATACCCGGCGCCAGCCGCGACACGCTGGCCCGCGACCTGGCCAAGGTCATCCAGCTGGCGCCCGAACATGTTTCCTGCTACTGCCTCGTCTTTGAGGAGGGCACGCCGCTGACGGAACTCCGCAACCGGGCGGAGATCTTGGAAGTGGCCGACGAGGAGGAATTGGACCAGTACAATCTCATCCGCGACGCCCTCAACTGCGCCGGATTGCGGCAGTACGAGATTTCCAACTTTGCCCGGCACGGCCGCGAGTGCCGCCATAATCTGCTGTACTGGAGCGGCGGGGAATACATCGGGTGCGGACCTGCCGCCCACTCGCATTGGAAGGGCCGCCGCTACGGCAATGTGCGCAGTTTGTCCTCCTACTGCGCCGCCCTGCAGGACAAGGATTCTCCGCGCGAGTTCGAGGAAAAGCTGGATCCCAAGGCCAAGGCCCGGGAGACGCTGGTCATGAGCCTGCGCCGCTGTGATGGCGTGGACCGCGGCTTCTTCAAAAAAGACACCGGCTTCGACTACCGGCAACTGGCCGGCGAACGCATTGACTGGCTGTGCCAGCTCAACCTGCTGGAGGAAAAAAATGACCGCCTCCGCCTCACCGAACAAGGCCTCTTTGTCAGCGATTCCATCTTCGCGGAACTGATCTGACGCCTCCGTGTTTTCTCTTCCAGCTCCTTCACGCCGTCTCCAGGCGGATGTTGGCCGTTCAGATCTGTTTTGTTTTGAGCCCCGCCTTCTTGGCGGCCTTCAGTTGGCGGTCGTCCGAAGATGCAAATACATCCGCACCCCATTCAAGCGCACAGGCTATATGCAGTGCATCCATGGCGCGAACGGGGCTTGTCTCCAGAATGCGGATGGCGGTTCCGATGACCGAAGCCGTGAGGTTGATGATGACCGCATCGCGGACATCATCCAGCAGGCGCCGCTTCGCCTCGCCATATTGAACGGCTGTGAGGGTGTGCTCCCGCTTCCTTCGATTGAGTGCGGACATGACTTCGGGAACACAGAGTACGCTGAGGCCCAGTTCTGAGGCCTGGGAGCAGGTGGTCTCGACGTTGTCACTGCCGTCCTCTTCAACGAACCGCTTTGCGAACGAAGAGGAGTCGAGATAGGCCTTCACCGGGTTCGATCCCCCAGAATGGCCGACGAGAGAGCGGCCCCTTTCGCCGTGAGGCGCAGGGCGGGTTTCTTCCAGGATGGCTGTGTGTCGCCCTCACGCGCGGCGGGGAAGATCTCGGCAATGGGGCGGCCATGGCGCAGAACGACCAAGGTTTCCCCGTGTTCGACTTGGGTCAGCATGCCCGACGCGTGGCTTCTGAATTCGGTCACTGTTACGGTTGTCATGATGGAACTCCAATCTGTACAGAAGCGTACAGAATACCGGTCATTCCGTCAAGACGCTCTCGGCCAGCAGATTCCCGATCCGGTTCTTCTCCATCTCCTTCCAGTAGTCTGTGTCATCCAGGAACGGCTTTGAGCTTTAATCCGACCGCATCGAAGACTTTCAGAACCGTGGTAAGCTCTGGGTTTCCTTCTCGGGATAAGGTTTTATAGAGGCTCTCACGGCCAAGTCCGATTTTCTTTGCGATATGCCGGTTTGACCCAGCGCAAGGCCGCTGGCATATTAGGCGTCCGTAGCGGACGGCGAACGACGCAAATCACGGGCGGCGGTACACCGTACCGTGGATTTGCTTGCTGGCAAATCAACTTTGTAGGGATGCCACACCCACTGTTCATTGTTCCCGGCGACCTTCTTGACATGCCACACAGACATAAAGTCCGGGTTCTGGATAGTCATGCCCGTCACGGATTCTCGATATGAACCTGGTGGTGTCGGGAAGAGAGCATCCGCGCGAGGGGGCAAAGTGTGATCTTCATTCTTCTCCGCATCCGTGGGGTTTCTTCTTCGTCTTCTTGGGGATGGATAGAATTCCAAGTGACACGCACCCTGCGGGTGGGCAGGGGATACAACCGCTTTCCAGAAAAGACCCATTCGTCCAATCGAAAACGTGACCTTTTCGCAAAGACTGTGATAAAGTACACCGTTTTTGGTTGAGCAGGCATGAAAAGTTTGGACTACATTCGAATAGCAAGGCCGGGGTACTGGTTTAAAAATATCTTTGTGATGCCAGGCATCCTGCTGGCACTCTTTTTCTGCGGGGACAGCCTTCCGGCCGACTATTGGAAGGGGGCTTTGCTCGGCCTGATTTGTGTCTGCCTGGTGGCCTCCAGCAATTACGTCTTGAACGAAATCCTGGATGCGCCCAGCGACGCGCATCACCCGGACAAACGGCTCCGCCCCATCCCCTCGGGCCGCGTCAATATCAAGTGGGCCTATTGGGAATGGCTGTTGCTGGCCTTGGCAGGCTTTGGGCTTGCCTGGACCCTTAACACCGGGTTGCTTGTCTCCTGCCTTTCTCTTTGGATCATGGGCTTGATCTACAACGTCCCGCCCGTGCGCGCCAAGGACAAGCCGTATCTGGATGTGCTTTGCGAATCCGTCAACAATCCAATCCGGATGGCGGTCGGCTGGTACAGTGT
>CAZFSE010000104.1:0-1696 GCA_964521805.1 uncultured Verrucomicrobiota bacterium
TGCCCACCGCCATGTCCATCACGTTGCCCCGCATGGCAAATTCCTTGAATTCCTTGATCATGCCCATTTTTTTCTCCTTGTTGTGGTTGCCGTCCATTCGACAATCCCGCGAAGATACTCTGAAAGCGCTCTTCGTCAAGGATGAGGGCAAATAAAGATGTCTTCGTAGGGCCGGCGAACGGATGGAAAAAAGCGGAGTCGCCATCGGTATCGGCATCCTTATCAACCCGAATCGGCGACAAATAACGCGCGGAAGAAAAGATTTTTCACAGAAGGTAACGAAGCTAACAAAGTTATTGCAGAAGAATCGGTTCTGTCTTCTTTCTTCTTCGTTGTCTTCGTTATCTTCTGTGAAAAATCTCTTTTCTTTGGGGTGCGTGCGGCGCGGTGTCCAGGCCGTTTTTCCCTTTTCCGCCATGGTTTTCATACCCGAAAAGGCTCTTGTGCCCTGAAGGATGAGCCGCTACCCTAGCCCTTAGAAAACAAGGAATTGCGTCAAGAAGCACGGAACAGTAAGGATGGCAGGAAACAGGTCACTAGCTTGTTGGGCTGAAAGACAAGTGCATTCAGATGATACACATATGAACAAATGGGGATTCCTACGCGAAACATCAAGTGCGGCTCAAAAAGCTGGCATTGATAAAGACACAGGGTTACACAGAACGGGCCTTGAAGAGTATTTGGCGGTAATATTCCCAACGGTCAAGGACTGGGTGCATGACAGGGCCCTGGGTGAAGTTGCTGGGCACACAATTAGAAGTAGACCGGACTACAGAAGTGAGCAATTGAAGTTGATCGTCGAGTTTGATGGTCTACAGCATTATACAAAGCCAGACAAAGTGCAGAAAGACGCGGACCTCGCTACGACATATCAGTCATTGGGTTACAAAGTGGTAAGAATTCCATATTTCATACAGTTGTCAAACAAGGCGGTGAAGACATTGTTTGGCGTCGATGTTCCTGAACTCCTTTTCGACGAAAGAATTCCGTCATTGGGGATTAAAGGCCTTAATACGCCAGCCTATTTATGTCCTGCAGGAGTGAAGAGAATGGCACAGGAGTTTAAAAGGTTTCCTGAGCAGTACTGGGTCAATATTGAATTTCTGAAACAACAGAGTAATTCCTATCTGACCGGTGTGGAATTTTTAGAAAGGGAATTTCATTGCGTCTAAATAACGAAGGCGGAATGCATGCTCCACCGGCGCCTCCTCCGGATTCCGAACCCGTAGCGGGTTCGGAATCCGGAGAGGCGTGACGGTGGACGAAAGATCCATGAATATCTGGAAGAAGGACAAGCCCCCGCTGGGATATCGGCGGACATTCAAATTGCGAAGATCCGAGAAGATGCTCGTTGTTGGGCTAATCCTCGTATCCATCGGCGCTCGGCTCTTTCTGTCCGCCACGGAGGCAAGGAGCGGTGCCTTGGACCTGCTGGGCTTGCGTGTCGCGCAACAGTCACCCATCCACGTGATACTCACGGCCATCAACAGTTCTTGGTATGCGCGGACCGGAGCCTTGATCGCAACGCTGGGTGTTGTTTTTTTTGGAATGTGGTTCGTAACTCGCTTGGATGAGAGGCACGGAAAGATAGAAATTCCACCCCAATACGAAAAGAAGCGGTGATTGACAAGCCGGCCCAATGTGATTACATTGTAATTATGAATGCAACCATTGTGAGAATAGGCAATTCTCGGGG
>CAZFSE010000104.1:1796-14403 GCA_964521805.1 uncultured Verrucomicrobiota bacterium
GTGATTACATTGTAATTATGAATGCAACCATTGTGAGAATAGGCAATTCTCGGGGGATCCGAATCCCAAAACCCATCCTGGAGCAATGTGGCTTGACCGGCGAAGTCGAGCTGGACGTCATAAACCAAGAGCTGGTCATTCGGCCCGCCCATCATGCTAGACAAAACTGGGCTCCATCTTTTCAAAAAATGGCCCAGCTCAAAGACGACAGCCTGCTGGAGGTCCATCAAACGGCGGCGAATACGTGGGATGACAAGGAGTGGGAATGGAAGTAAGGAGATTTGATGTTTTCCTCATCAAGCTTGACCCGGCGTTCGGTCATGAAATTAAAAAAACGTGGCCATGCTTGATCATATCACCGGACGAGATGAACCAGCACATTTCGACCGTGATGATCGCGCCGATGACGACGAAGACTCGAGACTATCCCACCCGGGTCACCTGTGCGTTTCAGGGCAAAACAGGCCAGATAATACTGGATCAAATTAGAACGATTGATAAAACCAGATTGGCCAGGAAGCTTGGAACGATCACGCCTTCCACGCAAGGGAAGGTTTTAAGCGTTTTGGCTGAACTTTTTGCCCCCTAAGCCCGCAGGGGGCCATTTCCGATTCGGCCACCTGTCGGACAGGTGCCCGAATCGGAACAAAGTTATTGCAGAAGAATCGGTTCTGTCTTCTTCGTTGTCTTCGTTATCTTCTGTGAAAAATTTCTTTTCTTTGGGTTGCGGGCGGGCGTCCGCTTTGGGAAGGCAAAAAAATGCCTGTCCCTACGGCCGTCCCTACGGCCGACCCTATGGCCGGGGGATGATTCCAACGAATAGGAAGAGCAACGAATGGGGGGGGAAGATGATGGGCTCGACAACGGACAGCATGGAATCGCTACTGGCAGATAGTATTCTTGTGGTTCATTTCCTGTTTATTGCCTTCGTTGTCGGGGGCCAAGGATGCATTCTGGTAGGGGCCTTTCGACGTTGGGCGTGGGTGCGCCGCCGCGGGTTTCGCGTCGCTCACGTAGCCGCCATTGCGATCGTAGCGGTGCAAGCATGGGCAGGCATGGTGTGTCCCCTCACGGTTTGGGAAAGCGGTTTTCGCAGGGCCGCGGGAGAGATCGCATACACCGGCACCTTCGTTGGATACTGGCTGAGCAAGTTGGTCTACTTCGACGCCCCGCAGTGGGTGTTCACAACGACCTATACACTGTTCGGTTTGACGGTGTTCGCGTGTTGGTTCATCGTGAAACCTGTAAAAACGAAACGTCCACCGCCTGGGGTGCATGGCCGTTTCACCTCGCGGCTGGGTTCGACCTGATGACTCCGGGCGTTGGGAGATTATCGCGCGAGTAATCCAACCTTTGGAACGATGGGCGGCGCGTTTCACGGCTTTGCGCGACATGCTTTACTCGCTGGCGGGCGCGAAGTATCATGGGCACACCAAAAGGAGGAAGCCATGAGTGGGCCGAAAAATAGGAGTTTTTCTGAGCATCATGCCTTGGTGGCGCTGGGTGTGGCACCGGGCCGCAACTCAAAGGAGAGCATGCCATGAAGGCCGCTAAGGCATCGAGAATGGAGCAGGGATGACGGCCTTTTCCTGTGCTTCATCCAGGTTGCGGGCCTGGCTCCAATTGTTGCGCCTGCCGAATCTGCTGACGGTTCCCGGCGATCCCCTGGCGGGGTTTCTGCTGGCGGGTGGGGCGGGGGTGCTCCTCTCCTCCTTGTGGGCGGTTCTGGCCAGCCTGTCCTTGTATGCCTCCGGGCTGGTTTGGAATGACGTGGCGGACCTGCGCGTGGATCAGGCGGAACGCCCGGGGCGCCCATTGCCCAGCGGGCGGATTGGCCGCCTGCCGGCGATTGTTTCGGCCGCCCTCTTGATGGCGTGTGGCGCCCTTTGTTGTGCCGTCCTGGGTCCCTTGTCCAGCCGGATCGGGCTGGCGTTGATGGCGATGATTTTGCTCTACAACTTTGGGCTGAAAAGAATCCCCGTCCTGGGTCCGCTGGCCATGGGCGCCTGCCGTTCGCTGAGCCTCCTGTTGGGGGCCTCGGCGGCGGGCTCCGCATTTATCTTTTCGCCGCCGGTGCTGGCGGCGGCGGTGACGCTGGGGCTGTATGTGGCCGCCGTGACGCAGCTGGCCCGGCACGAAACCACGCCGGAGAAGACGGGACGCCTGCGTTCCCTCCATGCGGGGGTGCTGGTGGCGGGCTTCTTTGTCTTTCTGGCCTTCACGCCGCCCTTGCACGCCATCGCCTGGCTGGGGTTTCTGGGCGCGGCGCTGGCCGCCCTGCTCTCCAGCTTGGGCGCGGCGTACCGGCTGATTTTGCACCCCGCCCGGATGGCCCGCGCGGCACAGGAAGGCTGGTCTTCCGAGACCCCGTCGAACATTCGCGAGGCGGATTTTGCGGCGCAGATTTTTCCTCCTACGATCGGGCTTCTGATCAGCAATCTGCTGTTTATCCAGGCGGCGTTCTGCCTGGCCGGTGGAGGGCTGGGGCCGGGGGTGGCACTGATGGCCCTCTGGCCGGCCAACCGTCTCCTGTGCCGGGCGTTTTATGCAAGCTGAGCCGATAACCGCGAACAAGAATGGATGGGGGAAGTGTTATTCTCGTTGATTCGCGTCCATTCGGGGTTAAAAGTTTCGTTATGAAAACAAAATGGTTGGTGATTCAGGTGGCGGGGCTGGGGTGGGATCTGGTTCAGCGGCGGCGGCCGCCGTCCGGCCTGCCGGACTTTCAGCGGACAGAAAGCATTTTCCCCGCCCTGACCTGCTCCGTGCAGGGCACCCTGCGCACGGGGCGGTTGCCGTCGGAACACGGCATCGTGGGCAATGGGTATTTTTGCCGCGCGCTGGCCCGTCCTTTGTTCTGGGAGCAGTCGGCGCGCCTGGTGGAGGGGCCCCGTATTTGGGAGGGGCTTCGCGCGCGCGGAGGAAAGGTGGGTGTGTTGTTTTGGCAACAGAGCCTGGGGGAGGCCGCGGACCTGATTCTCTCCCCACGCCCGATTCACAAGCACCATGGGGGCATGATCCAGGATTGCTACAGCCAGCCGGAGGATTTGTACGCGCGCCTTTGCGCGGAGATCGGCCGGCCCTTCAACCTGATGCATTACTGGGGGCCGCTGGCGGGGGCGAAGTCCAGCGAATGGATTGCCCGCGCCACGGAGGCTGTCCTGCGCGATCCGGCGTTGAGCCCCGATCTGTTGCTGACGTATCTCCCGCACCTGGACTATGACCTCCAGCGGCATGGACCGGAGAGCCAGCAGGCCTTCCAAGCCTTGGAAAAAACATACACCCTGCTTTCCAATCTTTGGAAAGCGGCGGCGGAAACCGGCTATGAGGTGGTGGTGTTCGGCGACTACGCCATTGAGGCTGTGGCTGGCGGCCCGGTGTTTCCGAACCGCGCCTTGCGGGAGGCGGGGCTCTTCAAGACCCGGACGGTCCGGGGCATGCTCTATCCGGATTTTTTTGCCAGCCACGCCTTTGCCGTGGTGGATCATCAAATCGCGCAGGTGCAGGTTTCCTCCGCCGCGGACGT
The DNA here is from genome assembly GCA_964521805.1 of uncultured Verrucomicrobiota bacterium. Taxonomy (GTDB): domain Bacteria; phylum Verrucomicrobiota; class Kiritimatiellia; order CAIQIC01; family GWF2-57-35; genus CAZFSE01. The sequence continues at coordinate 5,323 of CAZFSE010000104.1, forward strand.
GCCTCGGGTTCACGCGGTGCTGTCGGCCTTGCCGGGGGTCGCCGCCGTCCTGGGCGCGGAGGAAAAGCGGGCGGCGGGCCTGGCGCACGCCCGGGCGGGCGAGCTGGTGCTGGTGGCGGAGAAAGGCTTTTGGCTGGCGTATCCGTGGTGGATGGACAAGCGTTCAGCACCGGATTATGCCACGCATGTGGATATTCACAACAAGCCGGGCTACGATCCCTGCGAGCTGTTCTTTGGCTGGCCGCCGATGAGTGTGAGCCTGGACGCCACGCGCATTCGCGGGACGCATGGGCGGACGGGGCCGGGTACTTCCGTGGCGTGGGCTTCCTCGCGCCCGCTGGCGGCGCCCGCCACCTTGTTGGAGCTGGCGCGGGAGCTGGTTTCCTGACGCCTGGGCGCGTCACGGGGGCGCGGTTTTCGCGCACACCCTGGCGAAGAGCTTCAAATGCTCCTCCACCACGCGGTCTGGGCTGAATTTTTTACGGACGGTTTCGAGGCCCTGTTGTGGCCATCGGCGTACCGTCTCGCCCCTGGCCAGGAGTTCTTCCAGGCCGCGGAGCCAGGCCTCCAGGTCTCCGACGGGCGCCAGGCGTCCGGAAACGCCATCCTCCACGATGTCCGGAATGCCACCCACCCGGGAGGCCAGCGAGGGAAGTCCGCAGGCCAGCGCCTCCAGCAGGGCAATGCCGAGGGCCTCGTTTTCCGTGGGGAACACGAAGAAGTCGGCGGCTCGCAGGTGATCTGTCACGGGATGCACATAGCCGGTAAAATGCATGCTGTTTTGCAGGCCTTCCCGCTCCACGAAAGCGCGCAGTTCCTTTTCGCAACTCAAAAACTGATTCTTTCCCGAGCCGATCAGCAGGAGGTGCGCTTCGGGGTGGCGGGCGCTGAAGATTTTCCACACCGAGGCGAGAAAGAGGAGGCCCTTGCCGTGGTTGAGTTTTCCGGAATAGGCAAAGAGGGGGCCTTGGGGCAGGCCCAGCTTTTTTCGCAGAACGGCTTTCTCCTCCTCCGTGGCCGGCTGGAAAGCCGATGCATCAAAGGCGTTATGGATCAGGACTCTGCGCTCCTCCGGAATGCCGCAGGCGGCGAACTCCTCGTCAATGACCCGGCTGATGCTGATAAAGGCATCGGCCTGCCGGTAGAAGCGGTTGCGCCAGGCGATCAGGTGGCGCAGGAAGGCCTTCAGGAGGCCGGTGCGGACGGGGGCGGGGCTGTTCCAGATGAAGTCGCCGGAAAGCTCCCCGCAACTTTCCGCCCGCAACACGCAGGGCTTATGGAGGCGGCGGGCTGCCAGCTGGCCGGCCAGGCCCAGCACGCGAAGGCCACAAACATAAATCAGATCGTACTCCTCACGGTGGCGGATCAGTTGGCGGTAAGCGAAGGGAAGCATCAGGTACTTGCCCCAGCGCGCAAATCCGGAGGGCGGGACGCGCAGAACGCGGAACCCGTCGAGCCGTTCCTGGACGGGCGACTCGCGGAGCCGGCGCCGCGTGAGCACAAAGACCCCGGCCCCGCGCTTGTGCAATTCCCCGGCGAGCAGGCGGGCATGGGTTTCACCGCCGCCGACCACAGGATAAAAGGAGCCGGTCAGCAGGCAGATGCGGGGCGCGCCGGAGGACGCGGCCCCGGGGGGTGTTGCGGGCGCGTTTTTTGCCGAGAAGAAGGTGCGCCGGGGGCGTCCGGGAAGGCAGAAGATGTACTCATGCCTCAGGCGCATGAGCCGGTAGGGGTTGTCGCCGGCGCGCACCGCGCGCGCGCCAAAAAGGCGGTCGGCAAAGGCCGTCTCGTAGCCGGCTTTCTGGACGGCGTGTTCGGCGGCCTTGCCGCAGATGGCCCAGGGAAAGCACATGTGCCGCACGTCCATCCGGAGCTGGCCGCCCAAGATTTCGCGCGCGGCGCGCAACTCCTCCAGGATGGCGTCGTCGCGTTCGGCGGCGGTTTCCTGGCGCCCTTCGCCGGCTTGTTTCGCGATATCCCGCAAGACCTGTTCCCAGCCGGGCTGTTCAAAGAAGGCGGCGCCGCCCTGCGCCTGCACGTGGCGGCAACAAGCCTCGCGGGCGGCGGGGTGGTCATAGGCCCGCGCATCCGACAGCCGGGAGCGCTGGAGATACAGGGGCGCACCCAGATCGCGGGGGGATAGAAAGCGCGGACGGCCCTCTTCATGGATCAGTGGATAGGAATGGACATCACGCTGAAAGCCGGGCTGAACAAACCCGGTGATTTCTGGAGCGCAGAAGACCATGGCATGGCGGTTGGAATGCGCCTGAATATCCACCCCCCCGGAGGCGTGCAGGGCCTTCAAATCCGGCCAGGTGGCAAAGGGGTTACCGGGCTCCGGCTGTTCGGCGATCCGGGCCGGGGAGACATAGGTGATGGCTTGGAGTCCGTACTGCTTCAGCAACGGCGCGGCCACCGTGGAGAGGCTGGCCCAGGCATCATCGAAGCAAAGGGCGACGGAGCGGGGCCCGGGATGGATGCCCTGGCGCACGAACTGCGCGATGGCCTCCGAGGTGATCGTGCGATAGCCGTTCTCCGCAAGGTGCTGTAGATAGGGGGCCAGGTATTCGCGGGTTACATCATGGAAATGAAAGGCCGGAAGCCAGGCGCCGAGTTCCCCGCCAAAAAGATAGGCGGGATAACGCCCTGTGGCCAGGTCCAGCAGGCCCCGCCAGGGTGTCTTGCGCTCCGTAAATGGAATGCGTTGGCTCATGAGTACGCCTGTTTATAGCGGGATGGGGGGGCTGATGGAAGAGTGGAATCGGCGGTCTTGGAATCTTTTTCCGTGGCTTTACAGGGGGTGGTGAAAAGCGGTATGCTGTTGGTTTGCGGAAGGAGCATGCGATGGCCCGGATCAGGATCGTCAATATCCATACGCTGGTGACCATGGTGGACGGTGAACCGCCTCTGCATGGGGTGGACCTCCTGCTGGAGGACGGCAAGGTCGTGTCCATACAAAAGACCGTGCAGAACGCGCCGCCCCAGCCCGGCGAGCAGGTTCTCGATGGCGCCCATTGCGTGGTGTATCCCGGTTTCATCAACACCCACCATCACCTCTACCAGACGCTGACCCGCAACATTCCCAAGGTGCAAAACGCCAAGCTCTTTGACTGGCTGGTGGGCCTCTATGAGGTTTGGCGCGAGCTGGACCCCGAGGCGGTAGAGATCAGCACCCGCATCGGGCTGGGGGAGCTGTTGCTCTCCGGATGCACCACCACGACGGACCACTTCTACGTCTTCCCCGCATCCGCCCCCCAGGAATTTCTTGATGTGGAAATTGACACCGCCCGCGAGATGGGCGTCCGCTTTCATCCCACCCGGGGGAGCATGAGCCGGGGCCGTTCGGCGGGCGGCCTGCCGCCGGACGACGTGGTGCAAAACCCCGAGGACATCCTTCAGGACTGCGACCGGCTGATCGCGAAATATCACGACCCGAACCCCTTCTCCATGTGCCGCATTGTGCTGGCGCCCTGCTCGCCCTTTTCGGTCACCACGGAACTGCTCGCGGAGACGGCGGTCTATGCCCGCTCCAAGAAGGTTTTCCTGCATACGCACCTTTGCGAGACGCGCGACGAGGAAGACTTCTGCCAGAAGACTCTGGGTCTTCGTCCGCTGGCTTACATGGAGAAAACCGGCTGGGTGGGCCCGGATGTCTGGTACGCGCATGGCATTTATTTCAATGATGAGGAAATCCGGCGGCTGGCGGAGACGCAGACCGGCGTGGCGCATTGCCCCTCCTCGAATCTGCGGCTGGGCTCCGGCATTTGCAAGGTGCCGCAACTGATGGAGGCGGGGGTGCGGGTGGGACTGGCGGTGGATGGAAGCGCCAGCAACGATTCCTCCAATTTTGTGCGTGAGATGCAGATGGCCCTGCTGGTGCATCGCGTGGGCACGGGGGTGGAGGCGATGCCTCCCCAGAAGGTTCTTCATCTGGCCACGCGCGGCGGGGCGGCGATTCTGGGCCAGCCGGAGATTGGCCAGCTCAAGCCCGGAAGCGCGGCGGATGTCGCGGCTTTCCGCCTCGACCGCCTGGAATATGCCGGGGCCATGGCCGATCCGGCCTCGGCCCTGCTGTTTTGCGGAGCGGGGCCGCGCGCGGAATATACGATTGTGGCCGGCCATGTGCGCGTGGAAAAGGGCCGGCTGGTGGGCGAGGACGAGGAGGCCCTTGTTGAGCGCGCCAACCGCGTGGCGGAACGAATGCTCGCAACGACGGAGAAAAAATCAGGGGTGGCATACCGATAAGGAGAGGCGATGAAGCTGAAGGATTTCATCATTCCAAAAACTGTGCGCGAGGCCCGCGCGGCCTTGAAAAAACTGGGCGACAACGGCCTGGTGGTGGCGGGGGGCACGGCCCTTCATTTTTATGGAGACCAGGAACGGACCGCCGTGGACATCACCCGGATCGGACTTTCCGGGATTCGCAAGAAAGGCGGGATCTGCCGGGTGGGGGCCACGACGACGCTCGCGGAGCTGATGGCCTATTCCACGAAGGGCTGGGTGCTGGACCTCGTGGCGCGGCAGACTTCGACCCAGCAGGTGCGCAATATCTCCACGCTGGGCGGCAATGTGGCCCGTGTCTTCCCCTGGGCGGATTTCCCCGTGGTATTGCTGGCGCTCGACGCCGAGTTTGTTTTGCTGGGCAAGAAGGAGCGAGTGGTCACGGCGGATGAATTCTTTGATGGCCAGCCCGCGCGCCTGCTCAAGCACGGCGATCTGCTGGCCTGGGTGGAGGTGCCCCTGCTGAAGGCCGGGCAGGGCTTTGGTTTTCACAAGGAAAAACGGGTTTCCGCTTCCTTCAGCCTGATGACGATGTCGGCGCTGATCACCATCAAGGGCGGAAAAATTCGCGAGGCCCGCGTGGCGGCTGGATCCGGCGTGCCCTTTCCACGGCGTTTGACGGCGGTCGAAGATTTGTTGAAAGGGCGGGCGCCGTCCGCGGAGGTGATCGCCGAGGCGGTGCGGCAGGGAACGGCGGGGGTTCCCTGGAAGGGCAAGGAGGGGATGTCTGATGAGTATGCCGCCCAATTGGCGCGGGTGGTGCTGGCCGATGTGCTGGAAGCGGCCCTCCGGCAGGCGAAAGGAGGCCGGTCATGAGCGGCAAACACAAAATCCAGATCAAGCTGAACGGGGAAGACCGCGAGTTCAAGGTTTCGGCGGACGACAAACTGCTGGAAGTGCTACGCCGCGAAGGGCTCAAGGGGCCCAAGCACGGATGCGGTGAGGCGACCTGCGGTTCCTGCACCGTGATCCTGGATGGCTCGGCGGTCTATTCCTGCATCCTCTACGCATTTCAGGCGGATGGGCGAGAGGTCTGGACCATCGAGGGTGTCGGCGATTTCGAGCATCCACACCCCTTCCAAACCGCCCTCGTTGAGGAAGGCGCGGTGCAGTGCGGCTTTTGCATCCCCGGCATGATCCTTTCGGCAAAGGCGTTGCTGGACAAAAATCCAAAACCGGGCGCCGAGGAGATCAAGGTGCACATGGATGGCAACCTGTGCCGTTGCACCGGCTATGAAAAAATCGAGGCGGCCCTGCGCAAGGTGATTGCCCGCGGCTCGCGGGGAGGTGTGGCATGAACACAAAGGACATGAAAGTCGTCAACCAGTCCGTGAAGAAGATCGATGCCATGGCGCTGGCGCTGGGCAAGCCGCTTTTCGTGGCGGACTTCAAGCCGGCGGATGCGCTGGTGGTGAAGATGCTCTGGAGCCCGCACGCGCATGCCCGGATTAAATCCATGGACATCCGCGCGGCGGAAAAGATGCCGGGGGTCAAGGCGGTGCTGTACTACGGCAATGTGCCGCGCGTGCCGCATTGCACGGCCGGCCAGGGCTATCCCGAGCCCTCGCCCTATGACACCTTCATGTTTGACAAGAAAGTGCGTTTTGTGGGCGACCGCGTGGCCGCGGTCGCCGCCGAGACGGCGGAAATCGCCGAGGCGGCGCTGAAGGCGATCCAGGTGGAGTACCAGGTCCTTCCGGCGGTGCTCTCGATGGACGAAGCGCTGGCCGAGGGTGCTCCGGTCATCCACGACGAACCGGATGTCACCATTCCCATTCCCGTCCCGTACGATCCGAAAAAGAATATCGTCGCCCACGTGGCGATGGAGGTGGGCGATCTGGAGAAGGGCCTGGCGGACGCGGACTTCACGTTCGACCGCCTGTATGAAACGCACTACGCCCAGCACACCCCGATGGAGACCTACGTCTCGCTGGCCCACATAGACGCGCGCGGGCGCATCGTCATTGAGACCAGCACCCAGGTGCCGTTCCACTGCCGCCGCATTGTCGCGCAGTGCCTGCAGATTCCCGTCCAGCAGATTCGCGTGATCAAGCCCCGCATCGGCGGCGGCTTCGGAAGCAAGCAGGAGATGTTGCTCGAAGACGTGGTGGCGTTGATGACCCTGCGGACGCGGCGGCCCGTGTTCTGGGAGTTCACGCGCTCGGAGAATTTCATCACGGGGCGCACGCGGCATCCGATTCGCTTCCGCCTCCGCACGGGCATCAAGAAGGACGGCACAATCACCGCAATCGGCATGGACGCGCTGTCCAACACCGGCGCGTATGGCGGGCACGGGCTGACCGTGATCGGCTGTTGCGGAAGCAAGGTCCTGCCGCTGTATCATGCAGAGCACATCAAGTTTGATGGCAAAGTGGTCTATACCAACCTGCCCGTGTGCGGGGCGTATCGCGGCTTTGGCGCCACGCAGGCGTTCCTGGCCTTGGAAACCCAGATGGATGAAATGGCTGAGGCCATTGGCATGAACCCGCTGGAACTGCGCTGGAAGAATCATATCCGCACCGGCGAGGGATCGCCCGTGTTCGAGGCGCTGGGCGAGGGCAAGAAGGGCGTGCCCATGACCATCGGCAGTTGCGCGCTGGATGAATGCATCCGGCTGGGCGCAAAGGAAATTGGCTGGGACCAGCGCGTGGACTGGCGCAAGAAATCGGGCCGCATCCGGCGCGGGCTGGGCATGGCCTGCCTGATGCAGGGATCCAGCGTGCCCGAGGTGGACATGGGCGCCGCCTCGATCAAAATGAACGAGGACGGCTCCTTTAACCTGCTGGTGGGCGCGACCGATCTGGGCACCGGGAGCGATACGGTGCTGGGCCAGATCGCCGCCGAAGCGCTTGGAACGACCATTGACAAGATGATCGTCTATTCCTCCGATACCGACATGACCCCCTTCGATGTGGGCGCCTACGCCTCCAGCACGACCTATCTCAGCGGCGAGGCGGCCCGCAAAGCCGCCGCCAAGGTGCGCCAGCAGATCCTGAACACCGCCGCCGAAATGCTGGAGAAAAAGGTGGAGGATCTGGAGGTCTGCAATGGGGAGGTGCTGGAGCGCGGCGGTTCGGGCCGGGTCTCGTTCTCCGATGTGGCGCTCTATTCACTCTATCAGAAGAACCAGTACCAGATCATGGATACGGCGTCGCATATCACGCACAAATCGCCGCCGCCCTTCTCTGCGCATTTCGCGGAGGTCGAGGTGGACACACTAACCGGGAGCGTCAAGGTTCTGCGCTATGTCGCGGCGGTGGATTGTGGGACGGCGATCAATCCCAAGCTGGCCGAGGGGCAGACGGAGGGCGGCGTGCTCAACGGCATCAGCTACGCGCTGACCGAGGAGTATCTCTTCAACGCCAAGGGCCGCATGCTGAACGACAGCCTGCAGGACTACCACATCTTTTCCATGCGGGACAAGCCGCCCATCAAGGCGATCCTGGTGCCCAGCTACGAGGAGACCGGGCCCTACGGCGCCAAGAGCGTGTCGGAAATCTGCATTAACGGGCCCATGCCGGCGATTTCCAACGCGATCTACAATGCCACCGGGGTGCGCCTGCGGTTCCCGCCCTTTACGCCGGAAAAGGTGTGGCGCGCACTGCAGGCCGGCCCAGAAGAAAGCAACAGAACAAACAAGGGGATCTAGCCATGATGCAAAGAACAGGCTGGCGGGCATGGGCGGCGGTGGGTGCGGTGTTGCTGGGGCTGGCGCCCGGCGCCCGCGCGGAGCGGTTGAAGGTGGGCATGGTTTCCGATGGCGGGCCATTCAATGACGCCGGCTTTAACCAAAATTGCAAAGAGGGCCTTGAACGCGCCATGAGCGATTTCAAGGTGTTCGGCTATTTTCGTGAAAGCTTTAAACAGGAAGATTCCGGGAAGAAACTGACAGAGCTGGCGGAGAAGAATTACCGTCTGATTATAGGCGTGGGCTACCGCATCGCGCCTGCGCTGGGAGAGGTGGCTCAAAAATACACCAACATCTGGTTCGTCGCGGTGGATGGCGAGTATGAAAAGCCCTTGCCCAACGTGATGACTCTGGCCTTCAACGTGGATGAGTGCGCCTTTCCGGCGGGCTATCTGGCCGCCGCCTGGGCGGATTTCAAGGATCCGCTGGACCCCATGGTGGCGTTTGTGGGCGGCATCGAGGTGGATTCCGTGACGCGCTTCACCGTCCCGTACCAGGCGGGCGTGAAGTACTACAACAGCCGGCACAATCGCAAGGTCAAGGTCAAGGGCGCCTATGCCGGCGGCTTCAACGATCCGGAGAAAGGCGCGGAGCTGGCGGAGGCCCTGATGGAGGAGGGCGCGGATGTGATTTTTGGCGTCGGAAGCGTTACAGGCAATGGCGCGCTGGCCGCGGCCAAACAGCGTGGCAAGTGGGGCATTGGGGTGGATGTGGATCAATACTACTCCCTGCCCGACGTGCAGGACATTTTGCTGACCTCCTGCCTGAAGCGAATGAATAATGCGGTGTATGAGGTGGTAAAAAACGCGGCGGACGGGGTGTTCGAGGGGGGTGGAGAGTATCGGGGCTCCCTGGCCAACAAGGGCGTCGGCCTTGCGCCCTTCCACTCCTTTAAGAAAAAAATTCCAGAAACCATTCAGCAGGAGCTGGCCGATATCCAGCAGGCCATTCAGGACGGCAAGCTCAAGACCGGCTGGCCGCCGGCAAAGTGAGCTGAATCAGTTTTAGGGCCACAGCGCGGCAGTGCCGCAACCAAACGGATTGAATGTAGGGCTTGGAGATGGGCGTGACGGGAGCCAGCCTGCGGCGCACCCATCCGAATCCCCTGGCCT
>CAZFSE010000104.1:14503-15632 GCA_964521805.1 uncultured Verrucomicrobiota bacterium
TGCGCCGGGGTGCATAAGGCTGGGGCCACCATGCCCCCTTAAAGGAAGGCAATCAACGCGGCAACTTCCCGCTTTCTCGCCTGTCATCCCGAGCTTTGTCCAAGGATCTCCTGCCGCCCCATCTGGTTTCAAGCGTCAAAAACTTTTCAGAAAAACAAGAAAACGACGGATAGTCGTACAAATTTTTTTCTGTGTGTCTTATGTGCTTTCTGTGGCCATGGAGTCTTCCGTCTTCTCTTCATCCGTGGGCCGCCTCTGGTATCCGTGGGGTAAACCTCTTCGCTATCTTCCGTAAGAAGCGGAAAGAATTTTTACCACGGAGCGCACGGAGGACACGGAGAGTTTAACGACACAAATCTCCCGCCCATGGAATCCGTGTTTTCCCATTCCCATTCGTGTTGATTCGTGTTCATTCGTGGTTGCTCTTTCTTCGCGCTCGCCTGGCCTCCCCGGCAGTAGAGCCTGCCGCCCGCCAGGGGTACCCACGCCTGTTCCCATCCCCATGATTCTGCCCTTCATGATTCTGCAAATTATCTGGTGTGGGTGGTCCACTTGCCTGTCCCTGTATTTTTTATTAGCCACATACGGCACATAAGACACAAAATTTTTCTGTGTGAGTTGTGTGCTTTTTATGGCCATTGAGTCTTCCCATCTTTTCTTTATCCGTGGGCCGCCTCTGGCATCCGTGGGACCCATCTCCTCACCGTCGGAATCGGCCCCTGCCCTCTGACTACTGCCTACTGGTCACTGAGCACTGGTCACTGCTCACTTCTCCCCTCCCTCTGGTCACTTCTTGCCGCTCTTTTTCCTCCCACCCGCCTCCAAACAGGTCAAAAACCACGGTTTTCCTCAGAAAACGGCCCGTTTTCGGCCTCAAAAAGATTTTTCAACTTTTTTCATCTACGTATTGACACGTAGTAGGCTTAAGCGTATCTTGTTACTGACGATTAATGAGAGTGTATCGAAATGGAGTGTTCAGAGATTCGATTGGAAAGAAAAAACGTTTTTCCAAAAAAATCACTGGACATTGAGTTCGGATGTCGGTAGAACTGTCAGCTAAATGAAGGAGATCATCATGAAGAAGGTCGTAATCATGGCAGTGGGGCTCAGCCTCATTTGCTCAGCGGCC
>CAZFSE010000105.1:0-15520 GCA_964521805.1 uncultured Verrucomicrobiota bacterium
GCGTTTGTAGTCCAACGCGCGATGGGCCACAAGATATTTCTGGACCATCCAATTCTTGCCGGGACAAAAAAATACAGGCAAACTGCGCCGGTATTTTTAAAACATCTTGCAAGGAGACCTATGCAGAAAACTGTGCGCATCATGCCGTGTTTGGACATGCAAAAGGGCCGGGTGGTCAAGGGGGTTCATTTTGTGGACATCCAGGATGCCGGCGATCCGGTGGCCTGCGCCCATGCCTATTGCGAGGCTGGCGCAGACGAACTGGCCATGCTGGACATCACCGCCACCATTGAGGGGCGCGCGACGTTGTTGGACGTGGTGCGCCGCGTGGCGGAGGTGACAACGGTTCCCTTCACCGTGGGGGGGGGCATATCGGATGTTGCGTCGGCCGCCGCGGTGCTTGACGCCGGCGCCGGCAAGATTTCCACCAGCAGTGCGGCGTTTCGCCGTCCGGAGGTGATTGCCGAGATGATTCGGGAGTTTGGCCCGGAAAAGGTGGTGGTGGCCGTGGATGTGGACAAGAATCCCGCCCTGCCTTCCGGGTATGAAGTCTATATTGATGGCGGACGAACGGCGACCGGCACTGACGCGCTGGAGTGGTCCCGGCGGGTGGATGGCTTTGGTGTGCGGTGCATTCTGCCGACCAGCAAGGCCGCGGATGGAGCAAAGACGGGTTATGATCTGCCCTTGATCCGCCAGATTGCCGCGGCCACCCAGGCAGAGGTGGTGGCCAGTGGCGGGGCGGGAACGATCCAGCATTTCTTAGAGGCGGCCCAGGCGGGGGCCTGTGTTTTGCTGGCGGCCTCAGTGTTTCATTTCGGGATGATCCACATTCCGGAGCTCAAGGCGTTCCTGCGCAAGAACGGCTATTGAAGGCGGGGGCGGCTACAGGCGGGTTCGCGGCCACAGGATCAGCAGGAGCAGGCTGGCCAGTACGATGGCCAGCAGGAACAGGAGGGGGCGCATGCGCCCCCGGGTGCGCGTGGCGTGGTCGAACCAGATCATGGCCCACCAGAGGAACGGCAGGACCGCCACCAGAACCAGCCCGATCGCAAAGATTTCCTTGAAGAGATTCATGTGGCTAGGGCCTGCCTTGAAAGGGGTCATCGTTGAACCGGAGCAGGATGAAGGAGCCGTCGGGCTGTTGGCGGAGTTGATTCAGGCGGATATTTTCAAACCGATACACCGGAAGGTCCGGTTCGCCCAGCAGGGTGGTGAACAGGCCGGACCCGGAGAGGTAATGGCCGACGATCAGGATGGTTTTTTCGGAGTGGCTGTAGCGTTCCATGAACAGGCGTGCAAGCTCCTGAATCTGAATTCTGCCGTCGGCATCCGTGGCGGCATCGTATTCGCGGGAGGGCGCGCCTTCGCGCAGGTGGAAGAAGGGCCGGGCCTCTGTGTCCAGGATGATTTCGTCGCCCAAGGGGGGCTCCAAGGAGGGGGCCTCCGCCTTTTTCCAGCAACACTCGGAAAGTTCGGGCCAGATTTCTGCTGTGCGGTTGTGAGCTTGAAGATAGGGCAGGAGGGTGTGCAGGGCTCGATATTTTGGGCTGACGAGGATTTCGTCAATCTGCAGGGCCTCGAGCTTTCGGATCAGCTCGACCTGCTGTTCGAGGCCTTTGGGGGTGAAGGTGCGCTCGGACTCAACCGAATAGTGGCCGGTGACATTGGCCTCGGTCTCCGCATGGCGGACGAAATAGACATCCAGCGCCCAGGCCTGCGAAGCAAGGGACAGGCAAAACGCCAGAGCCGATTTTTTCACTTTACAACGTAAACGCATACGCTCACCATATCGGTTGTAAAAGAAGAATCTTAGGGGGATATATGAGACTTACGGATGGAACCGGTTTATTGCTTTTTATTTGTCTTGTTTTAGTTGTTCTGGTTATTGACCGTCAAATGGTCATCGTGCAAATGCAAAAGCAACTGCAGGAGCCCGATGCCGTTTTTGTTTCCGCAACAACCTCTGACCAGCCTGCGGCTATTCCGGAAGCCGGACATTGATTTTATAATACCGATTGGTCGCCAGTCGTGGATCTGGGGTGGTCTGCGTGCCGTTATCCAGCCATTCATAGATCCCTCCCGTTCCCGCAATCGGGGTGGGGGTGGCCACGGCCCATGAGGGCAGAACCAGCGAGCCGTCCGTGTAATCAATGGAGTATTCCCGCTGGGTCTTGGTGGGGAAGCGCACGATGATGCCGGTGTTGGTGGTCATGGTGGAGCGGACTCCGAAGAAATCATCCGGGTCATTCGGGTCGGTATTGGCGATGTACTCGTCCACATTGGAGACGAGGTCGTCATCGGCGTCCTGTGTCGCGCCGCCATGGATGTTGGTGGAGAGGCCGTGCTCATCCACCCAGTCGTTGGGCATGCCATCCCCGGTCCAGTCGGAGGCGTAGGCGCGGAAGCCCAGCGAGAAGTTGAAGCTGTTGGTGCCGACAAGTTCAACCTGGTGGGTCTGCGCCTGGTTGCGCATATTGATGGTGTAGAAGGAGACGCCATTTGTGGGATCGTCATCCACGGCGGTGGAGGAATAGCCGGCGGCACGGCCGGAGCCCGCGTAACCGATGGTGGCCAGGACCGTGGTGGAATAATTGGTGTTCGCCAGCGACAGCGTTCCTCCGCTCACTTCCAGCGCGCCCAGGGTGGACTGTCCCCGGCGGAGCAGATCCTCCAGGTTAGGATTGAGCCCGTGCCGCACATAGAGCGGCGCGCCAGCCAGCAGGCCGGTGAGATCGTATTGCGCGGCCAGCGCACTGCTCTTGGGGGCGAGCGTGATGGTTTTCTTCAGGTCGCCATCGGAGGAGGTGAATCGCCAGCCGTTGGTCCAGAAGGTGGCGGAGTAGAGGTTATTGACGTAGCGGGTCTTATCGGCACCCTGCTCGATCCACCAATCCTTGAAGCAGGAGGTGCGGTAGGCCACGATGGTCCCATTGGTCTCGACGTTCCAAGCGCCTTCCGCCTCGGTTTCCGCACCGGCATTGCCGACGAGATTGCCGGCGGCCTGCAGGATGCGGTTGTTGAGGATATTGCGCGCCCAGGCGCCGATCATGCGTCCGCCGATGCGCTCAAAGACGACAAAGAGCCGGTCGTTGTAGAGCAGGTATTCCTGCTCGCCATCGAGATCCACATCGGCATTGGTGGCGACGATGGAGTTTGCATACCAGCCATTGTTGGCCTGGCCGGCCCAGTTGTCCACATGGGCGTAGATGGAGGCGGTGCGGGACTGAGACTGGGCATTTTTGGCAAAGCCAATGAGGGTATTCGACGAGGTGTCGGGGTACATGTACTCGCCTGTGCTCCAGCGGCTGAGGTCGTTGTTGTCCTCGTCGTGGAAGGCGGTTTGGAAGACCGAGGCATGCAGGGTGGCGCGAGCCAGCCGGGCGAGGTTGGTATCCGCGATGGACTGCACTTGGTCCCAGGTGTCGGTGACAATGCCGGGCGTGTACATCATGCCATACGCCTTTGGCATGGGGACGCCGGAGCGAATGTCAAAGATCTTGCCCTGGAGCCCTTCCTCCTGGGCGGAGCCAAGGTACCAGTTGTCGTAGTTGTTCTGCGTGGCGTGATTGATCCAGTCGTGGCCCTGTTTATCCAGGGCGGGGCTTCCGCGATCCAATGCCCACCACTGATCGCCCACGCCATCCTGATTGGAGTCCACCTCGCCATCGGCGATTTGCTTGTAGCTGACGATTTGAATCCAGGGGTGGTTGGCCATCCAGCGCAGGTTGGCGTCATAGGCATCCGCGCTGGCATTGGCCCCAAAATCTTCCCAGTTGCTGAAGAGCGAGACGACGCGGTCCTGTGCGCCGCGCGCGCGCCCGATCATCAGCCGCCGCAAGGACATGTTCAGGCCGCTGTCGTAGTTGCTGAAGCGGTAGCTGGTGGGCAGGTTGTTGATGACAAAACATTTCACGCCATGAATCTGATTGATGCTGTAGCCGTTCTCGCCCAGCGCATCGGTGCGTCCGAACCAGTTCCAGAGGTGCGTGTTTTGATCCAGCAGGGTGTATTGGAAGCCGGCGTCCCTGATCTTGGTGAGCGCATCGCCATCCAGCACGCGCTCTGGCGTCCAGAAGAGCGAATTGGTGGTGAGCGTGACGCCATAGATGCTGTGCAGGTACTCGCTGGCCAGCGCGATGTTGTCGCGGGTAAATTCCGGGGTGAAGTAGGGCAGGATATGGTCTGAGAACGTGCTGGCGGCCAGTTCGACAATGCCCGTGGCGGCCAGTGTGGCAATGCGGCGGTTGAGGGTGGGGCCATCGCGCCAGGTGGCGCTGGCATTGGTGTCCACGCGCGCCCATTCAATCGCGGAGGCGAGAGTGGGCGTGATGTGCAGATTGAGCGGTTGCTGGAACAATTCATGGGAGTCCAGCGGGCGGTAATAGCCGGCGCCGGCGCCGTTGTTGATCAGATTCTGGATGATGTTGCCCGGCTGAATGGCCTGGTTGCCATGTGCCATCAGGGCGACCTTGGTCCGGCCTTCCTTGCGGGTGCCGGGAATCCAGGAGCGGAGAAGGCTGTTATTGCCGGAGAGGCCGGCCTGTGCTTCCCAGTAGTCTTCGGCGATGTAGTCGTTCCAGATGGAATCGCGGATGTCACTGCGTCCGCCGATGTCACCGGGGCCGGGGGCGCCGCCCTCGCCGCAGGAATTGCAGGTGCCGTCTTTGGTGGTGAAGACCTGGAAATTGATGGAGGCGGGGCTTCCATTCCAACCCACATCCACCAGGGCCTGCCGGTCCATCGCCCATTCGACGGCATCAAGTTCGGCGTTGTAATACGCGCCCAGGAAATACTCGGGTTTGGTCACCACGCCTCCGTAGCTGAAGATGTCCTCGCCCAGGGTGGAGGTGTTTTGAAGCGGGTTCATGTCCACATAGACCGTCCCAAAGGAGGACTCGAAGACCGCGATCACGATTTCCCACCGCATGTCGGTGATGGTGTCCACCTCGTCCGGAAGGACGCGCTCGCCGACGGATTGGTTGCCAGTGTCTATGACGACATAGAGATCCATCTGCCCCTGCTCGGCCAGCGCCTTGAGGTCGTGGAAGTCCACGCGGAAATAATACTTCCCGTCGCCGCCGGAGCCGATGGCGCCGCCATCACGGTTGTAGAAGGCGACCATGTCGCGGGAGGTGTCCCAGTCATCCCAGGTTCGGTAGATGTCGCCCTGCTGGTTGTTGGGGCCGTTGCCTTCGTAAAAATCCAGTGCGCGCAGGTCATCCCAGGTCCAGTCCATGAATTCCTGGTAGTTGGTGACGCCGGCCAGCGTGCCAATGGCGGGGCCTCGCCCGATGATGATCGAGCCGGCGGGCGGCGGATTGGAGATGGAAACGCGCGGATCGGTGCCGTTGAGGTAGTGCTGATAATTATTGATGCCATCCCCGGTGAGGTTGCCATCGGAGCCTTGCTGGGAATTGGTGGGGCTCATCACGCCGGTCTGGATGTTGTACCAGCCATTGTCGAAGGGGTTGAGCCCATAGCGGAGCTTCCAGCCGTCGGGCAGGCCGTCATCATTCGTGTCGCGATCCAGCGGGTCTGTTTCGAGCACGAGCAGGCGCGGCCATGAGTTGGTGTTGATCCATGCGCTATTGGTGCGGGTGGGTTTGGGATAGTCGTTCCAAAGCTTGGAATAATCCAGCGCGCGGGAGCGGATGCCAGAGAGGCTTCCCCCCAGCAGATAATACGAATTGCTCTGCCACGTGACGGCAAACGAGGTGGTGGTGCCGGCGGGCCAGAGAAGCGCGAGGTCCACATAGCCGTTCCGGTTGGCGTCCTCCTGGCCGTCGCTGGAGCCATCGCCATCTGTGTCGCCGTTGTTTGGGTCGGTCTCCAGGAAGCGGGCGTTGGCAGGCAGGCTGTCGCGGTCCACGCGGGAGGAGTTGTACGCGTTCGGGATGTTGGGATTTTCGATGACGCTGGTGGCGAGGCCGCCGTCGAGCAGTCCGATGTCCACTCGCCCGTTGCGGTTGAGGTCTTCCAGGCCATCGTTGAGGCTGTCATCATCCGTGTCCGCCTTGTTGGCATCCGTCATCGAGCCGCCCAGCTGATCCGTGCGGGAGGCGTTGAAGTTGTATTTTGGATGCCAGGAATTATCGAGCGTATTGAAGATGGGCGTATCCCGGTCAGGCAGGAAATTGGGCCAGCCGTCGCCATTGGTGTCGGTATTCGTGTCGGTGCCGCTGAGGGCGGTGGACCAGCCGCTTTCCAGGCCGTCGGGAAGCCCATCGCCGTCGGTGTCGGGCATCAGTGGATCGGTTTTGCCGTAGATGTACCAGATATGCACCTGGCCATTGTTCCAGGTCTCCGGATTGGTGGAGGGCAGGTTGGTGGAGGTGGCCTCGTTGACGCTGTAGAGCCCGTCGTCATCCTCGTCTGGATCGTTCGTATTGCTGTTGACGATCTGCCGGTAAATGACGCGAACATTGCGAAGGGCATAGGCATGGACGGCGCTTTCGGTGGCGTCGTTGGTGTTGACCAGGGCGTGGAATTGGTACGAGCCCTGCGCGATGTTGGTCCAATTGAACTCCCAGTACTGCTTGTTGCCGCTCTGTGTGGGATTGCCATCGAGCCGGTACGCCTTCAGGCCCGAGGCGGTGGTTCCGGGATAATTGCCGGTCAGCACCAGGCTGTTGCTGGAAACAATCTGGGAGACCATCAGCAAATGCCCGGCAATCTGGATGCGCTGGCCCGCGCCAAGCTGGGAGTCAAACAGCGTGCCGTCGCCGGTGACCAGATTGGTGCCCAGGACGACCGAAACCGTTCCGGTCAGCTCGTTCGAGGTTGAGGGAAGGCGGTAGTAGTGCCCGAAGGAGTTGGTGAAGGAAATCCAGACATTGCGCGCCTGCAGATCGGTTTCCACGCGGATCTGATACTGCCGCTGGGTGGAGGAGGGGCTGGCCACGTCCGGCAGGGTGATGACAAAGGGCTTGCCGTCGGAATCGTATTCCGGTGGGCTGACGATCTGCACGGCGGGTCCCGCCGCCGCGGGCTTGGCCTTGACGTACTGATCCGCCAGCAGGGTGACGCTTCCCTGGGTCAGGAAGGTGACGGCCACATGGTGCAGGAAGTTGGTGTCGCCATTATAGAAATCGGGCATGGCGTACTTGATGCGGCTCATGCCGCTCTCATACTCGCGTTCAATGACATAGTCGTCCTTGCCCTGAGCCACGTCATTGATCTTGATGAGGAAGCGATCCAGCAGGTCGGCGTCGTTGAAGGGATCACCGAGCGACTTGCTGAACTTGACCCAGATTTCCCAGCCGGTTTCGACCACTTCGCCGCCCGCCTCGGGCCAGCCGAACTTGAAGGTGGTATCCGGCGCATCCGCGGTGACATTGCGAATGAGGGTATTGTAGTGCCCGTCCGTGTCGGACAGGTTGAGGTTGGTGGAAGAAGAGAGTTCCGTCAGCTTCACGCGCAAGACCGCGGGGCCGTTGGTGGGGATGTTGCGGTAGCTGAAGCGCCATTCCAGGGGATAATCGCTGGGGATGCTCAAGCTGGGGGTTACGGAGTAGGTTTTGACCCAGGCGATCTGTCCGGCGGCATTGGTGCCATTGCCGTTGGGGAGGCCTGTTTGCCCGTCATCGTTGGCCGGGTCGTTGTCGAGGATGTTGAACCAGGCCTGGCCCACGGTGGGATCCGTGCGGACCACCGCGCCGTATTCATTTTGCCCGAGCGTGTCGTTTTCGCCGGGGTACTTCACCTCGCCCTGCGGAGTTTCCAGATCCAGATAGAAGGGCTGGACGAAGGTGTTGTAGATGGCGGCCTGGCCCGGGCGTTGCAGGAAGGCGCGCGAGCTGACGACGTGGAAGCCGTCCACCAGGCCGGTGCGCACCAGCCCCCAGTCGTTGTGCGGGCGGTATTCCACGGTGCGTGTGTTCAGATTGGTTACTTCCCATTCACCCATCATTTTGGTCTTGCGGGCGATATCGCCCGAGCTGTTGGGGAAGGCGGCATCCCAGCCCGTTTCGGTGCTCTGCCGCTTGAAGGAGCCGGCCTTGTAGCGGAGTTCCGTGCCGGCGGACATGGCGGGAACCTGCGCCTCCCACCAATCGGTGGCGACTCCATCTCCATCGCCCACCCAGGCGCATTGAATGACGCGGGTATCGGCGTTGAGGGGGGTGGCCCCGGCGCCTTCCGGCCAGGCCACACCGTTGGTGGTGTAATAGAAGTACACCTCGTTGCTGGAGACCTTGGGGGTCTTGATGCCGATGTAGAGGGTCGAATCCGCGGCGCTTGAAAGCGGGGGCCAGAATTGCGCATTGCCGGAACGCGGGCCATCCTGCATGGCGGAGGGCGAATGCCAGACAAAGTCCACCGTGTTGGGATAGGAGGTGTTGACGGCGCTGGACTCATTCGTGGTGACGCCCGCGTTTCCAATGACGGCGACATACGTCTCTGCGCCGGCCGAGCCGACTTGATTGCGGGCGGTGTCCACGGCGGCAAATTTCTCGGGCCAGATGCGGCGGATGAAATTGGCCTGCTCATAACCCAGGTACACGTCGGTCGAGCCATCGTTGCCGGGGGGGTAATCGCGCGGGTCCCCGCTGGAGTGGTTGATGTTGTTGAGGTTGATGCCGCCGTCTAGCTTGGTCATTACGTTATAGGCTGAGCCGTCCACGCGGGTGACGAAGCGCAGGTTGGTGGGGGCGGTGACACGCGGTACAAACCAGGTGTAGGCGAAGTCGTTGTTGACGGGATCGCTGACCCCGTAGGGATTGAAGCCGGGGTCGCCATCGGGGCCGTCGCGGCGAACATAGGAAACCCAGCCGCACTCGCGCCCATTTTCGTAGATCATCAGCGGCTTGCCTCCGCCATTTTTCCAAAGGTCGGATTCCTCCGGGTTGCGCCAGGAGAACGCGAAATAGCCGCCCGGGGGAATGATGGTCTTGATCTTGCCGTCGCTGACCTGGGTATAGAACTGGCCGCCGGCGGTGGAGTACTGCCAGAGGAAGGCGCCTTCCGGGAAGGCCGTTGGGATCTCGCGGTACGAGCCATCGGCGTAGTTGTCGTTGACCATAAAGCTCAACACACAGGCGTCCGCATCGCTCATGGCATCATTTTCGCGCTTGTCGATGCGGTCGAAGGCGGCGACGTCGCTGTCACCCCAGCGGCCATATTGCCAGCTTCGGGCGAATTGGTTGTGAATGTAGACCAAGTTGGGGATGCGGTTGTCGCCCCACTGGCCGAGGTACTTGGTGTTGGCGTGGCGGGGAAAGGCGCCGCCACTCTGGCCGAGGGTTTCCGCCTGGCGGTTGCCGTCGGTGTAGATGTCGGGAAGTCCGGCGCGGGTGAGATTGATGGCGTAGTGCAATTCTTCGCGGAAGGCGACGTTGTCATCGTGGCTCTTGGCATAATAGACGCCGAGGTTTTCGCCCATCTGGAAGCCGGAGATGTAGGAGGAATGCTGAAGGCCGTCGAGGCTGGCCGAGGGATTTCCCAGCTTGTCGTTGAGCGTGGAGTGGGTGCGGGCGTCGAGCAGGCGCATGCCGGCCTCCCAGTATTCGCCGTAGGGCGGGGGCTCGCCCATGTGTTCGCCAAACATCATCAGGTCGTTGCGCCCGAACTTCTTTTCCGTGTCGAAGACGGTGTCCCGATGGTTGTCCCAGTCGCTGAATCCCCGGGTTTGGTTGAATTGCCACTGGGCCTGGCCGCAGTAGCCGTCACTGCTGGCATCCTTGTCTTCGCCCGACTGTTTGCCAAAGAAATAGGCCGGCACATGCTTGACGGCATCGAGGCGCAGGCCGTCCACCTTGGTCTTGTCCACCAGCCAGCGGATGGACCGCATCAGGTAGCCGCCGACGTCCTCGTTGTAATAACCGCCCGGATTATTGGTCAGCAGGGTGTGGGTGATGTTGGTGGTGCCGAATCCAACCCAGCCGAGGGTGGGATGGTAGTCGTAGTACTCCGGATTATCGGGGTGTCGCACGAAGGAAATCTTGGGGTGCGTGTAGCCCTCGGCGGCACCGAAGTTGCCGTTGGGCGTTTCGTGGGCGATGTCAATCAGATCCGAGAGATTGCGCATCTGCACTTCCCAGGTGTTGCCCCAGTTTTGCGTGTTGTCCCACTTGCGGTAGAACCCGTCTTCCGTCACGCGCAGATGGAAATCTTCGGGCAACATGCCGGGATAAATGTCCACCGGGGTGGTTTCGTTGTAGCCGGGGATGTCAAAGGCCCGGTGATTCATGATGTTGTCGAAATACACGCGCATGCCAAAGCGGTGCGCCGTTTCGATCAGGCGGAGCAGGTCCTCTTCCGTTCCATAACGGGTCTTCACGGTGCCGCGCTGGTCCTTGCCGCCCAAATCAAAGGGATCCCATAAATCGTAGCCGACCGAAAGCGCGCCGCTGGCCTTTTGTGGCGGTGGCAGCCACAGGCCGATGTAACCGACTTCCGCCAGTTCCGGAATCTTCTCCGCAATCTCGTTCCACGTGTTATTGAAGAACTGCAGGATGACTTCCGAGTGGGCAGATAAGGTTGAGCAGACCAGGACACACACGGCGAGGCCGGTGCGCCAGATTTTTAACGTGCGTTTCATGACGTTCCCCCAAGCAATAATTGGCGTAACACCGTATTAGACCATACGCCTTGGCCGTTGTTCAGTCAAACGTTTTACCTGTTTGTTTCTTCACTGGGACAGGTACCCTGAAACAGGGGGGCCGTTTACGCATAAAACGGGGGGCGCCCTTCTTACGATTCGTAGGTGCGCAACATGCTGACAACCGCCAGAATCAGCGCAATAAACCCAAAGATCAGATAGCCATACATGAAGGACGTGTGTTCGCCAAAACTGCTCTCAAAAACCAGCCAGCCCCAGCGATAGGCGAACAGGTAGGAGGCAATCAGGCCCATTTTGTTGGTTTTCAACAGCAGGCAGAGGGTCAGGATGGTGAGCAGGCAAATGACTTCCCAAGAGGGCAGAAAAGCATCGGAATGAACCAACATCAGCACGAATTCTTTCATAAGAACATGCTCCTTTCCGTGCAGAATAACCCAGAGACCTTGCTTTGGGAAGTCCTTAACGGTTGATTCTCCGGTTCGGATGGTATAAGAAGAGCCACATGAAACGCATGTATTGGATTGCACGGATCGTGGGTTATGTGGGCATGCTTGCGGGGGTCATCTTTTTCACCACCGGACGGCAGGATGGCGCAAACCTGCGAGCCCAGATTGGTGCCGCCCTGCTCCTGACCGGCTTTGCCGCCTTCATCTTCTCCTATGTCCTTTACGCCATCCAGCGCATGCGGCACCGCTAGCAAGTGCAGGTTTGTCTGTTCCGGGGCTTGATTTCCTCCGCCAGTCTGGCAAAGTGGCCGGGGTGTATCTCTTGGCAGGCGCCGGGAGGCACTGGATGGGGTGGACAGCTTATGGTGATGGAACACGACGACAAGGGCATGCGGATTTACCTCCGGGAGATTGGGCAGGTGGAATTGCTCACCCCTGCGCAGGAGGTTCAGCTGGCCAAGCGCATCAAGAAAGGCGACGAGGAAGCCCGCCAGCTCATGATTCGCGCCAATTTGCGCCTGGTCGTCAAAATTGCGCATGACTATGCCCGCTACGGCCTGCCCCTGCTCGACCTGATCTCCGAAGGCAACATTGGCTTGATGAAGGCGGTTACCCGGTTCGATCCAAAAAAGGGAGGCAAGCTCAGCACGTACGCCGCCTGGTGGATCAAGCAATCCATCCGCCGCGCCCTGGCCAACCAGAGCAAGACCATTCGCCTGCCCGCCCATTTGCTGGACAAGATTTCGCGCGCCCGCAAGACGCAAAATCTCCTGACCCGGGAGTTGGGCCGCGAAGCCACGACGGAAGAGGTGGCGGAGCGCCTGGACCTTGATCCCTCGATCGTCTCCCAATGGAAGACCATGTCCCTGACGCCCACCTCCCTGGATGCGCCCATCGGGGATGACAACGACGGGGCCTTCAATGAAATCATCGGTGATCCCAATGCCCGTACGCCCTTTGACCAGATCAACGACCGCCAGTTGCGCCAGGAAATTGAGATGCTGATGGATCAACTGGAGCCGCGTGAGCGGCAAATCCTCAAGTACCGCTTCGGGTTGAAGGGGGTCAAGGAGGAGACCTTGGAGGATGTGGGCAAGCGCTTCAAGATCACCCGCGAGCGGGTTCGCCAGATTCAGAATAGCGCCGTGGAGAAGTTGCGCGACATGTTGGAGAAACAGGACCAGCCCTCTAAAAAGGAGAAGTGATCGTGAGCATGGAAAAAATCAAAGCCGCTATTCGCGACATACCGGATTTTCCTCAAAAAGGCATCATTTTCAAGGATATCACCCCGGTTATCGGCGACCCGGCGCTGTTGAAGTGCGTGGTGGAAGAGCTGGCGGCCCCCTATAAGGGCAAAGGCATCACCAAGGTGGCCGCGGTCGAATCGCGCGGGTTTATCTTTGGCAGTTCCATGGCCATCCTGCTGGGCGCGGGCTTTGTGCCCATCCGCAAAAAGGGCAAGCTTCCCTTCAAGACCATTGAGCAGTCCTACTCGCTGGAATACGGAACCGCCACCCTCGAAATGCATGTGGATGCCGTGAAGAAGGGCGATAAGGTCCTTCTGGTGGACGACCTCCTGGCCACCGGCGGGACGGCGGAAGCCTGCGTCAAGATGATCCGCCAGCTTGGAGCGGAAGTGGTGGCCGCGCAGTTTCTGATCGAATTGGGATTCTGCAAGGGCCGGGAGAAACTCCCCGGCCTTTCTGTCGGCGCTCCGATCCTGGTGTAAGGCCGTTAAAAAGTTTCCAAGGATTTACCCCGACTATTCGGGGTTGGAACTTTTTTTTGCGATTTTTCCAAGGGTTGGAACTTTTTTTAAGGATTTTTCCAACCCTTGGAAGATCGTGTGCCCGCCGGTTTATGGAGCGTGGGAGATGGGCCTGAATCCGGCCTTGGAGAGACCGTTCAGAACTTCCGGGTTCTTCATGAAGTTTTTCCAGATGAGCCCGTCACGGACATTCGCAATGGCGCAGACCATGGCGCCCTTGTTCAAGGCATCGTGATGCGTGTCAACCCAGCCGGTCTTGACGTTGAAGGCGTTGCGAAATCCCCAGCGGTCATAGAGCCGAGACCCGTACTTTCCATAGACGTGCCGGAGGAACGCGATGGACTCCTGCGGGGTGAACATGACGGAGGCCCCGGCGGCGGATACCGCAACCGTTCCATCATCCAGTTCGCCTTCAATATCCCACGGCCACGATAACCCGTGCTCTCCAAAGCCGTTCTGGTGCAGGCGGCATCCGCAATCGGTTAATCCCCAGATGGGGCCGTATCCCTCGTAGCCGTTCGGGTTGAGTTCGGCGTACGCCTTGTGCGAAAGCGTTGCGCGGCGGGAGTTCTCGAAGTACGTGATCCCTCGCCCGCGCATGGACTCGTCCTGCACATCCCGAAGATCCAGCCAGACCTGCGGATACTGGTGGGTGAACAGCGCCGGGCAAAAATAATAGTCCTGTCCATACCGCGTGACCCACGTGTAGCCGTTGGTCCACACCGACCAGGACTCGGCGGGGATGGGGTGCGTCGGCGAACCCAGGGCCATGATATAGGTGAGCAGACCTTCGTGGTAGCCGATGATGGCCAGATCGCACAACGCATTTTTTTCCACATCGTAGCTCCACGCCAGACCCTCGGCCCCAACTGCCTTGTTGGTGACCAGAAAGGCCTCGAACTCCACGCGGCGGTACACATCGTCCGCGAAGTCGCGGACATTCTTCTCCACCGGCGACAGTCCATTGAAGTATTGTTTGCATACGAGTCCGCCCGCGGACACGTAGGCGCTTTCCACAATATCGAACCCGCCATGGTAGGGATTCTGCGTTGCCGTCTCGGCGTCGGTAATCCACCACAGGGCTCCCCGCCAGTTGGAGCCGACGTCACGAAAGGTCCGCAGGATTCGGAAGGCACGCATGGCCGCCTCTTCCCTCGGGAGGATGCCCCGCTCCGCGGCGATGCAAAGCGCCATCAGGGCAAACCCGTTACTGCCCACGTGCGCGATGTGGCCGTCCTCCGCCACCAGCCCGCTCACGGGATGGGCGGTTTCGATGAAAAACCGCACGGAGTCCCGCTCGATCATCGCCAGGAATTCGTCGTCACTCATGCCCGAAACGTCCTGCAGTACGAACGTTTCTGGGGCGGGTGGGGCAACCGGCGCCACGGTTGCCGGCGGCGTCCGGCACGAGCTGAGAGCGGTTGCGGCGATGCACAAAAACAGGCCAATACGCGAATGCATAGGTATGTTCCCCCGGATGCCACATTCCACGAGGAATGGACATCCGGCGGGCAGTTTATTCCGTCCCGCCCATCATGCAATCAGGAATTTTTTTGCAGGAAGCGGTTTTTGTCCTGCTAGGACGCGGTTATCCCAGGATGGCTCTGGTCCGTTGCAGAATTTTTGGGATCCAATAGCTGATGGCGCCGTCATTTCCATCCCGCCAAAAAATGCGATAGAGCCAGTTGGCATAGGCGACGCCCTGAAGGGCCAGAAACAGGTTGAGGTCCTCATCTGAAAATCGCGCGAGGGACCGTGTTTGCGCATAGTGTGTGGCCACCACTTTTCCTTAAAGGCTCCGAAGCGGGGGTCTTCGATAAATTCAAACAGCAGGTGCGCGACATCGAAGAGGTAATAGCCGAAGCCGCACTCATCAAAATCAATCATGTTGGCGCTGTTCTCCTGGAACAGGAAATTGCCCACATGCAAGTCGTAGTGAATGAGGCCAAAGGAATCCATGTTCCTGGGGTATTGTTGCAGACGGGTGCGGACGGTTTCGTTGAGGGTGCGCAAGCCCGCGGCCTCGTCCGGCTGGAGCCGGGCGGCAAAGGCCTCACTGGTGCTCCAGGATTGTTTTCCAAAGAACCAGTCTGCGTCGTAGACGGGGCGGACGAATCCCTCCGGGGGATGATAGGTGGAGGAAAAATGATGCAGGTGCGCGACCGCCTGCGCCATTGAAACCATGTGGGACTCCGTGAGGTGGCCGGCGTCCACGTGGACGCCGGGCACCCAGCTGAAGAGGATGCACAGGTACTCCTCTCCTTCATTCGTTACCCTGCAAAAGGGCTGGCCGGAACGGGTGGCCAGCGGGGCGGGAACGAGGGCCTGTGCCTGAGCGCTGAAATCACGAAGGACGGTGAGTTCCGACAGGAGGTGTTCCTGGTACGATCCCATGACCTTTCGGATGCGCAAGGCATAGGATTGGCCGCGGTCCGACAGCAGTTTGACCACGACATTTTCAGACGTGCGCAAGTGCTCATGATGGACAATGGACAGCGCATAGTCCGAAAGAATCGCCGGCAACAAGGGCGCGCAGTTCATGATACGGACCTCCGGATAAAACAATAACCATCTGGGGCTGACAGTAGCCGTTGAGAAAAGAATTGCGATAGAAATTTTCGGCGTCCGCGGATGCGGGGCCGCCTGTGCCATTCTGGAAGGCTATACCGCAGGGCATTTGAGGTGTGCGCCGCAGGAGGCGCGGACGGCGGGGGTGTGGGCCTGGAGATAAGTGTCCTGTGGTTT
>CAZFSE010000106.1:0-15010 GCA_964521805.1 uncultured Verrucomicrobiota bacterium
GGCCACGCTCAGCACCACGGCAGGCACCCCGCATAGCGTCACCCCCGTTACATCCCCCACCAACCCGTTGCACAAATTTGAACCGCTGATGACCACCGAATAACCGCCGGTGACGGAGCCGCTGGAGGGTTCGACCCCACCGGTTTCGATGAGGGACGCCCCCCACTTCGCCACGCGATTCACCACCAACGCTCCGGAGTTTGTGAAATAGCCGCCGGCATACAGACTCGCCCCATCATGCGCCAGGGCCTGCACCCCCCCGGCCAGACCAGCACCCAGGTTTGTCCAACCCGCCCCATTCCACAGAGCCACGCTGTTTGCGGCCCTCTCGCCAGCATTCGTGAAGGCTCCACCGGCATAGAGATTGGCTCCATCATGCACCAAGGCCAGCACGGCCGACATTCCATCGCCACTCATCCCACTGCCGAGATTCGTCCAGCTTCCCGCGCCCGCTGGATTCCACACCGCCACGCCATTGGCCGTCACGTCGCCGGCCGTCGAGAACCAGCCCCCCACATACAGATTCGTTTGATCATGCGCCAAAGCATTCACCTGGCTGTCCAAGCCATCGCCAAGGTTCGTCCAACTGGCGCCGTTCCATAGATGAGCATAGCTTGACTGCGAGGAACCCGCGTACAGGTTGGTTCCGTCGAGCAGTAGCGCCCACACCGTGCTATGGATCCCGTCGAGGGTTGTCCAGCTTCCCTCCCCCGCAGGATTCCACATCGCCACCGTCCCGTCCGAACTGCCCGCGTACAGGCTGGTTCCATTATGCGCCAGAGCCATCACGGACCCGCCCAGACCCGTGCCCAAGTTGGTCCAGCTTGTGCCATTCCACATCGCCACACGATTCGTCATGGCCACCCCGCCGATATTCGTGAAATAGCCACCCGCATACAGGTTCGCCCCGTCATGCGCCAGAGCCACCACAGACCCGCCCAAGCCACTGCCCAGGTTGGTCCAGCTTGCGCCGCTCCACATCGCCAGGCTATTCGCGGTCACCCCGCCGGCGTTCGTGAAAGACCCGCCCGCATACAGGTTGGTCCCGTCATGCAACAGGGCAGACACTTCATCGTTCATGCCGCTGGCCAGATTGGTCCAGGCAAAGCCCGGTATGAAGCCGCCGATGTGTCCGGCCGGATTGACCGTGTAAGCGCCCGTCAGCGTCGTGTCGCCTTCCTCCGCCTGGATGACAATGTCCTTCACGCCCGCCGACCCGGTCGCCGGGATCGTGATCCTCACCCAGTTGTCGCCGGACGCCTGGATCACCGCCGCCACGCCGCCCACCAGCACATTCGTGATCGTGCCGAAATGGCCATTCGTAATCGTGACCGTGTTGCCGCCCGCGTAGGGGCCCATACTCGTCGAAAGCGCATACACACTGAAGGTATTCGTCACGTCCGGCGCGGGACTCCATATCCCATTGCCCGCCTGCGAAGCCACGATGCTCACAGTGCCCACGCCGGTGAAGGTCAGGTTCGTGCCGTCGCTGATGGCCGCCGGGCCGCCGTTGGTCGTAAAGGTCACGGGCAATCCGCTGGACGCCGTCGCCGCCAAGCCGACCACGGACGTCTGCGCCTTCGATGCGATGGCCGGGAAGTTGATCGTCTGGTCCAGCTTCAAATAGGTAAAGGCATTGGACTTGATGGTCTCGCCGTAGCTGACGGAATACACACAAACATCGCCCAAACCGGCGCTACCTGCCCCGGCTACAACGACAATCTGAGTGGCCGACTGGCCCGGAAGAATGGTGGCCGTTACTCCACACAATGTCACGTTCGTTATATCCGCTCCATTGCCCAGGTCTCCGCCTGAAATCACCACAGGATAGCCGCCCGTTACGGCACCATTCGACGGCTCACAACCATCCACCAAGGCCGGACCATAGCGATAGACATTGTTGCGTGCAAAGTCGGAAGTGTCATAACCGCCCAACGCGTAAACGCTGTCGGCCAAGGAGTCGCCGCACAAAGTCCAGCGCGGGGCCGGCAGGCTCGAGATCTCCGTCCAATTAGTGCCGTCATAGCGGTAGGTGTTGGTCAGTCCGCGATGCCCGCCAAACGCATAGATACTGTCGTCGCGAACCCCCGCGCCCAAGAGACTGCGCGCGGCCGGCAAGCCGGCAACTTCCGTCCACTGGGCACCATCGAAACGGTACACATTTGTTGTATCCGCCGAGGAATCGTTTCCGCCGAGATAATACACGCTCCCACGATACGCCACGGCCGCCCCCTGCATGCGCGCAACCGGCAGTCCTGACGCCTCGGACCAATTCGTCCCGTCAAAACCAAAGACATTGGTCCTGATGCTGTCGCCCATGCCGCCGATCATGTAGAGTCGGTTGCTCAGGGTCGCACCAGCATGATTCACGAGCCCGGTGGGCAGACCGGGCGCCTCCGACCAGTTGGTCCCGTTGTAACGATGCACGTTGGTCAGATAGCCCAACTCATTGTAACCGCCCACGCAGTACAGAGCCTCTCCCAGGCGTCCGCCCACTCCGCCGGATACGTACATTGGAAATCCAGCAACCTCCTGCCAGACCTGTCCGTTGAAACGGTAGACATTCGTCACATAACCGGCATCCGTTGCGCCGCCCATGACATACAGATTGGTCCCCCAGACGCCACATCCCGAACTGCCCAGCGACTGCGGCAGACTGGCCGCTTCCGTCCACAGCGTTTCCCATTTTCCAATCCAGCCCGCCGGCAAGCAGGCGTAGGCATTGATCAAAGCCGCATCGCCCAGGCTGGCGGATTGCACCACGATCGTCTTCATGCCGTCCGACAGGCCCGACGGAACCGTGATGCGCACCCAATTTTCGCCCTGCGCCTGGATCACCGCAGCCACGCCTCCAACCATGACATTGGTGATATCCACCCCATCACCCAAAGCGCCATTGGTGATGACGAGGGTGTTCCCGCCCACCTTGGGGCCAACATTGGTCGAAAGCTGGTAGGACGAGCCCAGCAACCCGAAATTATAATTGGGATACAGGCTGTTATTGACCGTGTAGCAAACCGGATTGTACGTGCCGGGCGCGCCCGCCGTGAAGACCACCGGGAAGTTGCTGGCCGTGCCCGGATCGACACTTGACGGAGGAGAGACCAGCTCAAAGCTTGCCGCGCCAACACCGCTGTTTGTCCACGCTGAAATGATCAGAGTTGCCAAGCCATTGTTGGTCACCGTGAAAAGGTTCGTTACAACTAGCCCCTCCAGCACATAGCCGAACGTCGGGCCCGACACTTGAATTCCAGGCGCAAGATAAGTGAAGGCATTGGGCTTCACGGTCTCGCCGAAGCTGACGGAATACACCTGCACATCCCCGAGCCCCGCGGAGGAGGCCACGCCCGCCGTCACCACGATTTGTGTGGACCCGGAAACGCCGATCACCGTGGCCTCCACTCCGCACAGCGTCACATTCGTCACATCGCCCAACGTTCCATCGCACAGATTGGTGCCGCTGATGACCACCGGATAACCGCCCGTGACGGAGCCGTTGGTAGGCTCCACGCCAAAAACCTCGGTCACCGTTGTCCCCCATTTCGCTACTCGATTTACCGTCAAGGCACCGGAGGTTGTGAAATAGCCACCCGC
This sequence comes from uncultured Verrucomicrobiota bacterium, assembly GCA_964521805.1. Lineage (GTDB taxonomy): Bacteria > Verrucomicrobiota > Kiritimatiellia > CAIQIC01 > GWF2-57-35 > CAZFSE01. Next base: position 3,595 of record CAZFSE010000106.1, read on the forward strand.
ATACAGATTCATCCCGTCAGACGCCATGCTCATGACCGTGTTGTTCAGGCCACTGCCCAGGTTGGTCCAGCTTGTGCCATTCCACTCCGCCACGAATTTCGCGGCCACACTGCCGGCGTTTGTAAACTGGCCGCCCACATACAGGTTCGTCCCATCAGGCAACAAGGAATACACGTTTTTGTCCGTGCCATTTCCGATGTCCGTCCAGTCTGTGCCATTCCATTTCGCCAGATAGTTCGCCGCCACCCCGCCGGCATTCGTGAACAATCCACCCACGCACAGATTCGTTCCGTCCATCGCCAGGGTGAGCACGGTGGTGTTCAGGCCACTGCCCAGGTTGGTCCAGCTCGTGCCATTCCACATCGCAATCTTCTTTGCGGCCACGTCGCCGGCATTCGTAAACGTGCCACCCACATACAGGTTCGTCCCATCCAGTGCCAGGGAAGTCACGTAGAAACTGCCATTGCCCACACCACTGCCCAGATTCGTCCAGCTCGTTCCATCCCACTTCGCCACGCGATTCACCGTCAAAACGCCCGAGGTCGTGAAATTGCCGCCTGCATACAGGTTCGTCCCATCCAGCAACAAGGAACGAACGATGCCGTTCAGGCCACTGCCCAGGTTCGTCCAACTCGTTCCATTCCACTTGGCCACATAATTCGCCGCCACCCCGCCGGCATCCGTGAAATTGCCGCCCACATACAGGTTCGTCCCATCATGCGCCAAGGCATTCACCGTGTTGGTCATGCCACTGCCCAGGTTCATCCAGTTCGTGCCATCCCACAGGGCCACCCTGTTTGCGCCCACCCCGCCGGCGTTCGTAAAATCACCGCCCGCGTACAAGGTTGCTCCGTCAACCAACAAGTCTATCACCGCGGCATTCATGCCGTCGGCCAAGTTGGTCCAGGCAAACGGGCTGTACGTGATTTCGCCGATTCGCCCGGTCGGATTGACCGTGTACGCGCCCGTCAGCGTCGTGTCGCCGGTGTCAGTCTGAATGACAATGTCCTTCACGCCCGCCGACCCGGTCGCCGGGATCGTGATCCTCACCCAGTTGTCGCCGGACGCCTGGATCACCGCCGCCACGCCGCCCACCAGCACATTCGTGATCGTGCCGAAATGGCCATTCGTAATCGTGACCGTGTTGCCGCCCACATAGGGCCCGTTGCCGGCGGACAGCTGATACACACTGCCGAACAGCCCGAAATAGTAATTCGGGTACGGGCTGTTATTGATCGTGTAGCAAGCCGGATTGAACGTGCCAGGCGCGCCCGCCGTGAAGACCACCGGGAAATTGCTGACCGTGCCGGCCTCCACATATTCCGGCAGTTGCACATCGAAATACGCCGCGCCGAGGCCGTTATTGGTTGCGTCCGCAATCTCCAACCTCTCATTTCCAGAATTCGTCACAGCAAAGATGTTGGTTACGACCGCGCCCATCGGCACAACGCCGAACGAAGCGCCGGAGACCAGGATACTGGACGCGGTATACGTAAACGCATTGGATTTCACGGTCTCACCGAAGCTGGTGGAGAACACCCGCACATCGCCGAGCCCCGCCGAGGAGGCCACGCCCGCCAGCACCACGACTTGCGTCGCCGACTGGCTGTCCACAACGGCCACCACCCCGCACAAGGTCACGTTCGTGATGTCCACGCCGTCGCCCAGATTCACGCCATGGATGGCCACAGGATAGCCGCCGGTATAGGAACCGGAAGCCGGAGAAAGATCCGGGGCGCTGGCCGGATAACGAAATACGTTGGTCATGGTTGAGCCGTTGTCGTCCAGCCCGCCCACAGCGTACAAGGCGCCATTCAACACACCGCCTGCGTGCGAACCTCGCGGGCCCGGCAATCCCGCGCCCTCCATCCAATTCGTCCCGTCATACAGGTACACATTGGTGGACTCCAAGTTGCCAAGGTTAAACCCGCCCACGGCAAACAGAGCGCCATTCAGGACCCCTTCCGCAAATCCATACCGCGCCGCCGGCAAGCCCGCCACCTCTGTCCAATGGCTTCCATTAAACCGGTACACGTTGGTGACCGCCTCTGACGTGCTGTTGTCACCGCCCACGGCATACAACGCGCCATTCAACGCGCCCGCCCCCAAATCTCTGCGCGTGGCCGGCAACCCCGCGACCTCCGTCCAATCCGTCCCGTTAAACCGGTACACATTGGTCCTGGCCGTGCTGTTAAGCCCGCCCACAGCGTACAGCGCCCCGTTCAGCACCCCCGCCGCCAGGTCTCTGCGAGCGGACGGCAACCCCGCGACCTCTGTCCAGTTCGTCCCATCAAATCGGTATACGTTGGTAAGGGTCACGCCAACGTCGTCCACCCCGCCCACGGAATACAACGCCCCATCCAGAATCTCCACCGCCGAATTGCGGCTCGCGGTGGGCAAGCTCGCCACCTCTGTCCAGTTCAGCCCGTCATACTGGTACACGTTGGTGACCGTCACCCCCACGTCGTCCCGCCCGCCCAGGGCATACAACGCGCCATTCAACACCCCCGCCGCCTGGACATAACGGGCCACCGGCAACCCCTCCACTTCCTGCCAGCGCGTCCAGTCGAACCCGGCAATGTACCCGGCCGGATTGACCGTGTAGGCCTGGGGAAGCGTCGTATCGCCCTGATCGGAGGACTGAACCACGATGTCTTTCAACCCCGCCGAACCAACAGCCGGAATCGTGATCCGCACGCCGTTCGCGCCGGAAGCCTGAATCACCGCCGCCACGCCGCCCACCAGCACGTTGGTGATGTCGTTGCCCATCGCCGGCCAGGCGTTGGTAATGGTGACCGTGTTGCCGCCCACAAACGGCCCTTTGGAGGGCGCAATCTGATAACTCTGCACCATCGCAAAGGTGGCGGTGAAATTGTTCCCGCCATTGGACAACCAGCTGTCCCCCTGATTTGAGCCCGTGCTCTTCGCCCAAATTTCCAGCCGGTGCGTCCCCGCGCGCAGGCCGGACAACACATTCTGATCCGCCGATGAGAGGCCCTGATAATCATTGCCGCCCAAAGGCGACTGGCTCCACACGACTTCTGTCGTGGCCACATCATCCACGCTCCAGAAATACGAGCCTCCCGTGCGGTCCTGGGTGTCGCTCCAATACTTCAAATCACACCCGCTGATGACCAGTTGGGTGACCGCGCCAAAATCATGCTCATGGAATTGCGTCCCATACGAGGGATCATCACCAATCCAGTAATACGAGCCCGTGGTGCTGTTGTAATCCAGGATGACATAGTCCTGAAACCACCCCGTGGCCGCCCACGCGCCTGGCGCCGCGAGCAACAAAACGCCGGCCAGCAAGGATTTTCCAAGGATTGGAAAACCGCGGGATTTTTTTTCCAAGGGTTGGAAGATTTTGAAAAAAAGTTTCCAAGGATTGGAAGAATTACGGCACGACAACCACGAGCGACTCATTTTCACGCATGACCTCCTGGCAGGAGTTGACCACTTAGCAGACGGTTTAGAGTACAAAATACGGAAGGCCCTGTATAGAAAACACTTTTGGACATCCATCGGCGGTTTCGGCGAAACCGCCCTGCCTCAGCGCGCCGCAGGCTGGCGCTTTCCGGGCTGTGCCCCCGAATATGGCCGGGGCGCGTCAGATGGGCCGCTCCGCAAGACCGTCCCGAGGCTTCAGAGGGACGAACGAGGACAGGGCTGGACTCTTGTCCGCCCTGACATTTTGCAAGCGCCTGGTGTATGGTCTCCGGCAAGGCACAACAAAGGAGTCCCCTATGAAAATGATGTGGAAAGTTTTGTTACTCACCGTCCTCGCGAGCGCCTGTCTGGCGGAGGAAGATCAAAAAACATGGGTCATTGGCGGCATTCCAAAGAACCTGAGCAACCCGGTGTTTTCCTGCCCCAAGACCGGCGCGGAGAGGGCGGCCGCCCAACTGGGCTCTGTCACCCTGCTCTGGGAGGCCCCCGCCCAGGAAGATCCCGTGGCACAGGCCGCCATTTTGGAGGCCCTGGTGGAGAAAGGCGTGGATGGACTGCTGGTCAGTTGCGCTGACTCCGACCTCCTGCGCCCCTCCATAGATAAAGCGGTGGAGCACGGCATCCCGGTCATCACCTTCGATAGCGACTCGCCCAACTCCAAACGCACGGCCTTCTATGGCGTGGATGACGAAAAACTGGGGCGGCGGCTGGGTGAGGAAATGGCGCGCCTGCTCAACGATCAGGGCCGGGTAGCCGTCCTGTCGGGTTCACGCGGCGCCCGGAATTTGCAACTGCGCGCCAAGGGCCTGCAAGACGCCCTGGCAAACTCCGCGGGCATGGCCATCATCGGCACCTACTATTGCGAGGATGACGTGGCCAAGAGCGTACAGATCATCCAGGACGTGACCGCCAAGGACACACCGGACGGATGGGTGCTATTGGGGGGCTGGCCCCTGTTTGCGGAGGACGGATTAACCGCAATCCCGCCGGGCAAGATCAAGGTCGTGGCGGTGGACCCCCTTCCCCAATGCTGGAAATGGATTGAGGACAACCGGGTGCAGGTCTGCCTGGGGCAAAAGGTCTTTGGCTGGGGCGAGGAGGGCGTCCGCCTGGTCATGCGCGCCATTCGCCGGGAGCCCCTGCCCTCTTTTGTGGACTCCGGTTTTGATGTCGTCACCCCGGAAACGCTGGTGGACTATAAGAAGGTCTGGGCAACCATGAGCGGCCAGCCCTGAAATCGTGTGGCGGCGGGCCAGCGTTCCCTCCATCGCCTTGTTTATTCCTTTGGCGGCGGGGCGGTGCTCCACTCCACCTCATCCACGTAAATCGAAAGCCGTGACCGGCTGAAGGATCGCTCCAGGGAACCTGCGCGCTCTCCTGCACCGGCGGAGGCCCCGATCCACGAGGACTCTACCTCGTTCACATAGGACACCCGCTCCCCCACCGTTCGTTCCAAATCGGCATGCGCCTTCTCCGCCTGTGCCAGCAAGGCCTCCAACTGAAGATCGGAAGCGGGACGCCAGAAAAGCCGCCCCCAAAAGCCCACAGAACGCGGACGGGCCAGCGCCCGAAGATACCGGACATAGAGCTTCAGCACGTTTTGATAGTCAGACGGAAGGCCGATGCCCAAGGATTGGAGCTGGAGGCCGTACAGGCTCGTCAAGGACCGCATCCAGGGCTCCGCCCTATGCTCCTTCAGATCGCGCAAGGTCATCTGGGCCGGCGCCCCGGCGTCCAAGGGCACGCCCAATTGGTGGGGACGCACCACCAGCGCCTCGCGCAACGACTCCATATGCTCTGGGGAAAGGCCGCCCCATTCGCGCTTGATGTCCATCTGGTGGGCCAGCCACAGATCCCACCCCTTTTCCACATCGCGGGCAGAAGCCAGGTTCAATCCATTCTGCCCCAGCCACTCCACGGTGACCGGCTCCTGCGCGGCCCTCAGCCGGAACAGCGCATCCCATTGTTCAGCGCCGGGGTTTTGGCTGAGCCACCAATCCACCAGCGAGGCCGCAAAGGCCTTTTCGCTCCAGCGGCCCTCCGGCAAGTGCTCCAGGCCCAGCAAGTCGCCACAGGAAAAACCATCACCCTGCCTCCACAAGCGCGCCGCCACCGCGCTGTTGCGGGCCCTCAAGGACGCAAAAAGACTCTGCGCCAGCCCGGTCGATAGCCAGTCCGGCACGGTCCCCAGCTTTGCGCTCCGTTGTTCCGGAGTCTGGAACTGAATGACAAAGCGGTTCATCAACAGCCAGCACAGGCCCTCCAGAATATCCTCCTGGCTGGCCAGCTCAACATTGACCACCACCAGCTTCTGCTCCAGCCGTCCGTCTGGAATTCCCTGCGCCTTGATCACGCGCCCCCGGGCCATCTTCTCCTCGCGCCGGATTGAAAGGCCCAGAACCTGTCCGCGTCCGAAGGCCAGCCGCCGGCCCACCACCTGCTCCAGCTTCCGCGCCACCTGTTCGACTTCATGAGCCAGCGCCACATTGTCGGCGGTGGCCATTCCGGTCACCACAAACCGCTGGGAGGAGCTGATGGCCGCCGAACCGGAGGCCGAAGCCTGCTGGGCCGGCGCGGACGGCCCCGGCAGAAGAAGAGCCAGCGCAAGCCAGCCCGTGGCGCGGAGGCGCTTCACAAAGCCGTTCTCCCTTCGCTTTCGAGCAACAGGGTCACCGGCCCATCATTGACCAGCTCGACCTGCATGTTTTCGCCAAACGCGCCGGTCTGCACCTCCGCCACCAGGGCCTTGAGCCGGGAAACAAATTCCTCGTAGAGCGGGCGCGCCTCGGACGGCGGCGCGGCGCGAAGATAGCTGGGCCGGTTGCCTCCTTCGCACTCCCCATACAGGGTGAATTGGCTGACCACCAGAACGGCGCCGCCCACCGAGGACAGCGCAAGATTCATCTTTCCATCCGGGTCATCAAAGAGGCGCAACTGCGAGGCCTTGCGGGCCAGATAAGCCGCATCAAATGGCGTGTCGCCTTTCGCCACGCCCACGAGGATCAAAAATCCCGGACCCACGGCGGCGATCCGCTCCGCCGCCACCGTCACGGAGGCGCTCCGCACCCTTTGCACAACAAGCTTCATTCCGCCCGCTTCAAATGCCGGTCTGCGCAATGCGCAGAGTCGGCAGGCGGTTGAGCGCCATCGCAATTTCATACCGGCGGGGACGGGCCAGGTCGCCGCGCAAATCACGGGAAAGGGCCTCAAGGCCTTCTGTGCTCAGGTCGCGGTCAATCAGGTCCAAGACCTCCCGCAGGGGGCGCGATTGCTCCAGATAACGCTCCTTGATATAGACCAGAATCTGGCCGATGGCTTCCGTCTGATAGACCTCCTCCAATTGAACAAGCTGGCGCAGATCAATCTGGATTCGCCCAAATTCCAAGACGTGCCGGCCGCGCGCGCGAAACGAGTCATTGTGCACGCCATTCCCCGCATCCACACTGCTGGGGACCACCCAGCGGCTGAACTCGCCCAGGGCCGGAGGGGTCCCGGACGCCGAGGCATTCTCCCTCACCAGCTTCTTGGCCTCCTGGGTAACGTCCCCGATATGAAAATTCTCCATCTTGAAAATGGTGTCCGCCACCGGGATCAAGCCGGCCAAGGCCGAGCTTCCGGAAATAACCAGCGACACGCCCAGCTCGTTGGCCAGCTGATTGACGTGCTCCGCCAGGGAATGGACATTCGCGGCGCTCTTGCCGAGGAGCCCCGCAAGGCGTCCATCGCCCACCAGGAACTCAAGGGTGGAATCCTGTTCTTCGAACAACAAGACCCGCGCGCCCGCCTCCAGCATTTCAACCGTGCCGGCGGCCTGTGACGTCAGCGTGTCCGCGCAGGAGGTGGTCAGCTCCTTCACATCGCGGCCCCCCTGGAGAAACGCGCTGACATCCACCTTCTGGAGACTGCGCCCGGGGCACGAGGGAACATACACCGCATCGGGGACCGTGATGATCATCTCGCGGCCGTCTCCGGGAATATGATTGTAAATGCCGGACGCCAGCGCCCGCATCAGCTCCACCCGGCCCGAAAAGGCGTCGCCCAGGATCAGCGTCACTCCCGCCGGAATCCCCATGCCCTTGATGGCGCCTGCCCGGGGGGCCTGCACCTCCACCCGCAGAGAATCCGCCACGGACAGCGCCGCATCCTCGGCATAGTTGGGCTCATCGCTCCCCGGCACCCGGGCCGGAAGAGCCCCCTCGGCCACAAAACCGATCCAGCCGCGGGTGGGCAGGGCCTGCCGGATCGAGTCCGCATCCTCCATGAGATCCGCAAACTCCTCCACCTCACGCGCAGGCAAATTGCTGTACAACAGCGCAGGATTGACCACGGCAGGCAGGTCCTCAAAAAAGATGGACAGGGCCATCTCCGAGGAAATCAACGCTCTCTGCGAGGGCAATTCCACATAAATGCGAGCCTCCACATAGTCCTCCAACACCAACACGCAAGAGCGCGGAAGAATCGTCTGGCCGGGCTTGATCACAAAGAGCTGGCGGCGGGCCACCCCCTGCTCATCAAACCGCGACAGGCCCTCGACCTGCGCCGCCAGCTTGCGCGTCAGGTAGTCTTCCAACCCCGTCCGGCGCACCCCCGTGTTGAACAGGTGGGCGGGAAATCCCGCCACCGCTTGGGGCACCCGCACAACGCACAGAATCTTGCCGCCCGGCAGGTGGGATTCCTCAACCCGTCCGAACTTCAGGATGTAGCGGGTAAAATCAAAATCGCCCGTCAGCCGCCCATATTCAATATACGGACGGCGGTTGATCTCTTTGAGGATGCGCAGAAATTCTTCTTTGTCTCTCATGGCTTCTCCTTTGAAATGCAAACTGCGGGGAGTTCTTCAACGAACCGTCCGCAGGTACAGCTTGCCGTCCACCATCTTGTACTCCACGCGGGCCAGCACCGCCTGCTCCCTCTTCATGTTTTGAAACAACAGGGTGAGCTTGCGGGTCATCCAGCGCGCCGCCGGCAAAGGCAGGGGCAGATGCCCCCAGCGAGCCCCCCGAATTTCCAGCCCGTCAGCGCCAGGCATCCCCGTGATCTCATACGTCAGCTTCACCGGCCCCTTGGAAGCCTGGACCACCAGCACAAACGTGCCCTCCCCAAAGCGCAGGTTCATGCCATCCAGATTCAGCCGGTTTCCCGGCGTGGGTTCCGATTGGGTATAGTGAACAATCTCCAGCAGATGGGCATTGGCCGACTCCTCGGAAATCTCCACGGAGGCGGAGGTTCCCCCATCCAAAGCCGTCTCCAGAGCCTGTAGATTTGCGCGAAACTGCGCGGCGGTCCCCGTCTCCCCAACCTGCCCGGACGGAGACACCGGCCAGACAATCAGCCCCAAGGCCGCCAGCAGGGCCGCGACAATCAACAGCCGCACCAGGCGAAAGAACAGATGGCCAGCGCCGCCCCCTTGGCTTCCCCGGCGAATCTTCCGCTCCATGGCCGCAAAATCCAGCTTGGCGCCACACTTGATGCAAAACACCCGCCCAAACGGATTGGAAACGCCACAGCGATCACAGTTTATTTGTGAGCTCATGTCTTCTTTTTCTCGGTTGTTTTGGCCGCCGGGGAGGACGCCGCGGAAGACTTTTCTTCTTTCTTGGCCGAAGACTTTTCCGAGTGCTCCTTCTCCGCCTTCACCCCGCTTTTGTAACTTTCACTCCGGTAATCCGTCGAATAAAAACCCGAGCCCTTGAAAATGATGCCCGCCCCCGTTCCAATCAGGCGCTTAATCTTGCCCCGGCATTGGGGACAGCGTTGCAACGGTTTGTCCTTGATGCTTTGGAACTTCTCAAACTCATGCTTGCACTTCGTGCATTGGTATTCGTATGTCGGCATAACTCGCTCTCCAAAAGCGGGCTTGCGCCCGCAACCCAAGTGTTCAGACTTCAGGAACCATGTTAGGCCCGCCGTTTTTAAAGTCAACCCATCCGGGGCCTCATTCTGAAGCATCCAATTCCCGCAAGACCTGGCTAGCGGCCAGATCGTCCCCCTCCTCCTTGCCCAGCGCCTGCGCAACCTCCTTGAGCCCGTTGATCATCTCGTTGCGCCGTGGGCACTCCTCCAGCAGGGGCGCCAGCGCCTCCGCCAGGGCCTCCGGCTGGGCCGCCCCCTGGATAAACTCCGGGCACAGGGCCCGGCCCGCCACGATATTCACCATCCCCAGGTACGGGACACGAATCAGCTGGCGGCCCAGCCAATACGTGACCCAATTCGTGCGGTACACCACCAGCATGGGACACCCCATCAACGCCGTCTCAATCGTCGCCGTGCCCGAAGCCACCCAGGCCCCGCGCGCCTGACGCAGGATCTGCCGGGTCTTGCCCGCCACCACGCTCGCTCGCGCAGGCCCGCCCGAAAGCCCCGACAGCACCTGCCGGGCCAGCTCCGCCGTCTCCTCGGAAGGCGCGGCCACGATAAATGAGATCCCGGGGACCTTCTGTTCCAGCCGTCCGGCCGCGCGCCACATCACCGGCAAGATCCGTTCAATCTCCTGCCGGCGGCTTCCCGGCAAAAGCGCCACGCGCACTCCGCCCTGCCATGGCAACTCGGCCAGGGGCTCCGCCAGCACCCGGCGCGCCTCCCCCACCAACGGATGCCCCACAAAATCCACCGGCAGTCCCGTCCCCTTGAAAACGTCCACCTCAAACGGGAAAATCACCAGCAACCGGTTGACCAAAGACGCCATTTGTCCAATGCGCGACCGGTGCCAGGCCCAGACCTGCGGGCAGATGTAATACACCACCTTGATCCCCATCGCCCGCAGTTCCTTCGCAAACCGCAGGTTGAAGCCCGGATAGTCCACCAGCAACACCAAAGCCGGCTTCCGCTCGCGCGCCAAGGCCACCATGCGGTCAAACACCCCTTTGAAAAAGGGGTAGCGCCGCAACACCTCCCACAGCCCCAGCACCGCCATCTGGCGGACATCATAGAGAAGCTCCACCCCCTCCGCCCGAAGGACATCCCCGCCAATCCCCCAAAACTCAAGCTCCGGATCGCGCGCGCGAATTGCACGCACCAGCCGCCCCGCATGCATATCCCCCGAGATCTCCCCGGCTATGACCAGCACCGACTTCTTCATGAAGGGCCCTCGCGCAGGCGTCCGCAGATGGCCACCGCCAGCTTCAACGCCTCCGCCGCATGCTCCCCGGATACCACCGGGCTTCCCCGGCCCGCCACACACCCCAGAAACGACCGCAATTCATTGGTCAGTGGATCCCCTTTTTCAATGGGAATCTTGTCCCGCGAGATGCCCAGAAGCCCCTTGCGATAAATCTCCCCCGCCTGGTTCTGGTAATCCAGCGAGACATACGCATCCTCAAAAAACACGCGGATCTTGCGCATCTTCTCCGGGCTGATCCGGCTGGCCGTCACGTTGGCCACGCATCCGCTTTCAAACAGCAGGCGCACATTGGCGATGTCTTCGCTCTTGCTGAGCACCGGCACCCCCACCGCCCGGATATCCTTCACCGGGGATCCCACCAGATGCAGGAGCACCTCCAAGTCATGAATCATCAAGTCCAGCACCACGCTCACCTCCGTCCCGCGCGGCAACAAGCCCGCGCGCGGGGGGGGATACGGCGCCAGGCGGTGCGCCTCAATGAAGCGCGGGCGGGTCTTGATCCGGTCCAAAAAGCTCAGCACCGGATTGAACCGCTCCACATGCCCCACCTGCAGGATCAGCCGGCGCCCCTGCGCCAGCGTGACCAGCTCCTCCGCCTCCGTCGTCGTCGCGGCAATCGGCTTTTCCACCAGCAGATGAAGCCCCTTTTCGATCAGCTGGCCCGCCACCTTCCGGTGTAAATCGGTCGGGACCACCACGCTGGCGGCCTCCACCTGGCCCGCCAGCTCCTCCAGCGTGGAAAAGGCCGTGGTCTGGTATTGCTTGGCGATCTTCTCCGCCTGCTTGCGGTCCACATCAAAAACGCCCGCCAGCTCCGCCTCCTTCAATTCCGAATAAATCCTGGCG
>CAZFSE010000107.1:0-1330 GCA_964521805.1 uncultured Verrucomicrobiota bacterium
TCCAGCATTTCGCCGGCATAGTGCTCCCAGGAGAAGCGGGTGAGCTGTTGACGGCCATTCTGCACCAACTGATTCGCCAGCGCCGGATCTGACAGCAGGAGGCGCAGGTTTTTCAGCAGGGCCTCCGCGTCGCCGCTGGGAAAGACCAGCGCGGCATTGCCCGCCACCTCGGGCAGGGAGCCGGCATCGGAGCAGATAACGGGAACGTTGCGCGCCATGGCTTCAAGCAGGGGAAAGCCAAAGCCCTCGTAACGCGAGGGCATTATCATCACGTCGCTGATGGCATAAAAGGCATCCATGCAGGCGTCGCTGACGCGGCCCGGCCAGAAGGCCTTGTCTTGCAGGCCCAAGGTTTGAATATCGTTCAGCATCGAGTCATGGAATTCGCCGGGAGGCCCCGGCATGATCAGAGGCCGTGGATCGTGGGTTGACCGGACATACTCCGCATACGTTTTTAATAAAATATCCCGCCCCTTGCCGCGATAATCGGTGCGGGCGGGTGAGAAGAGAATCCGGCCCTGCACCTGCAGGCCGGTTTCTTTTTTTATAAAGGCGCGCGGATCTTCGATGGCCTGCGGGGGGCGAGGGGAAGCGCCGGGATAAATGACACGGGCGAGGGAGGCCGAAGGGAAGAGCCGGTGCAAATCATCTGCGGTGTTTTTGGAGATGGCCGTGAATGCCGAAGCGCGGCGCACGGATCGGGGAATGCAGAGATGCTTCCGATAGAACGTCCGCACAAAATCGTATTTGTTTTTCACAAAGAACTCACCCAGATCCAGAAAGGTCACCAAGGTGGGAATCTTCCAGGGGCCGGGAAAACTGTTGGCGCCGCTGGGTATCCAGAAGACGTCGAAGATTTCTCGATGAAGCACATGGGGGGCGAGACCTTCCAGCCAAAAGGCCTTTTTAATTTGCCGGTCGAGCCAGGGTATGGGGCGGGTTTGGATGGAGGGGAATTGCTCTTTGAGCACCCTTTCCGCCTCCGTGTTGCAGAAGACCGACAACTGCACCTCTGGGGCCTGGCGAAGAAACTGGTCGAGGGTTTTCTCGACCAGCAACTCCGCGCCTGCTCGACGTCCGTATAGGGTATAAAGAGTAGCCAGCCTCATGCCGCACACGATAGACAGGAGCGGTGGCTGGAGCCAGTTAAAAATCGGATACACCTTTTAAAGGCCCGAGGTATTATTTGCTTACCTGTTTACCATGAATGGTGTATATCTACGGCTATCCAAGAGAGGTCGTATGCGTCTGGTCCTGGCTCGACGGGTTTGGGCTTGTTGCTTCTGGGGGTTGGTTGCTCCGATTTTTGCGTCGGAGCCTTTTTCTTTGG
>CAZFSE010000107.1:1430-14855 GCA_964521805.1 uncultured Verrucomicrobiota bacterium
ATGACCTGGGCGGGCCAGGTGGCCTCGGCGCACAGCAACCATGCGGTTATTGTCCTGACGCATACCCTCCTCTACTCAGACGATACGCTTCATGGCTCGAAATCTTCGCACGACTACAATCCCCATGAGTATGCAGTTTTTGGACCTGTCAATGGTGGGACAGAAGTGTGGGACAAGTTCATCCGCCGGCATCCCAACATCGTTTTTACGTTTAATGGCCATGTGCTGGGGCCGGGGTTGTGTGCAACCAATGGCGATTATGGGAACACGGTTTATTTGATGGCGGCCAATTATCAGCACGAGTCGAATGGGGGAAATGGCTTTTTGCGGATCTTGAATTTCGATCCCACGCAACGGGAGGTCCGTGTGGAGACCTATTCGCCGAAGCTGGGACAGTTCAAGACTGACGCGCGGAATGCCTTCACCCTTACAAATCTTCCGTTTTTTCAGCCGGGCAGTCCTTCCGCTCCTGAGCGGGTGACGGCCGAGGTGCTGGGTGCCAAGACCTGCCGTGTGACGTGGGCGTTGCCGACCGGCGGTGCGGACGAAGTCTCCCGCTGGGTGATCCTTCGCAATGAAACGGAAGTTGGGATCAGCGCCGAGAACGTCTGGGTGGACGAAGGTTTGCTTCCGAACACGACCAACCGCTACCGGGTAAGGGCGTTCAATCCCGCGGGAAGACGATCGGATTTGAGCGAAGAAGTGGACGCCATTCAGCCGCCGGAGAGCGGTGCACCCAAACTCGTCTCGGCCACGGGGATGGGAAGTACAAACATCGTTCTGGTGTTTGACCGTCCGCTGAATGAAATTTTTGCCACGACAGCTGGAAATTATGTAATGGGAAGGGGGTGTGCGGTATTGGCGGCCCGCCTCGAGTCGGATGAACGGACTGTGATCTTGACCACCACACCCAGGTTGCCTTCCGAGCGATACCCGATGAAAATCCATCACTTGCACCCCAAGGAAACTACAGGCCGGTCGGAGGATTCCGTGATCCGGATCGTTGTTCAAGACCGGGTGGATTTGCTGGTGGAAGATTTTGATGATGGAGACTCGCAGGGCTGGGCCGTGGTGAATGAGGGGAACCTGTCCGGGCCCTGTGCCTGGGCGGTCATGACGAACCGGCTTTGGCAAACCTCGATTGTTCATGGCCCGACCTGGGGGGCGGTGGTCCGGCGCAAGGGAACGTATGTGTATTGGAACGACTCCGCGGCGCGGCAGTGGACGGACTATTCCCTGCAGGCCACCTTCCACGCGACCTACGATGGGGGCGTGGGGCTGATGTTCCGGCTGAAGGACACCAACAATTTCTACCGGTTTGAGATGGATAACCGATTCCGATTCAGGAAATTGTTCCGGATGGTCAACGGGCAGGAGGAGTTGCTGGCGTGGGCGTGGGCCACCTATCCGCAAAACAGCAACCAGGTGTTGAGGGTGGAGGCGGAGGGATCATCTTTGCGCGTGTATTTGAACGGGGTGGATGTTTTTGGCCGGGCCATTGAGGACAGCGCTTTGCCGTCGGGTTCCGTGGGGTTGTATTGCTGGAAGAACCGGATGGCTTTCGACGATGTGACTGTGCAAAGCCTGCCCAGCAGGATCGTGCTGAATGATCCGCCCGAGGGAATGACCAGCGAATGGATTCAGCGCCTGGTGGATGCGGATCCGGACGACGAGGTGAGGACCGAGGACGATTTAGTGGTATCAGACGACTTTGATGGGGATGGGACCTCCAATGAGGAAGAATTCTGGGCGGGAACCGACCCGGTCAATGCGCGGAGTTTCTTTCATTTGGCCACGCCGGTTCAACCCGCGGAAGTGGGGGTGGTTCTGCAGTGGCCGAGCGCCAGTAACCGAGTGTACATGCTGATGCGGTCCAACAAGCTGTGCCAGGGTTTTCAAGCCGTGGCGGAGGGTATTCCGTCCACCGCCCCCATGAACACGTATACCGACCATCCGCCCGCCTGGGCGTCGTTGTTCTACCGGGTTGCCGTCCGCCCGTAGGGCGCAGACGGGACTTTTCCATATTTAGCGGTGTTCATCTGGGTTCATCTGTGGTTAAAATCGGCCCTTCCATGGGAGAACCATTATGTTTTGGATGACCATCATCTTTTTTTTGTCAGGCCTTTCCGCGCTGGTTTATCAGCTTCTCTGGATGAGGCAGTTGGGATTCATTTTTGGCAACACGGTATATGCCGGTGCGACGGTTTTGGTGGCGTTTATGGGGGGGCTGGCCTTGGGCGCACAGGTGCTGGGCCGTTTCGCAGACCGCCTTCGTCGTCCGGTTTTGTGGTTTGCGGGGCTTGAATTCGCGGTCGCCGCCCTGGCCCTGGCGATGCCGTTTCTTTTTGCCGGGTTGCGGCTGGTCTATGCCTGGACGTATCAGAACGTATCCGATTCGTTGCTGGTGTTGACGCCGTTGCGCTTTGTGTTGGCGCTTCTGATCCTGCTGGCGCCAACCTTTTGCATGGGCGGCACGTTGCCGGTTCTGGTGGCGGGTTTGGCCCGGGACGATGAGCGTTTTGGCCGGCGCATGGGCTGGCTGTATGGCATCAACACCTTGGGCGCACTGGCCGGGGTCTTGATTTGTGGGTTCTTCCTGATTCCGGCTGTTGGCCTGACCCGCACCAACCAGATTGCGGTGCTCTCCGATTTCATTGCCGGCCTGGGGGCGCTGGTTTGGGTTCTGGTGTATGCGCGCGCCGCTCTTTCACCCGCCGCGGCGGGGACCCCCGAAGCTCCGGTGCGCTGGCGTCGGCTTTCCCTGGAGGGACGCTGGGGCCTTTTGGCCACGGCGGTTTGCGGTTTTGTGGCGCTGGCGCTGGAGGTGGTTTGGTTCCGCGCGCTGATTTTGGTCTTTGGTTCAACGACCTATTCCTTCACCACGATGCTTTCGGTGTTTCTGGGGGGCATTGCGGTGGGATCCCTGTTGATGGCCCCGTGGCTGGACCGCAGACGCCAGGTGCCTCTGATTCTGGCCCTTTGCGTGGCCGGCATGGGGGGCTGGAGCCTTTGGTCCATGTATTCGTATGACGGCGGCCCGGAGTTTTTGCTCAATTTGCTGGCCCGCGACGGCTTTACGTGGGCGACCATGAATCAGGCCCGTTTTCGGATTGCGATTGCCCACCTGCTGATTCCGGCGTTGTGTTCGGGGGCGGCCTTTGCCGCCGCCGCGCGCCTTTTGCGCTGTGAACACGCGGGGTCGGCGCATGCTACGGGGCTGGTGTACGCCGTGAACACCTGGGCGGCGGTGGCGGGTTCCTTCATTGGCGGCTTTGTGCTGTTGCCGAGGCTGGGCATCGAGAAATCGCTTTTTGTGCTGGGGTTGTTGTGCCTGCTGACGGGACTGCTGGGGGCTTTCCGGTTTTGTCCCGGAAAGCCGTTGAAAGCCCTGGTGGCGGTGGCGGGGCTTCTTTGCGCCGGCCTGCTCTTGCTGGCGCCTCCGCAATGGAGTCCGGAACTGCTCTCCGCCGGCGCCTATTTCTCCCCCTTCAATTTTGTGCGGGATGGAAAAGTAACGCTCCGCGAATCCATCTTGAGCCACCGCCTTTTGCTGTATCGCGAGGGGCTGACGTCCACGGTGTCGGTCCAGCTCAGCGATGACGAGAAAAAGGTGTTCTCGATGGATGGCAAGGTGGAGGCGGATGAGTCCACGCGGGGGATGGTGGTGCAACGGATGATCGGGCATCTGCCGATGCTGTTCCATCCGAATCCCCAGCGGGTCATCAACATTGGCTTGGGGGCGGGGGTCAGTTTTGGGGCCTTGAGCGCGCATGATCCCCAGGTGCTGGAGGTGGCGGAAATTGAACCCAAGGTGCAGGAGGCCACGAGGGTCTGGGGGGCGTTGAATCATCACGTGCTGGAGCATCCACGGGCGCGGGTGATCATCAATGACGGGCGCAATTATCTGCTGTGCACGACCAATCGCTATGACGTGATCAGCGCGGACCCCTTTGAGCCGGTGGTGGGCGGGGCTTCACATCTGTTCACGGTGGACTATTTCCGGCACGCCCGGAGCCGTCTGGCGGAGGGGGGCCTCATGTGCCAGTGGGTGCCGATGTACGAGATGTCCAAGGACGATTATCTGATGATCGTTCGTTCGTTCATGCAGGTGTTTCCGGAGTCGGCCTTGTTTTATACCGGCTTTGACACCTTGTTGCTGGGATTTCGGGATGAGATGCGGCTGGATCCGGAGGTCTTGCGCGCAAGGTATTCGAAGCCGGCCGTCCGCCAGTCGCTGGCGGAGGTGGGGTTCGACAGCCCGGAGATGATTTTGGGGATGTTTGTGGCGGATTTGCGCCAACAGAAGGCCTTTGCGGGGGTGGGGGCGCTGAATACGGATGACAAGCCGCATATTGAGTTCAATGTTCCCCGCAGTGCGATGCGATATACCACCGATGCCAATCAGCAGGGCTTGCTGGAATGCTTTACGGAGTTGCCGGAGGAATGGCTGGCCGCATTGACGCCAGCAATGGCGGAGCGCTTGCGGCGCGAGCATGAGGCGGTGCGGCTGATTCTGGAGGCTGGGGTGTTGCGGACCCAGAACCAGGTGGAGGAGGCCTTCAAGAAGCTGGCGGATGCGCATGAGATTTCGCCCAACAATCCGGTGGTGATCAATGAGATGGTTTCCATGCTGGTCAATTCCGCCGCGACCTTGCGGGGGCAGGGCCTGCTGGCGGACGCGGCGGAGCAGTTCCAGACGGCACTGCAATTACAGCCGGATGAGTTTTGGGCGTTGTACAATCTGGTGGAGCTGGGCATGCAGGCGGGAGAGGTGGCGGCGGCTGAGGCATGGATGGCGCGCGCCCTGGAGCGCTATCCGGATTCGCCGCTGATGAAGGGGTTGAAGAGCAAGTTTTTGCTCTCGCAGGGGACGGTTCAGGAGGCCTTGTCCCTGGCGCAGACGGCGGCCGAGGAGCATCCGGGGAATATGGGGTTGTGGAAGTCTCTCTATCAGATGGCCACCGCCGCCAATGATTACGCACGGGCAAACGAGGCGAGGCGGCGGGCGAAACTCATTAGTGATTATCTGGGTGGCGTCCGCAGGTTCCCGGCGGGGGAAGAGGCCATGAGTGAAAAGGGCGTTGCGGGAAGCGACTAGCGCGGGCTGGCCGCCCGCCACGCATCAATGCACGGCGGCGAGCTGGCGAACTTTCTTCAGCAGGAGCAGGAAGTGGGGATCGTTGCGAAGGGGGCGCAGGTCGTTATCCATCATCATCCAGTCGTAATCCTGATATCCCATCGTAATGGCCTTGGTCAGGGCGGCGATGGCTTCGACCTGGCGTCCGTTCATGGCATAGCAGGAACCCAGGTTGTACCAGGCATCGGCTTGATCGGGGATGAGGGTGATGACGCGCTGGGCGATGCGCAAGGCTTCTTCGTACTGCCTGCAGGTGTTGTGAAGCTCCAGAAGCCCCTCGAGGATTCGGATGTTGCCCGGCAGGCGGTTTCGGCAGGCTTCCAGGAATCGTGCCTCAATTCGGCGCGCCCGCGACAATCTGACTGGCCTTGTTCTCTGCATGTTGCGTCTCCATCCACCGCCCGCGATCGCCCGGAAGAAGGAAGGGGAACCTGGACCTGTGCCCCATTTCTCCCGCCCACGGGCTCTGATCACTCCTTTGTTGTATCGGAAGAACGGCTCAAGAGTTAAACCTGGTTGAGAAAATTTGAACCAACGGGGCCTTTCGCATGCGCGTTGTGGACTGGAAGACCCCGGCGGCCTTGTGTTGCTAATCCGTTCCGTGGCCACGGAGCGTGCGCAAAGAACAGGCATGCGGCCGTGAAGCCGTCCTGGCGGCGCAACCGCCAGACGGCGGAGGATTGCTTTTTGCTGAAAAACCTGTCAAAAAGACCCGAACAAGCGGGTCTAGTAGCGCCCAAAAATGTGAGTGGGAACTTTGTCATGCCTTTAAAGGCATGATCAAGCGCCAAGGAGTAAAAATGGCCGAAAAACAGGTCCAAAAAAGGAAGAGCACAACAGCGGGGAAGGCTTCTGCCCGGAGGCGGGGCAAGACGGTGGAGCCGGTTCAAGGGCAGAAAGAAACGACCGCATCCTTGAGCGCCCGCGTTTTTCCCAAGGTGTTGTTTGTGGCCTCTGAATGTGCTCCTTTTGCAAAATCAGGCGGCTTGGCGGATGTTGTGGCGGCTCTTCCAAAGATTTTGCGCCGCATGGGATGTGATGTGCGGATACTCATGCCCCTCTATGCCTCGATTGACCGGGCCAAATATGGCATTCAACCAGAGGGCACGGCCTGCATCCACATGGGAAAGGGGGAGGAAAACTGGGTGGGGGTGCATTCGGCGTTGCTGGATGGCCAGGTGCCGGTGTGGTTTGTGGAATATGACCGCTTTTTCGGGCGTCCCGGGATTTATGATGAGCCCTCCGGGGAATATGGCGACAATGCCTTCCGCTTTGCCTTGCTGTCGAAGGCGGCGCTCCAGATTTGCAAGGACCGGCAGTTTATTCCGGACGTGATGCATACCCATGACTGGCCGACCGCCCTTTCCGCGGTCTATTTAAAAACCTGGGATCGCGTGCTTTCCCCGTTGTCTGGAACCGCCAGCGTTCTGACCATCCACAATATCGGGTACCAAGGGGTGTACCACGCCAGCGCGTTTCCGTACATTGGGATCGGATCGGAGCATTTTACGCCGGACAAGTTTGAGGATCATGGCGCGATCAACTTGCTGAAGGCGGGACTGGCCTTCACGGATGCCATTACCACGGTGTCGCCCACCTATGCGAACGAAATCCTGGGGTCCATCGGCGGGTGCGGGCTGGCCCCTTTTCTGAACAACCGGCGGCAGGATCTGTTTGGCATTCTCAATGGCGTGGATTATGAGCACTGGGACCCTGAGAAGGATGCGCTCATTCCCGCCCGCTATTCCCCGCGAAGCCTGGCCGGCAAGACGACCTGCAAAATGGCGCTTCAGAAAAGGATGGGGCTGGACCCGAGGGCGGATTGGCCGCTTTTTGGCATTGTCTCCAGATTTGCCACGCAGAAGGGGTTTGATTTGCTTCGCGAAGCCCTTCCGCGCGCCCTGAGCACCATGGTCATGCAGGTGGTGGTGCTGGGCACGGGCCAGCCCGATATCGAGAACTTTTTCCGCTGGCTGGCGCAGACGAATCCGGGACGGGTGGGGGCCTATATTGGGTTTTCCAATGAACTGAGCCATTGGATTGAGGCTGGCGGTGATTTCTTCCTGATGCCCTCGCTGTATGAGCCCTGCGGCTTGAACCAGATCTATTCGCTGAAATACGGCACCCTGCCGATCGTTCGGGCCACGGGGGGGCTGGAGGATACGGTCGAGAATTACGTGGAGGCGACAGGGGACGGGACGGGCTTCAAGTTCTCGGCCATTAGCGGCCAGGCGTTATATGATACGATCGGCTGGGCCGTTTCCACGTGGTTTGACCGGCCCGCGCACATCGACCGCCTGCGGCAGGCGGCTATGCGCCGTGAGTTTTCCTGGGAGACGGCGGCGGCCCGCTATCTCGAGGTCTACGACCGCGCGATTCGGAACCGCCGTTCCCTGTAGAAACGGCGGTCGAAGGCCCTTGCCGGGCGCCGTGGCCCTGCCTACGGGGTTTCTTCCAGGAGCCGGACGCGGAAGATTCGCAGGGAATCTCCGGGAGGATCAATCTGGAGGGTGCTGATTTCTTCGCTGGCCGGCCCCGTTTTTTCGCACGGGATAAAGGAGGCTCCGTTCCAGTCTTCGCCGCCGGCCATTTCCACCTGGTAGCGCCGTCCGGGAATGGATCGCCATTGCAGGACACAGCCGTTGATCTCATTCCAGCTGAAGGCGCTCAGCGCAAAGAAACTCAGGGCATCGGATGGATCGGTGCCGGCGCGCACCTCCTCGCCATCAGAAGATCCATCGCCGTCTGAATCCGGCATGAGCGGATCGGTGCCATAGCTCTTTTCCCAGGAATTGTGCAAGCCATCGCCATCGTCATCGTCCGTGTCCAGCGGTGTCATGGAGTCAATCAGCACATCATACATGATGGAAGGCCCATAATTGATGAAGACTTCCGAGTCTCCATAAAACGATGCGGCATCCGTGGTGGGCGCGTTAAAGGCGCGCACGAACAGCTTCTCGCCCAAGGCCGGCTGGTTGGTTGCAAAGACAACGACAAACAATCCGGAATTGGTCAGGCCGCGGGAGGTCAGGTTGCCGACATAGGAAACCCCCCCGTCAACAATCACATTGCGAGGGTCTGGCGTTCCGTCCTTGTTTGGCGGGTAAATGGCGCCATTGGTGGAAGAGAGAATCTCCACTCTGTCACACCGCTCTGCAGGGAAAGTGGCCGCGCCCTGCAGGTTGCGTCCAAACTCATCACAAATGGGCCGGGAGGTTCCAATGTACAGCGGATAAATCAGGAACTGGGCTTGTGCCGCTTCGGTGAAGAAAATGCTGGTGCTCAGCCCAAGCCAGAAAACAAACTTGATGGTCGTCTTGCTCATCCCCCGCCCCTCAAAACCAAATGCGATTAACCGTATAATTGCATATTCGATTTAAATGGCAATAATAAAACATCAAACACACGTTAATTTAATATACTATGATAGTTGCAAGGCCTCTCATTAAGCAAATATCTTTTTGAATAGAAATCTCAGTCATATATAAAGGTAATCGATTACGGCTCTTTGTGTTATTGTCGATGTTGGTGTTTTTGCTTGTGCGGGTCTTGCATGAAATCATTATTTGAAAGGAAAAGGTTCGCGACCATGGATCAGCTCGCCGGGGTCCACAGCGTCCAATGCTTTGACTTGCCAAGGGTCTCCCAGTATGATGCCCCGGCAAACCCTGTGTAAGGAGAGTAGGGAATCATCATGATTGAACGATATACGCGCAAGGAAATGGGTGCCATCTGGACGGACGAAAACAAGTACCGGGCCTGGCTGAACATTGAAGTGCTGGCCTGCGAGGCCATGAACAAACTCGGCGAGGTGCCTGCCGCCGCCCTTCGCCAGATCAAACAGAAGGCCGCCTTCAGCGTCAAGCGCATCGAGAAAATTGAGGCGGAGGTCAACCATGACGTCATCGCCTTTCTGACGAATGTGGCCGAGCATGTCGGGCCCGCCGCCCGCTATATCCACAAGGGGCTGACCAGCTCCGACATTTTGGACACGGCCCTTTCCCTGCAGATGGTGCAGGCCGCGGACCTGCTGATTCGCGACGTCAAGGCCGTCCGGACCGCCGCCGCCGCCAAGGCCAAGAAGTACAAATTCACCCCCATGATCGGGCGGTCGCACGGCGTCCACGCCGAGCCCATCACGTTTGGCCTCAAGATGGCGCTGATGTACGACGAGTTTGGACGCGCGCTCCGCCGCCTGGAGGCCGCGCGCGACATCATCTGCGTGGGCCAGCTCTCCGGGGCGGTCGGCACGCACGCCCACTTGGACCCGTTTGTGGAGAAATACGTCTGCCAAAAGCTCCACCTGCGCCCAGCGGCCATCTCCACGCAGATTCTTCAGCGCGACCGGCACGCGGACTACCTGTCCGCGCTGGCCCTGGTGGGGGCTTCCGTGGAACGCTGGGCCCAGGAGTTTCGCCACCTCCAGCGGACCGAGGTGCATGAGGTCGAGGAGTTCTTTGGCAAGGGGCAGAAGGGCTCCTCCGCCATGCCGCATAAAAAGAATCCGATCATCGGTGAGCGGCTGTGTGGCATGGCCCGCCTCCTGCGCGGATATGCCCTGGCCGCCATGGAAAACGTCCCCCTCTGGCATGAGCGCGACATCTCCCACTCGTCCGCCGAGCGGGTGATTGTCCCCGATGCCACCATCGCGCTGGACTACATGCTCGTGAAGCTGGAGAACCTTGTCCGCACGCTGGTGGTTTATCCCAAGAACATGCAGAGGAACCTGGATTTGACCGGCGGGCTGATCCATTCCCAGCAGGTCCTGCTCCTGCTGACCGAGAACAAGGTCAGCCGCGAGGAAGCCTACCGGATGGTCCAGCGCAACGCCATGGCCTGCTGGGAAACCGGCCGGCCCCTGCAGGAGCTGATCCTGGCGGATGCCGATGTGATGAGGCGGATTTCGCCGGAGCAGGTGAAGAAAGCCTTTGATGTGAGCGTTCATTTTCGCGATGTCAACCGCACCTTTAAGAACCTGGGCTTGAGATAATCGGAGGCGGGCCATGAATCTATCCAACACGACGGAAGAGAGAGGGCGGGAGCGCCGGGCGCATCCGCGCATTTCCGAAAAAAACAGCGTGGCGGTCAAGGTCTTGTCCTGCCCGGACGACCCCTCGCTGGTGAAGAAGGTTTTCTTCTGCGCCACGGAGGATTTGTCGGTGGGGGGCGTCAAGTTGCAATTGAGCAAGGAGGTGCCGGTGGGCACCCGCCTGGAGCTTCGCGTGGCCGTCAGCCGCCCCTATGTCTCCTTCCGGCATGTGGGCCGGGTGGTCTGGGTGAAGAAGCAGGACATGGAACTCCCATATGCCACCGGGATTCAATTTTCCAGCCCGCCCGGCGATGGCCGCACCGTTTGGAAACAGTTCATTGCCGACAAGCTGAAATGACGCGGAGTTTCGCCGTTTTTAAGTTTCCAAGGGTTGGAACTTTTTTTTGAAAAAGTTCCAATCCTTGGAAGAAGACAGGGGCTGTAATGACCTTGGCCAATAAAATCACCATTGCGCGCCTGCTGGGCATCCCCGTGTTTGTGTTGTTGCTGGTGTACTACATCCTTGGGCTGGCCGGTGGCGCAGGCAATGAGAATTGCCGCATCGGGGCGCTCATCGCCTTTATCCTCATTGCCGCGACCGACGCACTCGATGGCTATGTCGCGCGATCCCGCAACGAAATCACCGAGTTGGGGCGCTTTTTGGATCCATTGGCCGACAAGGCTCTCCTGCTCGCCGCGCTGGTGTTGCTCACCCGGCCCGCGCTGTCGGGGCAGGCTCCGCATCTGCCCATCTGGTTTTCCGTGCTGGTGATCAGCCGCGATGTCATTCTGTTCCTGGGGACGCTGGTGATTCACCACTTTGCCGGCGCGGTGCGGATTCGTCCGCACCTGTCCGGAAAGGTGGCCACGTTCCTGACCATGCTGGCCATCGTGTGGGTCCTGGCCCAATGGCCGGAGCAGTATTTTCCCTGGCTCGTGATCGTGGCGGGCCTTTTTATATTTGTCTCCGGCGCAGTTTATCTCTTTGACGGCATCCGCCAGCTCGATCATCATGCCGGCGCTGAAAAACCAGGAAGTGCAAAGTGAATGATCCCTTGAAACGAGTGGTGGCGATTGTCGGGCGGCCGAATGTCGGAAAGTCCGCGCTGTTTAACCGGATGCTGGGCCGGCGGCTGGCCATTGTCCATCAGGAAAGCGGAGTGACCCGGGACCGGCTGATCTGCGAAGTGGCTTGGAAAGGCGAACGGTTTGACCTGATTGATACCGGTGGGCTGGCGTTGATGGATGGCTCCAAGCGGCATGAGGATGCCTTTGGCGAGCCCATCCGCCGCCAAGTCGAGGTGGCCATTGAGTCCGCCGCCATCGTGCTCTTCGTGACGGATATCCAGGCCGGAATTACCCCCATGGACCAGGAGGTCCGCCGCCTTCTGAAGAAAAGCGGGCGCAAGGTGTTCCTGGTGGCCAACAAGGCGGACAACCTGAGGGATGACCTGCTGGCCCCGGAATTCGAGGCCCTGGGCTTTCCCGTGTTTCCGGTTTCCGCCGCGCATAAGCGGGGCGTAGAGACGCTGATGACCAGCGTGCTGGCCAAACTGCCGCCCGCGCCGCCGTTCGAGGCCAAGGATGTGCTGAGGGTGGCGGTGGTGGGGCGTCCCAACGTCGGGAAATCCTCCTATATCAACCGGTTGCTGGGCGAAGAGCGTTTGATTGTTTCCGATGTGCCGGGCACCACACGCGACAGCATCGAGA
This sequence comes from uncultured Verrucomicrobiota bacterium, assembly GCA_964521805.1. Classification (GTDB taxonomy): domain Bacteria; phylum Verrucomicrobiota; class Kiritimatiellia; order CAIQIC01; family GWF2-57-35; genus CAZFSE01. The sequence goes on from CAZFSE010000107.1 coordinate 13,307, forward strand.
TCCCCTTCCGGATTGGCAAGGGCCCCCAGGCCCGGCACTACCTGCTCATTGACACCGCCGGCATGCGAAAGGCCGGCCGGGTGCGCAACTCCGTGGAGAAGTTCAGCCTCTTCCGCGCGCAGAAGAGCGTGGAGCACGCCGATGTGGTGGTGCTGATCATGGATGCCGAGCAGGGGCCCACCGAGCAGGACAAGAAGGTCGCCGCCCTGATTGCCGAGAACCGAAAGGGATGCATCCTGCTGGTCAACAAATGGGATTTGGCGACGGATACGGTCAAGGAGAAGGAGTATCTGGCGGCGCTGAAGCGCCACCTGTTCTTCCTGGAGTTCATGCCCATCCTCTTTGCCTCGGCGAAGAGCGGCTACAATATCGCCAAGAGCATCGAAACGATTGATTACGTGGCCGCCCAAATCCGGCTCCAGGTTTCGACCGGGGCGCTCAACCGCATCATGCGCGACGCCTTTGACCGGTTCAACCCGCCTTCCATCAAGGGCCACCGACTGAAGCTGTATTACGCCACGCAAACAGGAACAAATCCCATCCGTTTTCATCTGTTTGTCAACGATCCCAAGCTGTGCGTGCCCATGTACCAGAGCTACCTGCTCAATTCCCTGCGGCGCACCCTGGGCCTCGAAGGCGCCCCCATCGTCCTGGCTTTCAAATCCAGCCACGAGAAGAAGGAAGAGAAATAGCAGGGATTTTTAACGTTTTTTGAGCGGTCCCGGCCGTGTAGAGGAGGAGAATTTCCCACCATCGCGGACGGGCATAACCACGCCACGGGCGCTCGTTCAAGAGCCGTTGTCCAGAGTCATGGCCCTGTGCGCCAAACACGGAAGCGGTACAATCCCAGGGCCTCATTGTTGGTGACAACAAAGGACAGCCCGCCGCCTGTCCCTGGACGAGAAGCGGCACAGGGGGTCCATGCATTGGTCTGGTTGACGGCGCCAGGTTTCCACAGCACATCGTAGAGGCGGTCGGTCCGTGTGTCAGCCACCTGCAGGCTGAGAATGGAATTGGGTTCGGCGATCATCAGCGGCGCGAAGGCGCTGGCCGGGTTGGTGGGGTCCGTCATGGCAACACCTTCTTCCCAGGTGAGCTGTCCGTCGTGGTCGGCATCCGCCAGCGCGGCGGCGTCATTGGTCGGCAGGCCGTATTGCGCGAGCCACCAATGCGGGGTTTTGTTGGTGGCCAGGTAAGGGGCGAAGAGGACGGCGACAGAGCGGGGCTGGCTCATGGTGAGGCCCAGGGGGTTTGCGTTGGTGCTGGCGGGGGGGATGTCGCCCTGCCAGCCGTTGAAGTAGAAATGCGGCCCTTGCGAGGCGGAGAGGGTGATGTTGGAGCCGAAGGCCAGCCAGCCCTGAGGGCCGCTGACGGAACCTGCGCCGCCGGTGGCCACGGAGAGGTGATAATTCGTGGTCCACAGCCAGGCGATGGTGGTGTTGTTGGTGACGAGAAAAGGCCCGCACGTGTTGGTGGTTCCGCTGGCGGGCGCGCTTCCACTGCCCACCCAGCCCCGGCAGACGTACTGCGTGGAGCCCCGGGTGTCCGG
>CAZFSE010000108.1:0-14805 GCA_964521805.1 uncultured Verrucomicrobiota bacterium
CCCTGGAGGAGTCCCCGGCCATGCCCATTGAGCCTCAGGAGGAACCTCCGTCCGGCGTGGAAGAAGTCCTGGATGAGGTCCTCGACGAACCCGTGCCGATGCGGTAGGGAAAAAGCCTTATTCCGGCTTGGAATCCAGAGGGTCAAATTCCAACAGCTTTCGCACCTCCACGCTGTCGCGTGCGTACGACAAGCTCTCGCAGGTTTTCAGGAAAGACTCAAGAACCTCGCGCCGCCGCATGGAGAACTCATGTTCATCAATCCTTCCGTCTGCATAGAGGGCCTGTGCAGTCTCAAGCTGGGTTCTCACCAGGCGATAGGCGGAGCGCAGGGGGCCGGGAACCTCCAGAATGCCCAGGGACTCTTTGATGCGCCGCTGTTCTTCCGGCAAGAAGCTGTGCAGGGGCATCTTCAGCTCCTCGCCGGAGGGGCGGAGGAACGTGACCTTGCCGTCCTCCAGAGCCGTTGGCGTGGCCTCCAGCGCGTGCCCTGCCACGTTGGTCCAGGCGCCGGCCTGCCCGCCATCCGCCACCCTCGACAAGGCCAGGATAAGCGCCAGGCTGGCCAGCGCCGCCCCGCCTCTCCGCCCGGACTGGATCATCGGAGAATCTCCAGCCGGTACAGCTTGAATGAGTTGGTGGGCGTCACGTAATAAAAGGTTGGGCCGCTGGCCGTGGCGGTGCTGTTCACGCGCTCAGCACTGCTGGGACTGGTGCGGAAGGAGACGCGCGACCAATCAAAGGCCTCGCCCTGTGCCGGTGGCGGCGCGGCGAAAATTTCATAGGTCATGCCCTGTTTCGTATAGAAGCGCAGGGCAAACTGTCCATCCGCATTCAGCATCCAGCGGTAGGCCTCGAGGACGTCCTCGGGCCACTGCGGCGCTGTGCCGGCTCCAAATTCGTCCTTGTTGGAAACCCCGTCCCCATCGAAATCGTCGTCCGGCATCACCTGATAAATGCTGGTGTAGAGGCCGCCGGAATTATTGATGATCAGCGCCGTCTCCCACTGGTCGGAAAGGCCGTCGCCGTCCAGATCCGTCCCCATGTTCAGGCCCACACGGAGGGCATCGCCGGGATCGCCGACCACCGGCAGGGTGGCGCCCCCCATCAGGGGTTGCTCGACACCGCCCACCAGCACGGAGACGGTCACCGTGTCGCCCTTGCGGACCGCATACGAGGCATATCGCGCCCCCAAGGTGTTGTCCATGGGCGCTTCGAGGATATAATTGATGCCATTCCCCAGCAATTCGTTGGCGGTGAACCGCCCGCACTCGTTGGTCCCGTTCTTAAGGACCAGCACCGTGTTATCGCCATACAGAACGGGCCAGCCGTATTCATTGGCCAGCAGGCCATAATAGCGATACGACGGCAGGGGGGGCGCGGCGGAGGCGGAGACGGAAAATGGAAAATGGAGAATGGAAAATGGAGAATAAAGAACTGCGATAACAGCGATGAAAAGACTTCGTTGATAAGAGTTCATAGTTTTCTACCCTTGTTTTGCTTTCCTGATGATCGTAAAGATTTTTCACAGAAGTTAACAAAGTGAACAAAGAAGAAGGCAAAGGGAATTATGCCCGCTTTTTCGTATCCTTCCCTTCTTTCAACCATCTTCGTTTCCTTCGTTACCTTTTGTTTAGAAATCTTTTTTTGAACATTTTTTTATCGCAGTTCCGGCTCTTGAAAGCACTCATTTTGAATTTCTCTTCTTTTTTCCATTTTCTTCAATTTCCTGAGTAAGAATAGGTTTCAAAGAAGAGTTTAATGTCCTTGATGCCGTTGCCGTCGCCTTGGGCGCCGTTGATGAAATACTCCAGCGCCAGATGCCGGTCGCTGTTGAGCGTGCCGGCGGGGATGATCAGGTACCACTGCGTATTCCACACGGAGCGCCCGATGAGGCGGCTGTTGTAATTCAGCTCCGAGGTGCTCCAACCGCCGGCATCATGGTAGGCGCGCATGGAGGGGAAGCGGCGCAGGGTCGCCAGCGAATCCGGCCCCAGGGAATCGTAGAGAGGGATCCAGTCGGGCGCGTTGATGTCCGCATCGCCGATATTGTAGGGCACGGGGATCGCCTGGTCCTGCACCTGCCATGAGCGCAGGGTGTTGCCGGTCAAGTCAGACGGTGAACGGATGATGTCCGCGCCCGCCGGGACCAGATAGATGTGCGGCGTGTTGGCCAGTCCGCCGCCCGTGCTCACCGCATTGTTATTGTAGTTGCTGAACCAGATGCCGACACTGCGGATCTTGGTGGCGAAGTGCGACGGATCATACGCATGATCGCCGCCGGCGAGCAGCCGGCCAAAGAAGTTGTGGCCGAAGTCAATCGTGGTGCTGAAGGGAATCACAAGGCCCGGTTCGGTGGCATGGAGCCCAAATTCGCTGGCAAAGGGGATGCAATAGCGGCGGAATTCCGGCACGTCGAAGAGGTTGTCCACCTTGTACGATTCCAAGGTGGTTCTCCAGTTGGCGTCGCCGTCCGGCCCGGGAAGAATTCTGAACAACTCGGTGCGCAGGGAGAACCGGCTGGTTTCGCGCTGGGGATTATTGAAGCCCAGGCGCCCATCGAGGACGGCCCAGTTTTCCTTCATGCGCGCGAGGATGTCGGACAGGCCCGGGTCGCCGATCGAGCCGCCGACCATGGGCTCTCCGCTGTTGATACGCCCAAGAGTCCGGGCCCGGACCACGTCGCTGAGGAACCGGCTTCCAGGAGACGTCGCGGATTCCGCGGGCAAAAGTCCGGTTTCGTAGTCGTAGGCCTTGGCGGCCATGTAGGTGTAGAAGGCCGCCAGGTCAAAGGCCGAGTTGTACCGGCTGAGCTGGTCGTTCTGGAATATCCGAAAGGCCATGTCGCTATAGCGCATGGAGGCGATCCGGTTGGCGGCTTCCTGGCGGGTCCACTCGCGGACGGACAGCAGTCGTTCGCCCTCCTGTTCAACGGCCACCATGTTCTGATAGGCCTGCAAGAGGGATTGCAGGGCCACCTTCGTCGCCGAGAGCTGTTCCTGCTGGCGCCGGACCAGCTCGCCAATGGCCGTTTCCTGGTTGATCTCATCGAGTTTGTAGTCATGAACCAGCTTGGTCATCTCGGTTGCAAAGGCCATGGATTGCACAACCCAACCGCCTTCGATGGCGAGTTCCTCAAGGGTCAACTGCTTCACGGACATGACCTCGGCCTGGGACACGGCCGCGGCCTTGATCGCTTCCCGAATGGTGGAGAAGAGGTCGCCCCCGTTCGCCATGCCATAGATTTGGTTCAGGGGGATGCCGTGCTCATCCACCTCCTTTACATTCAATTCCAGCCCCTTCCGATATTGAGTGTACAGGGCCTTCAACTTCAGGAACGCCTCGTAGGAGTCCTGCGTATACTTCATGGTCGCCAGGGCGATGGACTCGTTGTATTCCGTCATCTTGTAGGGTGCAAAGGTCTGGACGTACCAATCAAAGGTTTCGTTCAGATAGGCCGTATTGTTTTCATACATCTCCAGGGAATGGCCATACGCCAGCAACTGCCGGAGAAACTCGGCATAAGCCATCTGCAGGCGGCCCTCCGCACGGCGCGTGCCGGTCCAAAGGGTCGGCTTGCAGGGCAGTCCGTTGGCGGCATAATGGAAGGTGATCGTGTTGGTGACGTTCTCCGCCGGTGTTCCCGGCGGCTGGTTGGTGTTGAAGCCATACGGATCCATGACGGATTCGGTGCCTTCGCCTTCGAACACGTAGGTGCGGGCAAAGATGGGATTGACCTCGGTCCCCTGCCAGCCCAGCGCCGTCATGTCCACATACATGTAGTGGTAGATATCGGGTCCATCATAGCCTTGGGCGTAGGTCTGGCCGGTTCCAATGTCGTCCGAATAGGGATATCCGAAAATCTCGATGAGCCGCCGTTTGTAGTCCGTTTCCTGGCCCGCCGCCGCCGTCTGGAATTCGTAGGCGCCCTTTTGCTGTTGGCGGAGCAGGCGGCCGGATTCCTGGGCCGCCTGGAACACGCGATCAGCGTTATTGAGCGCCTTTTCCGCGCGCGCCAGGACCTGCTCGAAATGCGTGTTGCCGTTGTCGATTTCGCCGGGGCTGATATCAAACGGGATCGCGGTGCGGGCGAGGCCCAGCGGATTCAAGCCGCGGTCGGCATTGTTCACGGCCTCCTGGACGGCGGCCATATTCTCCGCGATTTCTGGCAGGGCTTTGACCGTTGTGCGGTCGATCTTCAGGATGCCGGGTTCATCGTAGTCGTAGTTGATCGCCAGCACCGGCATGTCATCGGTCCAGTCCGAGGCCCCCTCGATCTGCCCCCGGAAGCCATTGTAGGAGCGGTCCAGCAGGTTGTCGCCGCTTCCTTCATTCAACGGCCAGTAGGCAACCAGGCCCTCCTCGCCCCCGTTCAGCCGCCGGCTCATCGCGCCGGCGATCTCCTCCGCGGAGCGCGCGCCGCGCCAGATGCGGATATCGCTCAGGGCGCCCGCAAACGAGACGTCGTTGCCAAAAATCGCGAGCCCGACGTAATTATTGGTGCGAAGGACGGTCGCGGGCGTCAATTGTCCAGACGCCTGTTCCGCCAGCACGCCGTTGATGTACAGGCTGGCGGTGTTGGTCTCCAGCACCGCGGCCACATGAATCCACTGCCCGGTGGCCAGTGGCGCATCCGCATTGACCGTGGTTTGCGTGCCGCCGGTGAAGATCGTCAGGCTGGGCGCCCGGTTGGTGGCCTGCAATTCGAACAGCACCATCTCGGTTTGGTCGTCGTTGGCAAAAGAGAAGAGTCCCATGCGGTTGGAAACGCCATGCGCCTGGAGATTGATCCACAGTTCGAGGGTGAAGTCGCCATCGAAATAGGTGCTTTCCGGGAACTGCGCATAGCCGGACCCATCCAGCGCCAGCGAGGTCTCGTTGGTCAGCCATTCCGAAGGCAGGGGCAGGAGCGAGTTGCCCACCATCCAGTTGCACAGGGCCCCGACGCCCACACGCGCTCCCCACTGCCCTACGCCCCAGGCGCGGTTGGTGTTGCTATCCACGTAGCCCGGGAAGAGATCCTCGCTGGATTCGCTGTAGGACTGCCGGTACGTGCGCCGGATGACGTCAAGGCCGGCGCGCGAGAGCGCGGCGCCGGATTCGGCAAATTTCTTTTCGTCGAAGTAGTCGGCGTCAATGGTCAGATCGTTCATCAACATCGGAGAGATGGAGGGCAGGCCCCAGTCGAAGGTGGAATGGCGCAGGAGCTTGTAATACGCGCATACCGCATCCAGGTAATAGCCCCAGGCATCGCCATGGCCCTGCGGATAACGTTCCTTGGCGACGGACGCATCGATGATCACATTGGTATGCCCCGCGATATCGTAGTTGACGGAATAGGCCACCTCGCCGGCGGTGATGCCCTTCGTGTAGTTCCAGTAGAGGCGGTTGTAGACGGGCGTCAGGCCCATGCCCGGCGCCAGCGCCGCGTTGCCGCGCCCGCGCAGGAGCGAAAGCTCCTCCTCCAGGAGGGACGCCGTCTGGTTGTCAAAGCAGAACAGCGAAGACGCATAAGCGCCATAATCAATCGGCAGGACGGCGGTGTTGTTCACAAGCACGGAAGATCCAAAGCCGACGGTGGGGTCCATGGCATCGGCATAGGCCTCGTTGCCCAGCATCATGTAAAGGTCATTGAGCCGCGAGGCCGCCAGGAGGAGCTGTTGATTGGCATCGGGATCCGGCCCGCCGGGCACGGCATCCAGGATATCCTGTGCACGGTCGAGGACGGTTTCATAGAGCTGGATGAGTCCCACATTGTCGATGTTGTCCTGGTTCAGCGCCACGTTGCCCTCGAAGGGTCCGCCCGCCTGCTGGATCATGGAGATCGAGGTTTCCACCGGGTTGTTGTAGAGATCGCGCATGCGCTGTTCGAACGGGGTCAGGGAATTCAGGATGCGCTGGACCCAGCCCTCCGCCAGGGCGAAGGTGGTGAACTCGCTCCAGTTGGTGCCGACCACATGGGCCACGGTGTTGGAGATGGCCCGGTACCGCACCGCGAAGAAGCGGTTGAGCAAATCCTCGGGTGACTGCCCGTCCAGATTCAGGAAGCTGATGGCGACCCCCTGGGTATACACGGCACACGCCACGGGATCGGACGGCGTGGTCCCGTTGGGGTTGGGCTCTGTCCAGCGCCAGTCAAACAGATAGTTTCCCGGTTCCCCGGCAAAGTCGAGGGTGAACAGCATGCTCATCTGCTCGGAAAGCAGATTATAGGGATCTTCCATGGGCATCACGGCGCCGGTCGCCAGATTGGTCGTCACACGCAGGAGAGACAAGGAAATGGGCGCGGAGGGCGACACGCCCATGACGGGGTTCGTGGCGTTGTTGAAGGCCAGCACGACGTAGCCGGCCCCACTGCCAGGCGCGTTCAGCGCGATCCCGGTGAACGGCGTGTTGGGAGGCAATTCCACGGCGTCAATGGCCAGCTGGCTGATGGCCGTCGCCCATTCGGTCATGTAGGGATTGTTGGAGTCCACCAGCGAGGTCAGGATGTCGCGCTGGCGCATATTCAGGACGTTGACCATCAGGTAGGAGTCCCCGGCCAGGGGCGTCACCTGTTCACCAATCAGCACCAGATTGCCACTGCTGAGCATGGGATTGTAATAGAACCGCTCAGCCAGATCAGGCGGCAGGCCGTTGAAGTAGTAGAGGCCATTGCGCAGATAGGCGTTCGGCTCGCGCCCCCCCACCGTAAAGCCATAGGAGTCCAGGGCGCGGTTAAGCGTTGAGCCGCGCGCGCAAATGGGGTCAAACAAAAATACACTGCGGCTGTTGGTGTTGGTGGGGTCGTATGACGATTGCTGGTAGACGATGTCCACGCTCGCCTGGTCCCAGATGTCTGGCAAGCCGTTCTGCGCCGTCGTCAGGGTCTCGCCCACATCCATCGTGGGGATGGCTTCCGGCCAGGTGATGGTCCAAGTGACCGCCTGCGGCAGGCCGCTGGTTGGGTAGCTGACCTTTTTGTACTGCTGGGTCGTCAGCGCAGGGAGCCAGGGGATGGCCTCGCCATTGGCCGGCTGTTGGGCCGCTGAAATGCCGGGGAACCAGAACGAAGGCTGTTTCGGGTAGTAATTGTGCATGATCACCGTCGCGGCATCCGTGGGCCCCGCGCCGCCGGCAAGCGCGTACCAGGCCTTGTTGCGGGCCATCCAGGCCGCACCCGACTCATTGATATCCTTGCCCGTCCAGTAATTGGGCAGGAGGTCCAGCGGGTGCGGGCCATTGAGCATGGATCCGGCGGTCGTTTCCTGCTGGAACGTCTGGAATACCGTGCTGGTCCGCATGACATGAAAGACGTCCATGCCAGGCCGCCCCGTGAGGGGATCGGTGTAATTCACCAGCACATACGGTTCCGACTGGCCAAAGGGAGCATTGAGGTCGTTGCGGAACGCATAGGCCACATCGTACCCATCCTCGTGATTCAGGAGGGCGTGCTCCTCGTTCGGATTGTAGCCGGGCAGATTGGTGTTGTTCTGGTAGTAAATGGAGGCGTGTTGTTCAGACGTGTAGCGCTTGGAACCCAGTGCCGGGGCGCCCGGAGCCGTGCTGTTGGCATTGACCAGCAACCCCTTGTAGCCGGTCACCAGGTCCTGGATCAAATGCCCCTTGTACGGATCGAACGAGAAATAGGCCACCAAGTCCCTTGTGTTCATGTTTTCGGAGTCATTGATCATCGCGGCCAGGCGGTCCTGGTCATCCAGCACGCCGGACCAGATGCGCACCTCGTCCAGGCGCCCGTCAAAGGGATTGGAACTTACCCCCTCGTCGTATCCGAAGAAGCAGTTGGTGCGAGTTACCGCGCGGGGCAGGGTCATGCTGTAGTTCGTGCCTTGTGGCTGATGGTCGATGTAGAGGCAGGCCCGGTTGGATCCATCCACCGTGGCCATGACATAGACCCACTGGCCGGTCATGATCGGCGCGGACAGCGTGCTGGAGGTGGTGTCATCTTTAATCAACAGAATGATGTTCTCATGGGTGCCGTCCAGGCCCAACCTCACCTCATCCAGCACGCCATTGCTCACGGTGTAATTGCCGAACGAGAGCGGTATGCTGTGGCCGGTTCCGCCGGTTGGAAACGAATTCAGATAAAGCCAGACGCCCAGGGAAAAACTCCCCGAAAAATACTCGCCCGGGTGCAGGAGGGCGCCGCCTCGAAGTCCTCCCGGATTGACGGTCATGCAAGAGCCCTGGGCATAGACCCCGCCCTTCTTGCTTCCCTGCCCGCTGGCCAGAATGATGTGGGGGCTGGCATTCGGGCTGGGCCAGACGTTGTTGTATCGCTCCACCCAGTTGGGGATGTAGATGACAGGCATGTCCGGTTGCAGGATGCCTTCGCTCCACCAGACTTCCAGGCCGCTGTTGGTGTTCACGCCAAAGATGTACGTCTCCGCGCTCGGATTCGCCGTGGTGGGATAGGCGTAGAGGTTGGTGTTGTAGGATGTGCCATAGGGTTCGTAGAGGTAGCCATGCCACTCCGAATACAGGAAGGACTGGCTCATGCCGATGGCGCCCACGTCGGGAAGCAATCCATTCGTGAGCGCGGCGTTATGCCGCCCGGTCAGATCATGCACGGTGCTCAGCGTGTCGGTTTCGTTAATGGGGAAGTAGGCCAGCAAGCCATTTTTGACCAGCGTCCCCACGCTGTACCCGCCATTATTCCCGCCCATGGCGGTTTGGACCTGGCTGGCGCTGAGCGCGTTGGTCCAAATGCGGATGTTGTCAATGAATCCGCAGAAGGGATACGAGTTGGTGCCCACCCGTCCGCCCATGCAGAAAGGCGAGGCGCCAACCTGGCGGGTCCCGTTGGTGCTCAACAGCGCGGAAACATCCTTGGCCCCGTTGATGTACAGCGTCAACTGGCGGCCTTGCAGGGTCAGCGCCACGTGGGTCCACTCAAAAGATTTGAGCAGGTTGGTTGAAACGATCTGCGCCAGCGTTGGGGAGGCGCCGTTGCCGGACCCGAGGGAAGCCTGCAACGTCCCGGCCGGCCGGCCGGATGCGGGGGCGCCGGTAAACAGCCACAGGGTGACCTGATTATTTTGAGCCGGATCGCCGGGATGTTGCTTGTCAAAGAGGGTGAACACGGCGTTGCTTTGCGCATCCAAGTCATAGGGTTTAAACCAGCCTTCCAGGGAAAAATCACCCGGAAGGTTCATATTCGTCACGGTGATCTTCCCGGGGGCCCTCTCGGTGAACCAGGCCGACCGCGCGGTGTCATGGGGACGAAGCTCGTTGCCAATGGTCCAGTCATAGGGAAGCAAATCGAACTGGGGATCGTTCCGGGAAATCATCTGGATGGGCAGGAACCAGACATTTTCATCCTGGGAAGTGAGCCGAACCAGGCACCGCCCCGCGTTGGTGGTGCTGGTGAGCGTCTGCGGATCCTGCAGTACCGCACAGCCGTCTTCCGGCTCCTGGTACGTCATCAGCGACGGGGACATGTTGGAGGGGAAATAGACGGGCGTGCCGGGGTTGGCGCCATCGCCGCGGACGTAGCGGTAGCAGGCCGGCCAATCCGCGGAATACCAATCCACTTCGTAAAACCACTCCGTGCCCATCAGATCGCTGATTTTCCAGTACACCTCGATGTTGCGCGGATTATCCAGGGAGGGGCGTATGGGGAAGATCCAGTCCATTTTTGGAACATAGGAGCCATCCGAGGAGGTATGCTGGTACACATAGGCGTTCTCCCCCACCAGGCCCTGCGTGATCTGCGGAACCAGCTCGCCGGCGACGCTCACGCCGCCCTGCGGGAGGATGCGCATGCCCAGATAGGCGCTCAAGGTCTGGATGTCCGGAGGCATGACCTCGATGACAATCACGCCCCCCGTGGTGACCTGCTCGCTGTAGGCGCCCGTCTTGAAATACTGCATCACGATCATGCCCTGCTGACTGCCCACGGCATTGAGGCTTCCGGCGGAGTCTATGTACAACCCCGCCACCACATTGCTGGAAATGATGCCATTGACGTTGGTGGTCACGGCATACTGGGGCGCGGTGATTTGTGCATTGTAATGGAATCTCACAAACACGTTGTTGCCCAGTTGAACCTTGGGCGCGTTGTACGGGTCATCCGTCCAATACACCCGGTAGGCGCGGCCCGCCGGGGCGGACTCCACCACATACGTGACCACGCCCGTTGTGCCATCGGTGAAGAGCCAGCGGATTTCCACCGTGCCGCCGACGGAGGCATAGAAGGCTTTCATCGAGGGCTCGAAGAATGCGCCATCCGGAGGCAGGACCAGGGCCGTGTTGGTCATGGCCGGCCAGTTGATCGGCGCGCCCGAGGTGGAGACTGGAGGGGCCAGAATCTGGCCGATGTAGGCGTTGGGAGCGAGGTCTTCCACATTTTGCCCGAAAGCGGAGGACTTCAACACAAAGTTGGTCGCCCCCAGATTGTTGGTGGCCGCCACGCCGCCCACGGAGCCGCCGGCCAGAACCGGCACCGACAGGGCATCCGGATTCCCGTTCAGGAAGGGAATTGCGGAGGGAAAGCGGATGGAATTCTCTCCGGCGGCGGTTTGCGCCCTCGCAGAGCCCGTCCACAAAAGAAATGCGCCAAGGCCCAGGGCCATCCCCCTGACGATCCGGCGCCGATACAGCATAGTTGGTTGATTCATGGTTGACTCCGATCAATAACCGAAGGGGATCCAATACAAATCGAACGTGGAATCGTTATGACTGCCGCTACTGGAAAAGCCGACACTCCACGCCTCGCCCTTGGCGATGGGAACACAGGCGGTGGTATTGAAGTGCAGGGCATGATAGGCCCCGGCCGAATAGGGCTGATGCTGAAGCTCAACCTTCGAGACGCCATTCACAGACACCTGCAGGCTGGCGTCATCGCCCCAGCCGGCGGTTTTCAGATAGACCAGCACAAAGCCGTCGCCCGCCGCGTTGTTGCTGTACGTCTTCGTCACACCGCTCACAAGTTGCTGATAAGCGCCCAGCACCCGCATGCCGCCCTTGACCTGGAGGCCCTTCTTAAAGGTGGGATCCGTGGCGGACACCGCTCCATAAAAAATCCCCGTTCCCGCAACGGTCCAAGGCGCATTGACCTGCAAGTCCCCCTGCACGAGGAGGGCATCCGCCCCGGTGGAATGGACCGTCGATGTTCCATCGAAGGTCGAAGACACGTTTGTCTTTCCATAGCCATCCACCACGAAGTCGCCCGCCGCCGTGATGGATCTGTTCAGATTGGTCATGATCAGCGTCCCCACTTGGGCGCCCTCATTCTGCGCGTAGAGCGCGCCGCTCACCCGGAAGCCGGCGAGCGCCGTCTGTGAATCATTGGCCTGAAAGGCATACGGCACCGTCAGGAAACGCTGGCGCGGCAGAATGGCCGATTGCGGCGTGCCGCTGGCATTGAGCGCCTGCAGTTCGATATAGCGCTGTTCCACCAGCGTGCCCGAAGCAAACGCGCCGCGGAGATTCGCCGCGTGCATGGGTTCATTCAACGGCGTTCCCGTCCCCAGAATGACGCTGAAAAGGCCCCGGGCGGACGTCGTCACGGAGTGGGTCTCGCCCCAGATCAGGTTGCCGCCCTCCGCCTCGTCGTAAATTCGAAAGTTAATGGTGTTGGTGGTGTGCGCCGAGGGAACCCCCTGGTGGTCGGTGAGGATGGCCTGATAGTTCAACTGGTCGGGGACGTGCTGGGCGAAGGCCGCCGGGCCCGCCAGGAGCAGGCACGCCGCCAGAATGCGAATTTTCATGGGTACCGCCTTTATGGTTTGCATATAAATGAGTCCCTTTCTGTTGGGCTTAGCCATCTCCCCGCAAAGGAGTCCAGTAACAGGTAATGGTGATATCACTGCTGTCACTGCTGTCCACCAGGTTTACGGACCAGGCCGTGCCCTTTGGCACCGGATAGGTGGACCCTGTGTACATCTTGAGCGATTGACCCAGTTGGGCGGCGTTGGCATAGTGCCTCAGATTGAATTGCAGGCTTCCGATGTTCACATAGACGCCGGAGGTTTCATTGTCCTTGACGTTGATCCAGACGAGGAGAAATCCATCTTCCGCGGCTGTGCCGCTGGCCCCCGTATTGGGCAGATTGGTCGTAATGCAGGTGAAAGCTTGCCGGATCGTGGCGTTGCTGAGGCAGACGTCGTTGGTGGCCCCGTAAAACACGCTGGTCGCCGTGGCGCTGGAGAAAACCGTGGAAAAGTTGGCCTCAACCTGGCCGTCCAGGACCGCCCCTCCGGAAACCGCCAGGCTTCCGTCAAACACCGCACTGCTCAGATTGGTGAAATAGGCGTTCTTCGCAATGGTGATGGGAGCGCGCAGGATGGCGCCGTTGGCGGCCGTCAGCGCCATCAGCAGGGAATTGCTGGCCACGTCCAGGCTCCCCCACACCGTGAAGTTGCCCGAAGCCATCGGCAGGTTGCCGGCCTCAAAGGCGTAGGGCGCCGTCACAAACTGCTGGTTGAAGCTCGCGATGTTCATGTTGAAATATGTGTTGGTGCTGGTCTGGAAAATATGCGGCAGGTTGGTGCTTGAGATCATGAAGGTTCCCAGACCGTCGGCGTTGGCCACAACTTGGGTGCCGGGGGGGTCGAAGCTGTAGAGCCATTCACCGTCTGCTCCGATGGCGTATTCGAAGGTATGCGGGCCGGGGGCCGGCGACCCGTCTGGATTCAGGAACAAGCCCTGCATGTAAAGACTATTGGGGACCTGCGCCAGGGCCGCACTCGCGGCGCAGAGCGCACCCAGCCATCCCGCCATCAGTTGTATTCGTGTTTTCATGGTCTATCCTCGTTCTTCTAGATGCGCTATGAAACAGGACGGAAAAGCAGGACATATCCGACGTCGCCGTCGCCATTGCTGATGGTCCAGGTGGTGCCCGCCTTCACCGGAAACGTGGTGGACTCCTTGTAGTGCAGGGAATCAACGCCGTCGGTGCCCCAGTCCGACCTGAACCCAAACTGCACGCCGTCGATCGTGAAGGTCAGCGTGTAACCACTGCTGTTGCCGGCGTTGGTGATCATCCGCACGACCAGGAAGCCGTTGGTCGTGACCGTGCCCGTATCGGTATGCGTGTGGCCATCCGGTGGATTTCGGGCGGCCAATTGCTGGAACGAGCCAAAGGCGGAGGTATTGCCGCGCAGGCTGACGCCTCTGCTGAAATACGCGGGCCCATCAAACTCCACGGATTGCGTAAAGGCGGTGTCGTTGGAAAACAGCGCGTTGCCTTGAACGGAAAAGTTGCCGTCCACATTCATGGCCGTGGCCACGGCCATCTTCTGGCTCACCGTCAGACCGAACGAGTTGACGACGGTGTCCTGGAAGACCAGCGACTCCTGGCCGTCATCGAGGATATTCACGCTCCCCTGCAGGTACGCATTCGATTGAACCGTCAGGACACTGCCGACCGTGTAATCACCCCGGCTCCCCGCCGCATTTCCAGCCTGGTAGGCATAGGGCACGGACGCAAAGCGCTGGCGGGGAGACATGACGGACGTGAGCTGGTAGACCACCTCGATCTCCAGCCAGCGATTGTCCGCAGTGGCTCCGGTAAAAACCAAAGACATGGAATTGACCAGGTTGGTGGCCCCGGGCACGGCTTCGCCCTCATCATCCCCCAGGAGCGCGTCAAAGACTCCATTGGTATCGGTCGTGACCAACTGGCGCGTGCTCCAGATCAGTGCCCCATTCTTCTCCGCATCATAGATGCGGAAGTTGACAGTGAGGTTGCCACCCGCCACCGGCTGTCCATTGGGATGGGTCAGCACTCCTTGGTAATTCATGTTCAGCGGAACGCCCACCACCTGCGCCCCGGCGGCCCCGGCCAGGCACAGGAACCCGGCCGCCAGCAGTACACGACATTGATTCATTGCATTCATAGGGAACTCCGTGTTGACAAGAACGGTCTTCATTCCAACAAACCTGTCCGGTTGATGCGGCGCAATTTAAAGCGGCCTTCGGCACGGACCGGCTCCCGGCGCAGTCCGCCTATTGTGTGCGTATACACGCCCTCAACGTCTTCGGCCGGATTCCAGAGGGTCGCGCCAGCCCCCGGCTGGGGCGGCGGGTCCAGCACCAGGCTGATCACATTCGTGAGACTGTAATTCTCCGCGCCCTCGGCCAGCCGTTCGCCGTCATAGTCCAGATTGTCATGGCCCGGATTGTACACATGCCTGAAGGGATTCGCCGCATCATCATAGCCAATGACGTACGTCGCGTTCAGCGCCGTCTGCAGGCTCCCGCTCATCAGGACATTCAGCCCAAAGGGGAAGCCAACACTGCTGATGCGCGTGGCGCGGGCGCCGGCCGCCACGCCTTTTTCGCTCGGGCGCAGGCGGTAAAATCCGTTGGTCACCCCATTGGCAACCTGCTGGGTCCATTCCAGCACGGCTTGCTGGAGCAGGCGTGTTTGCCCGTTGGTTCCCATGTGCAGGATCATCCGCAGGGTCAGATCTCCAAACGTGGGCATGGGGCCGGTTTCGTTTCCGCCCGCCAGCTGGTTCACCTTCTGCAGTTTGACGTCGCCCACCCAAAGCCCCGCGGGCCACAGGGCGTTGTACACATCGGCCGCGTCATAGCCGGCCACCACCGGAATACGGATCAGGGTGCCCGCCTGGTCTGTCACTTCCAGCAGGCTCTGCCAGTTCGAGTTGGTGTCCGGAGGCGGCGTGAGGAGCGAGCGGTTTACCGCCAGCGTCACCACCCACTGCTGGCCGGTTTGCAGGGTATTTTGCAGTGTGCCGCCCACCGCCAGCGCCTGCCATTCATAATGCCCGCTGACCGTGGAAACACCGAAATGCATCAGGGGCACATCGTCTATGCGAGAGGGCGCGCCCGCCGGCGGG
>CAZFSE010000109.1:0-14709 GCA_964521805.1 uncultured Verrucomicrobiota bacterium
CCATAAAGCCCGCCCCCCCGTTCACCGGCGACATTCCCCGCCACGTGCGAGTTGCGAAGGCCAGCGCCCGAGTATATCCCGCCGCCGTCCCTCACCGAGCGATTGCGGACGATCACGCAATGATCAACGAGATCCGCGCTCGACCCCTCGCCGCCACCGCCAAACACCGCCGTATTATTGGAAACCACCGTGTTGACGATCCGTCCCCCATAAAAACCGCCCCCCCCATTGGCGGCGGAACAAGCGGTGATGACACAATTGGAAACAATGGCGCCATCGTACTCGCACCACACCCCTCCGCCACAGGTTTCCTTCACGGCATCTCCCTCCGCCAGCGTAAAGCCATTCGTCAGCGTAAAGCCGTCGAGGATGGCATTGCTCGCGACCCAGGCACATCGAATGGCTTGACTTCCCAGAGGCCCCTGGCCGGCAATGGCCGTAAACGCGGCGCCGTTGACGCTTTTGACGGTGATGCGGTTCGTGATGGCGATGCGATTGGTCATCGAGCCGAAGACAACGGCGCCCCCTGTGCCATACACGCCATTTGTCACCAGGACGGTATCGCCCTCGGCGGAGGCGCTGATCGCCGGCTGGATTTGCTGGGCCGCCATGGCCCAGTTGGTGTAAGGCGGCACGTTGCCGCCAGACGGCGACACATAGCGGACAGCGGCGTCCGCTGGCAACAGAGATGCAACCCCCAGAAAAACAAAACCCGCCAGCAAACAGCGCCTCATCTTCATCGTGACTCCCTCGCAAAGGGGGTCATTTTAGCAGAACGCCCCTTTCAACCGATAGAAAAATCCGCCGGGCCGGCCGGTCAAGACAACATCGGATCGCCCCACTCATCGGCATTGTCAATCTCCAGCTTGTCATCCTTCTCATGCCGGGTGAGCAGGTAATGCGCAATGGCGTACGCCGCCATGGGGAGGATGCCGCCATAGAGCATGAGCTTCCAGAACGAGAAGACATAGAGCGGCTTCTCCAGAGCCTGATAGAGGTTCCAGAAAATCAGCAGGCAGGCGGTCCACACCGTTCCGAAGTTGGGAATGCCATCGCCCGAATGCATCCAGTGCAGGCCCGGCGAGCGGCCCTTGAGCGTGATGGGGAAAAACAGGTTGGAGCCCATGTGCCCGAGCTGGTCCTCCAGGACGTGCACGGCATACGCCGCGCAAATGACCACCGCCGCCTGCCAGCTCCAGAGGAGCCACCCCACACCCGCGAACAGGGCCCCCACCACCAGGCTGTGGCTCCAATTGCGGTGCCAGGGCAGGAAATGCAACAGCACGTTGCCGGACGCATCCGGCTCCAGGCCAAAGGTCGGCCCGTCAAAGATGTCCACGCGCGTGGTGGCCTCATAGGTCTGCACCACCGGGGCCGCCAGCTTGGCCCGGCCAATCGGAGGCTTCTCCTTCGAGGCGCCGGGAATTGGCACCTGTCCGGTGTTGACGACGGGCCCAAACTTGACCAGCACCTCCTGCCGATCCGTATCAAACTTGATGACGTACTGCTGCCAGTAATCCGCGCCCAGGCGAATCGTGTTGAGCTTGACGCGAACGGTCTTTCCATCCGTCTTCGCCTTGTCCACGGCGACGGCCAGTTGATCAGCGATCGCCTGCGGATCCGGCTTCAAGGGATCGGGCTCAATATAAAAATCGTGCCGGTAGAAAAACCGGTAGAACTTGAAATCCAGCGTATCCGGCAGAATGCCGAAGGCGCCGCCCAGAATGAAGTACATCGGGTTGCCATCCATGGCGGCGCGCACCGCCCAGGGGCAGAACGAGGCCGCCGCCACGCCGGAGATAAAATGTGAAAAACCTTTCATGGTGTGCTCCTTCCTTAAATCAGGCCCAGCCAGCCCGCGATGGTTTGTCCGACCCCCGACATATTACACGCAATCGGCAAGAGCAAAATGCCCAGGCAGTTGAGGCGGCGGGAGCCGAACAGCACGGGAATCAGGCCGATGCCGGCGCCCACCAGCATGATGAACAGGCCGATCCACCCGGTCACTGCATAGACCATCGCCACAATGATGATCATCGCCACGGTGGAGACGTGCCGGTAGTCGTAACGCTCGATCAACTTGATCGTGCCGCGCGAGAGCGGGGACATCATCAGGTACGAGACCGCGCCGCCGATCGCGATGGCCCCCAAGATCATGAAGTAATCATACCAGGTGCGCGGAACATAGAGTCCCTTGATCATCCAGGCGCCACCCCCGCGCGTGATGCCCAGGCCCGGCACAAACAGGAACATGAAAGCGCCGGTGTAATACACCAGCTTCGACACGCCCTGCGACATGATGAAGACCCGCTCGTCCCTCTGGGCCGTCGCATGGCCCGCCAGCAGGCCGCCAATCCCCCCTGTAATTACCGGGAAATAGGCGGCAATGCCGCCGCCCAGCCCGCCAGCCCCCACGCTCCGCAAAATCACGTCGCCCGTGATGTTAAGCGATTTGGAAATCGTCTGCTTGGGCACGTCCGTGCCGCTGATCATGTTCAGCAGGCACCAAGGCACCGCAAACAGCCCGACAAACGCCGGCATGATGTTCTGGAAGGCCACGCCCGTCGAAATGGGCGAGCGGTAAATCAGAATGAACCCCATGATGCCGGAGAGCAAAAAGGTGAACAGCCCGGCCCCCAGCGTCTTCCAGGCATCCAGGAATTTCAGGAGGCCCGCCGGCCCTCGATTCCCGCCCTTGGGCCATTCTGACATCAGGATGTAGGTGATGATGACCCACAAGATCCAATGCATGTGGTCGCGCAGGACTGTCTGGGCTACGGGCAAAAACTTCGGGGCCAGCGGCCCAATGACCAACACCAGAAAAAACACGCCGGCCAGCCCCCCCACGCCGGTCATCATCGCCCCCTCATACCCGCGCCCCATCATCAGGTATTTCTGACCCGGCAGGACCGTGAAGAGCGCGCTCTCGTCGGGCGCGCCCAGCAGAACGGACGGAATCGTGTTGAGCATGCTCCAGCCCACGATCATCCCCGCCATGAACGGCAGATACAGCTCAGGCGGCAGGCTGATGCCCCGGTCCAACAGCCCGTAAAAAACCATCACCATCGCGCCCATCACATTATAGACATGCAAGCCCGGCAGGCAGGCCAGCACACTGGAAAGCACCGTTCCAACCACGGTGGACAAAAGAACCAGCAGTACGGATGTCATCCTCAGCCTCCCATTGTCAGTTTTCGATCTGAATGGCTTGATCGCTCTGGGGAACGACCTCCAGGGCGCCCTTGTACTCCACCACCAGGCCCGACACCACCACGCGAAGCCCCGCTTTCAGGGCGTTGCGGCTGGCCCCCTGAACCCTCTTATCCCACAGCACCAACAGGGTCTGCCCGCTGTCATCCGACAGCGGATACTTGACCCCGCCGCGGATGGATTGCGGCTCACCCAGCGTCCCCCGCACCGTGATGAACTGGTTCGCCAGGGCTGGCGTGATGGAACCAATCGGGGCCACCTCGGAGGGATTCACCCCCGGCACCGAGGCTGGCTGGCTGTCCAGCAGGCCCACTTTATCCGCCCGGCTGACCTTGACCTGAAGCTTTTCCTTGTACGCGCTGACCGTGCCCTCCACCTGCATCAAGGCGCCGATCACCGGCTTGTTGCTTGAAAGGCGGGCGGCCACGGCATCCCAGTACACCACCTTGATCTCGATGTCCCCATCCTTCAACACCACCTCGTGGGGCGCCTTTGTGCCCGCCTCCGGGGCCTTGATGTCCGCCACGCGCCCCTTGATGAGCACCTCCCGGCCCTCCAGCGCCGGTGAAATCTCCTTGAGCTCCACCCTGACCGCCGAGCCTTGCTCAGGAACGGCAGAAGCGCGGGCGGCAGGGGCGGGAGCCGCCGAAGGCGCGGCCACAAACTTAGAATCCTGGGCCTGCAGGAATTCCAGGTCCTGGCCCCGTCCCAGCTTCAGCTGAAGATTGTTTTTGTAACGGCCCACACTGACGCGCGCCCGGATCCTGCTCCCGGGCGCCAGCAGAATCTTGTCGGACATTTCAGCGTACGCATCATCCCAAAAGCTCAAGCCCTGGGTGCCGGAGTCATCTGCAATCTCCACACTCCACGGCATGCGCGTGCCTTCCTTGGGCGGGGTGACTCCCGTAATCCGCCCCTCCGCACCTCCTGCCGATCCGTATCAAACTTGATGACGTACTGCTGCCAGTAATCCGCGCCCAGGCGAATCGTGTTGAGCTTGACGCGAACGGTCTTTCCATCCGTCTTCGCCTTGTCCACGGCGACGGCCAGTTGATCAGCGATCGCCTGCGGATCCGGCTTCAAGGGATCGGGCTCAATATAAAAATCGTGCCGGTAGAAAAACCGGTAGAACTTGAAATCCAGCGTATCCGGCAGAATGCCGAAGGCGCCGCCCAGAATGAAGTACATCGGGTTGCCATCCATGGCGGCGCGCACCGCCCAGGGGCAGAACGAGGCCGCCGCCACGCCGGAGATAAAATGTGAAAAACCTTTCATGGTGTGCTCCTTCCTTAAATCAGGCCCAGCCAGCCCGCGATGGTTTGTCCGACCCCCGACATATTACACGCAATCGGCAAGAGCAAAATGCCCAGGCAGTTGAGGCGGCGGGAGCCGAACAGCACGGGAATCAGGCCGATGCCGGCGCCCACCAGCATGATGAACAGGCCGATCCACCCGGTCACTGCATAGACCATCGCCACAATGATGATCATCGCCACGGTGGAGACGTGCCGGTAGTCGTAACGCTCGATCAACTTGATCGTGCCGCGCGAGAGCGGGGACATCATCAGGTACGAGACCGCGCCGCCGATCGCGATGGCCCCCAAGATCATGAAGTAATCATACCAGGTGCGCGGAACATAGAGTCCCTTGATCATCCAGGCGCCACCCCCGCGCGTGATGCCCAGGCCCGGCACAAACAGGAACATGAAAGCGCCGGTGTAATACACCAGCTTCGACACGCCCTGCGACATGATGAAGACCCGCTCGTCCCTCTGGGCCGTCGCATGGCCCGCCAGCAGGCCGCCAATCCCCCCTGTAATTACCGGGAAATAGGCGGCAATGCCGCCGCCCAGCCCGCCAGCCCCCACGCTCCGCAAAATCACGTCGCCCGTGATGTTAAGCGATTTGGAAATCGTCTGCTTGGGCACGTCCGTGCCGCTGATCATGTTCAGCAGGCACCAAGGCACCGCAAACAGCCCGACAAACGCCGGCATGATGTTCTGGAAGGCCACGCCCGTCGAAATGGGCGAGCGGTAAATCAGAATGAACCCCATGATGCCGGAGAGCAAAAAGGTGAACAGCCCGGCCCCCAGCGTCTTCCAGGCATCCAGGAATTTCAGGAGGCCCGCCGGCCCTCGATTCCCGCCCTTGGGCCATTCTGACATCAGGATGTAGGTGATGATGACCCACAAGATCCAATGCATGTGGTCGCGCAGGACTGTCTGGGCTACGGGCAAAAACTTCGGGGCCAGCGGCCCAATGACCAACACCAGAAAAAACACGCCGGCCAGCCCCCCCACGCCGGTCATCATCGCCCCCTCATACCCGCGCCCCATCATCAGGTATTTCTGACCCGGCAGGACCGTGAAGAGCGCGCTCTCGTCGGGCGCGCCCAGCAGAACGGACGGAATCGTGTTGAGCATGCTCCAGCCCACGATCATCCCCGCCATGAACGGCAGATACAGCTCAGGCGGCAGGCTGATGCCCCGGTCCAACAGCCCGTAAAAAACCATCACCATCGCGCCCATCACATTATAGACATGCAAGCCCGGCAGGCAGGCCAGCACACTGGAAAGCACCGTTCCAACCACGGTGGACAAAAGAACCAGCAGTACGGATGTCATCCTCAGCCTCCCATTGTCAGTTTTCGATCTGAATGGCTTGATCGCTCTGGGGAACGACCTCCAGGGCGCCCTTGTACTCCACCACCAGGCCCGACACCACCACGCGAAGCCCCGCTTTCAGGGCGTTGCGGCTGGCCCCCTGAACCCTCTTATCCCACAGCACCAACAGGGTCTGCCCGCTGTCATCCGACAGCGGATACTTGACCCCGCCGCGGATGGATTGCGGCTCACCCAGCGTCCCCCGCACCGTGATGAACTGGTTCGCCAGGGCTGGCGTGATGGAACCAATCGGGGCCACCTCGGAGGGATTCACCCCCGGCACCGAGGCTGGCTGGCTGTCCAGCAGGCCCACTTTATCCGCCCGGCTGACCTTGACCTGAAGCTTTTCCTTGTACGCGCTGACCGTGCCCTCCACCTGCATCAAGGCGCCGATCACCGGCTTGTTGCTTGAAAGGCGGGCGGCCACGGCATCCCAGTACACCACCTTGATCTCGATGTCCCCATCCTTCAACACCACCTCGTGGGGCGCCTTTGTGCCCGCCTCCGGGGCCTTGATGTCCGCCACGCGCCCCTTGATGAGCACCTCCCGGCCCTCCAGCGCCGGTGAAATCTCCTTGAGCTCCACCCTGACCGCCGAGCCTTGCTCAGGAACGGCAGAAGCGCGGGCGGCAGGGGCGGGAGCCGCCGAAGGCGCGGCCACAAACTTAGAATCCTGGGCCTGCAGGAATTCCAGGTCCTGGCCCCGTCCCAGCTTCAGCTGAAGATTGTTTTTGTAACGGCCCACACTGACGCGCGCCCGGATCCTGCTCCCGGGCGCCAGCAGAATCTTGTCGGACATTTCAGCGTACGCATCATCCCAAAAGCTCAAGCCCTGGGTGCCGGAGTCATCTGCAATCTCCACACTCCACGGCATGCGCGTGCCTTCCTTGGGCGGGGTGACTCCCGTAATCCGCCCCTCCACCAAAACACTTTCTCCCACCAAATCCTGGTGGATGTCCGCGAGCCGGGTCACCGGCAATTCCGCCTGCTCAATCAGCAATTGCTCCGCCACCTGCAGGCGCAGGGCGATATTATCCTCCGCGGAAACCGCCAGCGATCCCGCCACGTTCACCTTGTCGCCCGCGCGGGGAATCCGGTTCTGGGACGACAGCGTCTCCGCCTGTGCGCGATACGCCGTCACCGGGATCTCCCCGGTTCCATCATCCACATGAAAGGTCAAACTGCGCACCTTGCCCCCCTGCTTGAAAAGGCGCGGCTCACCCGTCACCGTGCCCTCCACGCGCACATAGGCGAAGTTCATGGTGGGCTTGATGCCGCCAATCATGACTTTTGGAATCTCCTTGTGCGTGGCCATCAGGTAGAGCAGGCCGAGGCCGATGGTGGCCAGCACCAGCGCGGCAAACCGGGTGGCCCGCACGCTCATCCGCTTGGTGACCCGCGTTCCACAGCCGGGACAGCGCGTCAGCGCGCCTACAAACCGCCCGCAACTGGGGCAGTTGATGTCCGTCTGGGTTTCATGGCCGGGCAAGGTTTCTGTTTGCATGTCTGCTCCCTTTTCTTGGTCTTTTCCACAGGGCCAAGCCTGTGCTTTCTACCATCATCATAGGAGCCCCAGAATACCCCGGAGGGCAGAAAATGGCGAGAGCGGTTTGGGAAATATTCTCCCCATGGATGGCAGGCTCACGAGGCGTCATTTCTCTGTTCACGTCCCAAGCGTGTTGTTCGCCAGGTGCTGAACACAGTTGGAACCTTGCTTGATCCATGAATGGAAGCGGGAAAAGCAACCGGGCATTTGACAACGCCGGGCCAATAGACGAAAATACAGCCATGATGCAGGATGAGCCAGCCATAACCCAGGCAAAGACCAGCCGGGAACCGGATGTCCGCATTATGGCGTTCGACTTTCAGCGCCGAGAAGACCGCGAAATCCAGCGCTCCGAACTGGCGCTGGCGCTGGCTGGCGGATGCTACTGCTGGATCAACATCTGCGGAGAGGCCGGCACCCAGATTCAGGAAATCGCCGCCGAACTCAAGCTGGGGCCCGTCATTCTGGATCCATTTCTGTCTCCAGGCGCCTCCGCCCGATGGCTGGCCGGCAAGGAGGCCATTGGATTCACCCTCTCCGAGGCCTCCTGGCAGGACGACCGGTTGAACACCCAGCCCATCCGCGTCCTGCTCGCGAACCAAGGCCTTCTCACCCTGCAGGCCCAGCCCTCCGGCTTGATCCGCCACATCCTTGATACCTGCCAGGAGGATTTCCAAAAATATAGCCAGTCGCCCGGCTTCCTGCTCTTCGAGCTGGGCGATCACCTCGCCTCCGGTTGTCAGGCCGCCCTGGAAACCGCCAGTTCTCTGGTAGCGCTCAACAGCGCCCGCCTATTCAAGGAGGCCGATGACGCCCTTTTCGAGACCGTCACGGAACTCATGCAGGATCTGCTCCGCCTGCGCAAGGTGCTGATGGAGGCGCGCGAGGTTTTCCATGCCCTGTCCATTCGCAAATCCCCCTTCATCAGTGAAACCACCCAGCCCTTCCTGCGAACCCTGGCCGAAACGCTCGACCGGCTCGGCAACGACCTCGGCCTGGAGCGCGACATGCTGGCCGAAGCGCTCAATCTCTACATGGGCATGTCCAGCCACCGCACCGGCAACCTGCTCAAACGCCTCACCCTCATCAGCATGATCTTCCTCCCGCTGACCTTTCTTTGCGGGGTCTATGGCATGAACTTTGAGCACCAGCCCGAATTCCAATTCCGTTACGCCTACCCCCTCTTCTGGGCCCTGGTCGCCCTCATCACCGCCGCCCTGCTCCTGTTCATGAAACGGCGCAAGTGGATGTAAGCCCGCCTTGTATCTTGGAGCCTGGGACGGTATCCTCTCCTCGTCCTGCACCAAAAAGAAGGGAACCCCATGCAAGGCCTCAACCTCGGCAAAAGCGATGTCCTGTCGTCCCGTCTGGTGTACGGATGCATGCGGATGGCCGGCGATGGCACGCAGGAAAGCCGTGAAAAGGGGAAGGCCGCCGTCCGGGCCGCCCTCGAAGAAGGCTACACGCATTTTGACCATGCGGACATTTACGGGGACGGCCAATGCGAAGCGTTGTTCTCGGAGGTATTGAGGGACATGCCCGGGGTGAGAGACCGCATCCTCATCACCAGCAAGTGCGGCATCCGACGCCAAAATACCCCAACCCCTGGCGATCCAACACGCTACGATTTTTCCAGGGAATACATCGCTCAATGCGTGGAGGGCTCGCTGGCCCGGCTGAAGACGGACCACCTTGACCTCCTGCTGTTGCACCGTCCGGACTATCTGTTCAACGCCGGGGAGGTCGCCGCCGCCTTTGATGCGCTGAAAATATCCGGCAAGGTGTTGCACTTCGGCGTCAGTAATTTTTGCCCCTCCCAGGTCTCCCTCCTGCAGTCCTGCTGTCCGATGCCCTTGCTGGTGAATCAGGTCCAGATCAATATCCACGCCCTCGACGCCCTGCTGGACGGAACCCTGGACCAATGCCAGGAATGGAAGATCTCGCCGCAAGCTTGGTGCCCGCTGGGAGGCGTGGCCTACCCCGCCTGGGGGAATCGCCTTTCAAAAGAGGACGAGTCCCGCATCCAGGCTGAATTCAACACACAGGCAAAACAATATGGAGTCGACCCGTGGATCATCATGCTGGCCTGGTTGCTCAAGCATCCCTCCGGGATCTTCCCCATCATCGGGTCCACCACGCCGTCCCGAATCGCCGCCGCCAAGCAGGCCTTGGACCTGCCCTACAGCCGGGAAAACTGGTACCGGCTTCTGGAGGCCCGCACCGGCCAGCCCGTCCCCTGACCCGCCCACGAGGTTTGGAAAACAGGGTTTCCTTATTTCCTGCTGTTCGGCGCTTGCGGGCCATTCTCTGGCGCCTATAATCGGCCCCACGATGATCCTGGACCTGCCCATCCATAAAAATGAGATTGCCCTGGCTGTTTTCATTCTCACCTATATGGGGATCGCGGCCGGTCATGTCCGGGGCACCGGCCTGGGCCGCACCGGCATCTGCCTGATCGGCGCCATTGCCATGCTGACGTTTGGGGTGCTCACCATGGACCAGGCGGTGGACACCGTGCATTATCCTGCCATTCTCATGCTCTTCGGCCTGTTCATCGTCTCCGCGCAACTGCGCCTGGCGGGTTTTTATCGGTGGGTCGCAGAGTTCATTGCCCGGTTCCTGGACCATCCCAAACGGTTTCTTCTCCTGCTCATGCTGTCTTCCGGCGGGCTTTCCGCCTTTCTAAACAACGACATTGTTTGCGCGGCCTTCACCCCGGTGGTGGCCGTGGCGCTTCTGAAAAAAAGAATCAACCCCATCCCCTTTCTGGTGGCCTTGGCGATTTCCAGCAATATCGGATGCGCCGCCACCTTCATCGGCAATGCACAGAACATCCTGGTCGGGCAGGTGGCCCATCTGCGCTTCGGAGGCTACATGGCCTTCGCGCTTCCCCCGGTCCTGGCCTCCCTGCTGGCGGGCTGGCTCATCATCTGGGGCCTGTGCAGAAACCACCTGGCCCTGGCTGGCACCCCCCTACCCCCCGGCACGGGGGAAAATCCCCAGCCCATCCAGCGCGGGCAGGTGGTCAAGGGACTCGGGGTCTTGTCCCTCCTGATCATTCTCTATTTCACCTCCCTCCCCCGGGACATCGTGACCCTCGCCGCCGCCGCCATATTGCTCACCAGCAGTCGCCTGACCAGCAAAGCCATTCTGGCGCTGGTTGACTGGGAGGTCATCCTGCTCTTCATCAGCCTGTTCGTCATCGTCGGCGCATTCCAGCAGTCCGGATATGGCGGCGAAGCGGTGCGCTGGCTGATCCAGCACGGAGTTCACCTCCAAAATCCCATTGAGCTGGCCCTGATGACCGGCGTGCTGAGCAATCTGATCAACAACTCCGCCGCCGTCATGCTCCTGGTCAATCTGGTGGATTTCACCAATCCCGTGCTGGGGTATGTCCTGGCCCTTTCCAATGCCCTGTGCGGCAACCTGCTCATCATCGGGAGCGTCGCCAGCATCATCGTGGTGAAGATGGCGCGGGACACGGGGGTCGAGATTTCCTTCTGGGCTTTCGCCCGCTACGGCATCCCCGTCACCGCCGCCTCCTTTCTCATCCTCTGCGGCTGGACCCTGATGGCATGAGGCAGGCGGACCGCGCACAAAAAGCAATGTCCGGCTTCAGCGATTTCATGTGGACCTGGCGATCTTCTCATCCTCCCCGCCGCAATCTGATCCCCATCCACCACTCCTCGGACGACACCCCTTTCGGCGGCTTCAAATGTCAACCATGTACTAATTACTGCTGAATTAGTAATTACATGGCAACTGCTAAATCCACAGGCAAAGCAACCCTCAAATCCGGGCCGGCACTTCACGGACCGGCCCCGTCGGCACCCCACAGGCGCGCCGCGCGGTAAAACAGGGTTTCTCCCGGCGCGTTGGTGTCCACCCAGATGAGGGTTGTTGCGGTGGACGTCAGGCTGTGCGAGAGAGGGCGCCAATCGTCCGGCGCCATTTGACTGGTCCCCTCCACCCGGCACACCGCGTTGCTCAGCACGCTCCAGGTGAACGCCAGGCCATCTTCCGCCTGCGCGAGGCCCAGCCCAACCGGCGGATAGAAATATTCGTCGGCGCCGATGTCCACGCAGGCATTGTCAATTCGCGGCTTGCCGTCCGTGTCCAGGGCCGCGTTCATCCAGGTGGCATTGGTTCCCCGGTCCACGCACGGCGATCCCGCCATCAGGCGCAAGGTTTCGGGATCAAGCAGAGGATCGTTCGTGCCGGAGCCAACCCCGGCAACGCAGTTGGACCAGGGGACTTCAAATCCGTGCGCCACATTGAACCGGTTGGAGAGAATGGCCCCGAAGGAGGAATCCACAAACAGCCCCACCGATGGGCCGGTCCCGTTGCAGGCCAGCAGGTTGTTCTCCACGATAACCACATGCGAAGGATTGTAGTGGGAACTCATATCGAAGGCGGCGGCGGGAACGCCGTTGGAGGGCTCCAACAAGACCGTATTCGCCTCCAGCGAGCCATCATAGTAAATCTGGCGAATGCCGCACAGCGAGCCGCTTTCGCCGATATGCGTGCCGCGAATGCGGTTGCCCCGCGTTCTTCCCGACTGGCATTCGATGCCTGTCAGATAGCGGGAACCCTGGTCGCTAAAGAGGTGAATCCTGTTGTTCACCAGCGCGTCGTTGGTTCCCTCCGAGGTGAGCAATGATTGAATGCCCACCACGTATCCAAACGAAGCGCCCGAGGTGGAAATCATGGAAAGCATGTTTCCCTCGACAGGTCCAAGGTCAACCTTTTCAAGCCCGCAAATTCCCCCGTACCCGCTCACCGTGATCTCGTTGCCCTCCACCGGCCCGAAGGCCTGCGCATCGTAGCTGACCCCGTAGCTGTTGGGAATGCCCCCGTTCGAGGTCATCACATCAATCTGATTGCCCGCCAAGCGGCCCTGAAAAGGCCGGGTGTTGCTGACGTAGAGGCGAACGCCATAGACCGCCATGATGCTCCCCGTGGCTGTCACGGATATCTGGTTGTCCAGCAGGTCAGATTCAAACCCGTCGAACAACAGTCCATAAAACGAGCCGCTCCCGCTGTTGCGCTCGGTGAAGATGCTGAAGACATTGTTGGACAAGATGATGGTCGCGCCCGCATAAGGATGACCCGCACTGCTGTTGACGTAGGCGGCCAATCCGTAGGGAAGATTGCCCGACGCATCCACGGTGCAATCGTTCATGCGCAACGTTTTTTCACTCACATAGAGGTAGGAATTCAGTTGCGTCAAATCCACAAAGGACAGCGTATTGGTCACCAGCTCCACGCTCGTCACACGGCGGAATTGCAGAGGCCCCCATCCGCCCGGGTACAGGGCCTGAAACACAATCCGCTGATCGTCCGTGCCCAGGGCGCGGAGGCGCCCCTCCACATAGATCGCACCCCACACGCGAACCATAACCCCCGGATCAATGGTCAGCGTGGCGCCCTCTTCCACCCGAAAGGTGTAGGTTTGAATATTCACCGGGCTGTCCGAAAGACTCCACGTCGTGTCCACGGAGACATTGGTTGTCACCTCCAGCGCGCGGGCGAGGACGAGCCCGTTCAGAAAGAAGGCCAGGGCCATCGCCATTCCCAGCCCCCTTTCCTTTGCTTTTGGGAAAGCACCCCATCGTCCGCTGGATCTCATTTTTGCCATGTTGCCTCCTGTGCCGCAAAGCCTTCTTCTTTAGCGTTAAGGGGTCGCTCACCACTTTTGGATGCTAGCCGGTAAACAATCAGGATTCGACTTCTTTTTCTCCATCCTGTATGTACGGGGTGCAACTATGGCCAACGTTACTCCATTTAGACGCCAGACAAGGGGGGCCTGCTCATGACCCCCACTCCCCCACTGCATGTGCCCCCCAGCAACCGCAAGCTGGCGGGCAATACCGGCTGGAATCTGCTGGGGCTCTGCGCCCCCATGGTCGTGGCGCTATTTTCCATTCCCCTGCTGATCCGCGGGCTCGGCACATCACGCTTCGGCACGCTCTCCATCATCTGGATGCTCGTCGGCTATTTCAGCATCTTTGACCTGGGGCTGGGCCGGGCCATGACGAAGCTCACGGCGGAAAAGCTGGGCCGCCGCCAGGAAGGGGAGATTCCCGGCATCTTCTGGACCTCGCTGGGCATGATGTTTCTGCTGGGCTTCCTGGGCGCCGCCGTTCTCGCCGCCCTCTCGCCCTGGCTGGCACATCACCGCCTGCAAATTCCCCCTGCATTGCAGGCCGAAGCCCTGCACGCCTTCCTCGCCGCGGCCATCGGCCTGCCGGTCGTGGTGACCACGACCGGCTTGATCGGCATCCTCGAAGCCCACCAGCGCTTTCGGCTCATCAATATCATCCGCGTCCCGGTCGGGATGTACACCTTCATAGGCCCCCTGCTGGTCCTCCCATTCTCCAAAAGCCTGTTCCCGGTGGTGGCCGTCCTCATCGCGGGGCGCGTCGTGGAGTGGCTGATCTATTTCTGCCTCTGCCTGCGCGTGATCCCCGCCCTGCGCACCCAGCGCTCCTTTCACAAAAATCTTCTGCGCCCCCTGCTGACGTTTGGCGGCTGGATGACGGTCTCCAACATCGCCATGCCGGTGATGATTCAGATTGACCGCTTTATCATTGGCGCCGTCCGATCCGTGCAGGAAACGGCCTTCTATGTCACCCCCGCAGAAATCATCATCAAGTTCCTGATCTTTCCCAGGGCGCTGGTGTCCGTGCTGTTCCCGTCGTTCGCGGCGCAATATGCGGCCCATCCGGAGGCCACCGCCGATTTGTATGCGCGGGGCGTGAAATACCTGCTCCTGCTGACCTTCCCCGTCATTCTCGCCGTCAATGCCTTCGCGAGCGAGGGCCTCCTGCTCTGGCTGGGCCCGGACTTTGCCACCGGCAGTACCCCGGTCATGCGCTGGCTGGCCACCGGCATCTTTCTCTACAGCCTGGCCTACATCCCCTACTCCCTGCTCCAGGGCGTGGGCCGCCCCGACCTCAGCGCCCGCCTGCACCTGATTGAACTGCCGCTGTTTCTGGCGCTCTGCACCGTGCTGACCCGCCGGTACGGCATCGAGGGCGCGGCCATCGCCTGGTTTGTGCGCGTCGTGCTGGAGACCCTGTGCATGTTTGTCCTGGCCCACCGGTTTGTGCCCTCCGCCAAGCCCACGCTCCTGCGGTGCGCCGGCATGGCGGCCCTGGCCCTGGCGCTGATCGTGGCCACGGTTTGCCTGCCTACGCTCGCGCTCCGGGCCTCCGGCTTTGCCCTCGGCGGCGGGCTGTTCGTCCTCCTCTCCTGGACCCTTCTGCTGAACCCGGCGGAACGGGCCGC
>CAZFSE010000110.1:0-14682 GCA_964521805.1 uncultured Verrucomicrobiota bacterium
ACAACAACCTGTACCGGGGCGCCTATTCGATGGCGGGTGAAATTGGGCACATGACGATTGATATGAAGGGCGTGGTTTCTCCACAGGGGAAGGGCGGGCTCGAGCAATATATCGGCAACCGCCGAATCGTGGAGCGGGCGGTCCGGCTGATGAAGGAAGGCCGCACATCCATGATTCAGGAGCTGGCGGACGCTCATGATGCCGAAATCACCCCCAAGCTGATCGAGCAGGCGGCGCGCAAGGGCGATGCCTTGGCGCTGGAGATTTTTGACTACGTGGCGGATTGCCTGTCCGCGGCCTTCTCGTCCGCGGCGTACCTGATACAGCCGCAGGCGTTTATTGTGGGCGGCGGCGTGGCGCAGGCCGGCAAGTTTCTCTTTGAGCCGCTGGACCGGCACCTGAAGGAGCGTTTGAGCCCGCATTTTTATGAGCGCATGGTGATCAAGGCCGCCGAGCTGGGCAACGATGCGGGGGTCATTGGGTCCGCGACACTGGCATTTATGGAATAGGGGGATTGACGATGCGGTTTGGACGCAGAAAAAAAGTGGGGCTGGCGTTGGGAGGCGGCGCGGCGCGGGGCTGGGCGCACCTGGGGGTGCTTCGCGCCCTGAAGAAGAAGGGGATCGAGGTGGATTACATTGCCGGCACCAGCATCGGTTCCCTGGTGGGCGCGTTTATGGCCGCCGGGCATGTGGAGCAACTTGAGGACCTGGCACTGCACCTCGACTGGAAGCAGATGCTTTACTATTTCTTTGAGGTGTCCTTTCCACGGGGCGGCCTGGTGGATGGGCGGCGCATCGTGGAGAGCGTGCGGCGGCATATGAAGAAAACCCGGTTCCAGGATCTGGATATTCCGCTCTCGGCGGTGGCGACCGATGTCATGACGGGCCAGGAGGTGGCGCTCCGCGAAGGCGATCTGGTTGAGAGCGTCCGCGCCAGCATTGCCATTCCAGGCATTTTCACGCCGGTGCGCCGCGGCGAGGCCTTGCTGGTGGATGGCGGGTTGGTCAATCCCCTGCCGGTCAGCGTGGTCCGCCAGATGGGAGCGGATTGGGTGATTGCGGTGGATCTGAATCATGATGTGATGCTCCAGCGCGGACGGCGGAAGCCCCCGCCCGCACTGAAGAAACAAGCTCCCGACTTGTGGAAAACCAATCCGGTTTTGCGCGAACTGGCGCGGCGCGCCCAGAAGCTGGATTTGTCGTTTTTGGACAAAGCCAGGGACTGGTGGACCGGTTCAGACAACCGCCTGAACATTCTGGACGTGCTGGGCAATTCCATTCTGATTGCCGAGGCGCAGATTACTTCTGCCCGGCTGAAGGCCGAGCCCGCGGAGGTGCTGATCCGTCCGGCCGTGGGGCATATTTCCTTCATGGAATTCTATCGGGCGGAGGAAACCATGGAGCTGGGCTATCGCGCGGCCATGGCTCAATTGTAGCAAGGCGCGGGATCTGGATGAATTAGGTCTTGCCTAAGGTGGGGCGGGTCTGTTAGACGGCTGTACCTTTGATCACATAAAATGGAGCGGGAAATGGATATCAATTTGGTTGCCAATACAATTCGAGGCCTGGCCATGGACGGAGTCCAGAAGGCCAATTCGGGCCATCCAGGCATGCCCATGGGCACGGCCGATTTCGCATCCACCCTTTTTCTGAGGTTTTTGAAGCATTCACCGGCAAACCCTTTGTGGCCAGACCGGGACCGGTATGTGCAGTCGGCCGGGCACGGCTCCATGCTGATTTACAGCCTGTTGCATTTGTCGGGTTATGATCTTTCGCTGGACGATCTGAAGGCGTTTCGCCAGTGGGGAAGCCGGACACCGGGGCATCCGGAGCACGGGATGACACCGGGCGTGGAGACCACCACCGGGCCGCTGGGGCAGGGGTGTGGCAACGCGGTGGGCATGGCGCTGGCTGAGGCGATGCTGGCCGCCAAGTTCAACCAGCCGGGCTTCAATCTGGTGGATCACCGCACCTTTGTGCTGGCCGGGGATGGCGACCTGATGGAAGGGGTTTCGCACGAGGCTTTTTCGCTGGCCGGGCATCTGGGCTTGCATAAGCTGGTGGTTTTCTATGACAGCAACCGCATCACCATCGAAGGCGCCACGGACCTGGCCTATAGCGATGATGTGCGCAAACGATTCCAAGGGTATCACTGGCGGGTGCTGGAAATTGACGGGCACGATCCGGTGGAGCTGGAATATGCCCTGCGCAAGGCGTCTTCGCAGAAGAAACAGCCTACGCTGATTATCGGGCATACCCACATTGCCAAAGGCGCGCCTCATGCCCAAGATACCTCCGAGAGCCACGGATCTCCGCTGGGAGCCGACGAAATCAAGGCCGCCAAGAAGGCGCTGGGCCTGCCCGAGGATGAGGCCTTCTATATTCCTGACGCCGTTCGTGAGTGCTTTGCCCAGCGCCGCCAAACCCTGGACAAAGCGCATGCCGACTGGCTGGCCCTGCTGGAAAAATACCGGGTGGCGCATCCAGCGCTGGCGGCGGAATGGGATCGGCACATGGCGGGGGAAATTCCGGCGGATCTGGAGGCCCGCCTGCCGGTGTTCGATGCCTCCAAAAAGATGGCTACGCGAAAGGCTTCCGGCGAGGTCTTGCAAGCCCTGGCCAAAGCGGTGCCAGAACTGGTTGGCGGATCGGCGGATCTGGCGCCGAGCAATAACACCTTTTTAAAGGGATATGCTTCCGTGGGGCCTCGTTCGTATAACGGGCGCAATCTGCATTTTGGCATACGCGAGCACGCCATGGGCTCGGTCCTCAATGGCTTGGCCTTGCACGGCGGCTGGCGGGTGTATGGCGCCACCTTCCTGGTCTTCGCCGATTACTTCAAGCCGGCGATCCGCCTGGCCGCAATGATGGAGCTTTCTGTGGTGTACGTCCTGACGCACGACAGCATTTTCCTGGGCGAGGATGGCCCGACCCACCAGCCCATCGAGCAGTTGGCCAGCTTGCGGTGCATCCCCCATTTGACCGTCATCCGTCCGGCGGATGCGGCGGAAACCGCGCGGGCCTGGATGCTGGCCCTGCGGAATAAGAAAGGCCCGACGGTCCTGGCGTTGACAAGGCAGGATCTTCCGGCGCTGGATCGGACCGTTTGCGCGCCGGCGGAGTCCATGGATCGGGGGGGGTACACCCTCTGGCAAAGCGGTCCGGGCCTTCCAGAGATTGTGCTGATGGCCAGCGGGTCGGAGGTATCCGTGGTCCTGGAAGCTGGCCGCCTGCTGGCGTCAGAAGGCCGGTGTGTGCGGGTGGTCAATCTGGCGTCCTGGGAGATTTTTGAGCAACAGCCGCCGGCGTATCGCGCGGAGGTTTTGCCGCCTGCCTGCTCTTGCCGGGTGGCGGTGGAAGCGGCCTCTCCATTTGGCTGGGAGCGCTACGTGGGGGCACAGGGGGAGATCCTTGCCATCGACCGTTTTGGGGCCTCGGCACCCGCCAAAACTCTGGCGGAGAAGTTTGGCTTCACCGGCGCCCAGGTTGCGGAGAAATCCCGCGCGCTGTTGACGGAGCAGGGGATTGCGGGTTAAGTTGGTGGAGAACGAGGGAGTACAGTGGATCATTCTTCAACCAATGTAACGACGGCCGACATTGCGCGGCACACGGGTCTTTCCAAGATGACCGTGTCTCGTGTGCTGAATCAACATCCGTATGTCAGCGAGCAGACCCGCATCAAGGTCATGGCCGCGGTCAAGGAGCTGGGGTTCCGCCCCAACACCCTGGCGCGCCGCTTTTTTACGGGCAAGACCCGGCTGATCGGGTTGATCATTCCGTTGGATTACATGCTCAGCTCTTTTTACTTCAAGGAAATGTTCCTGGGAATCCGGCAGGTCCTTGAGGAGGCCGGGTACGACTTGCTCCTGCACGATTCGACCTCCGTGAAAATGCCGCCTTTTGAGAAAGGCCTTGATTTGGTGAAGGGCAAGCTCGCGGAGGGCCTGCTGATTACAGCCCCTCTCACCTACGATGATTTTCCAGCCCGTCTGACCAAAGAAGGTGTGCCGCTGGTGGTCATGGGAGAGACCGCGCAGGCGGATAAAGTCAATCGCATTACCCTGCCGAATCATGAGAGCTCAAAACAGGCCGTGCAGGATTTGTTGAAGGCCGGGCATCAAAGAATCGCGGCCTTGGTGTATGGCGATCAGCACGTGGAATCCCTTGCCCGGCAGAGCGGCTATCTGGACGCGCTCCGGGAGGCCGGGATCACACCAGATCCGGCCCTGGTGATTTCCGCCGGCTATAACCGCCTCAACGCACAGGAGGAGACGGCCCGCCTGCTGGCCTCCCGCCCGGAGGTCACGGCCATTTTTGCGGCCAATGCCGACATGGCCTTGGGCGCCTCTGATGCCATCCGGCAACAGGGGCTTTCCATTCCCGGCGATGTCAGCCTTGTTTCTTTTGACGATTGCGTGGAACTCGCGTCCCACAACCCGCCCATTTCCGCCGTGCGTCAATTTCCACAACAACTGGGCACCCAGGCGGCCCGTCTTTTGCTGGAGCTGTTGGGCGCTCCCGAGCTTCCCAAGGTTCAGTGCCAGATTGTCGGCACCGAATATGTCCGGCGCGATTCCATGGCTCCGCCCTCCGCCAGGCAGAGGGGTGCATGATTGATCTGCACATGCATTCCACTTTTTCGGATGGTTCCCTGACGCCCGAAGAACTTCTTGCGACGGCCGTGCAGGCCCAGTTGTCGGCCATCGCCCTGACGGATCATGACAGCACGCGGGGCCTTCCCCGATTTCTGGAGGCCGCCCGCGGAACAACGGTCCGGGCCCTCCCGGGAGTTGAGATCAGCGCGGACTTTGAAGGCGGAACAATGCACATGCTGGGCTATTTCATCCGGCATGATGACCCCAAGCTCAACGAGGGGCTTGAGTGGATCCGCAATGGGCGTGAACTGCGCAATGCGGAAATCCTGCGCAAGCTCAACGAGTTGGGGTGCGACCTGACCTGGGATGAGGTAAAGTCATACGCGGGCGAGGATGTCGTGGGCCGTCCTCATTTTGCGCAGGCCATGATCGCCAAGGGGTTCATCAAGGAGAAGGACGAAGCCTTTGACCGCTACCTGGGCCGGGGGAAACCGGCCTATGCGGAGCGGCTTCGGTACACTCCCGTGGCTTCCGCCCAGTTGATTCGTGACGCAGGCGGGGTCGCCGTGCTGGCCCATCCATTTACCCTGAATCTTGGCATGACGGCCTTGCGGGCCCTGTTGGTTGAATTGAAGTCCGCAGGCTTGGACGGCATTGAGGTGTATTATTCCGAGCATAATTCGGATCTTCAACGCCAGTATCACCAGCTTGCCAAGGAGCTGAATCTGGTGGCAACAGGCGGTTCGGATTTTCATGGCGCCCTGTCCCCTGATATTCGCATGGGGGTGGGGTTTGGCGGGCTGAGGATTCCCGATGACATCGTCGAAAAGCTTGAAGCCCGGCGGCCCTCCTAAGCGCAGGCCATCTGGTGGCAACGCCCGGATGAAACGTTCGGCCGCAACAGGACCGGCCGGGAGGTCCGTTCAATCCGTACTCCAACAACTCAAGGCGCAGGCCCGTCCGGCCAACGTCAAGGGCATGGCTCGATATGGCATCAGCACAACGGGCGCCTTGGGGGTTTCGATGCCTTTTCTGCGCCGGCTCGCCCGTGAAATTGGGCAAGACCATGTCCTGGCGCTTTCGCTGTGGGACAGCGGCATTCATGAGGCCCGGATTCTGGCGGCCCTGGTGGACGATCCTGCGCAGGTGACGAGCTCCCAGATGGAGCGCTGGGTGCTCGATCTGGACTCTTGGGATGTCTGCGACCAGCTGTGCAGTAACCTGTTTGACCGGACTCGGATGACTGTGGCGAAAGCCCGGGCCTGGAGCCGGCGCAAGGAAACCTTTGTCAAGCGGGCGGGATTTGTCCTGATGGCGGCGCTGGCCGTGCATGATAAAAAAGCTCCAGACCGCCTTTTTCTATCCTTTCTGCCCCTGATCCATCGTTCCGCGGGGGATGAGCGCAACTTTGTCAAAAAAGCCGTCAACTGGGCCTTGCGCCAGATTGGAAAGCGGAACAAGGCCTTGTACAGGGCGGCGCTGGCCGCGGCGGAGGAGATGGCCCAACGGGATTCATCGGTGTCGCGCTGGGTGGCTTCCGATGCGTTGCGTGAGTTTAGAAATCCGAAAACGATTCAGAGAATCACCTCGAAGGAAAGGCCGTGAACATGGGCGCCAAGCTGACTCCAAAGATCATCGTGGAAGGCACGCGGCTGACGTTCAAAACGGAAATCGCATTTGCCTTGAATGAGCATCCCCGGATTGTGGGGGCCAGGAAGTACCGCTACCATTCGCCCTTGGTTTCCGGGGAATGGTGCGCCTTTACCAATTATCCATGGGGGAGGGGGCTGATCAACTTTGAGCCGCACGAGGAGGCCATGGCCCTGGAAACCTACGCCACTTGGGTGCGGCTGTTTGAATTGCAACGCTACTATTCCTGGATCGTGGACCGCTTTCACCTTTCCACCACAGTGTATCAGTTGATCCGCTACGGGAAGCGGCATGATTTTCGCTGGCTGGAGGAGCGCTTAAAGCCCCTTAATTTTCGAGTCGTCTTCTGCACACGAACACCGGATTCCTTTGCGGCCGCCCGTGCGGAACGGTTGAAGGTTTCCGGAAAGCCCTCCCAATATGATGACCTTTCCGTCTTCGTGCAGGAACAGGACTTGTTCCACCGGGTGGTGCGGGAGTCTATCCTGCCCATCTTCAAGCTGGATATCTCCGACAACAACATTCCCGCCGCCGTCGAACGTATTGCGGACTGGATGGAGTCCACCGGAGGTCTTTCCATGGCTGAATAGCCGGGGGACGGGGGTTGACTTTGAAGGCTGAAATGAACATAGTGATGAGCGTGGTAATAACGCGGAGATCAACAGGCTGAATCAGGAGACAAACGAATGAAGATGCGTGGATGGATCAGTGCAGGTCTATTGGTGGCGGTGGCCGGTCTGACAGGTCGGGCGGCGGATGTATCCTCGTTCCGTGTAAGCGACGCCCTTTTGAATACCGAGAACCCCTCCAAGTGGAGTGTGGGCTTCTATGGGTATATGATACAGCGCGATGTGGATGTTGATAATCTGGGTGTCAGGACCTTGAAGGCCAAGCAGGGCATGATGGGGGTGGGATATGATATTCTTCCCTGGTTGACCGCATCGTTGGGCCTTGGCGCAACGGATGGCAAGCTGGACGGCTTGTCAGATTATGACAAGTTCCGCCTTTCCTGGTCGGCGGGTTTGAATGCCAATCTCTGGACGATTGAAGCGGCGCCCGTTCGCATTACCTTCAAAGGGTTGGGCGAGTTTTCACAGCATCGCGTGAGCAATAGTGAGGGGTTGGACTGGATCGAATTTTTAGGCGCGGGCACGGTGAATCTCGAACTGTTTGCCGAAGATGATGTCGCGGAAGTGGCGGATATCGTTTCGATGGTCCTCTATGCGGGGCCCGCCTTTTCCGTCATTAGCGGAAATTTTGACAATGGGGTGCAGAAGCGGAGCTTCAGCGAGGACCAGACCTTTGGCGTGGTGGCCGGGGTGGACCTGTACCTGACGCAGACCGTTGCGCTGGGCGCCAATGTCCAATATTTTGATGCGCCGACCTGGGGCGGATCCTTCCGCTACCATTTCTAGCACGAGATCACATCCTCGAGCCCAGACCGCCCGCCTTTTCCGGCGGGCGGTTTTTTTTCCGGCGGGCGGGTGTTCGGGCTGTTACTGAAGCGAAAGGTGCTGGTCCATGCCCGCGATCTTGAACACCTTCTTCACATCGGGGGAGAGGCCGATGATCTGAAGCTGGGCGCCTTCCTTTTTATACACCTGCATGCAGATTCGCAGAAAGACGGAGGCCACAAAGGCCACGTCGGACAGGTCGAATACAATGGGGCCCGTATGAGCCTCTGTGCGTGCCAGCAAATCGGCCTGCCATTGGGAGCAGGAGGCCGTATCCAGACGCGGGGGAAAGCGGACCAGCAGTTGATCTTGGTTCGTGGTAATCTTCAGCATACAATTCCTCGTGATGGGGGGGTTAGTAGTTGCGGTTGTACTCTTGCTCTGCGCGCGCGGCGTCCAGCGATTCATCAAAATAGAGCGTCTTGTCAAAACGGGCAAAACGCTCATTCATACGGCGCTTGGTGATGCGCTGAATATTCAGCAAGTGGCGGGCGCTCACATTTTCGGTGGTGATGTTTTTG
Organism: uncultured Verrucomicrobiota bacterium; assembly: GCA_964521805.1. Lineage (GTDB taxonomy): Bacteria > Verrucomicrobiota > Kiritimatiellia > CAIQIC01 > GWF2-57-35 > CAZFSE01. The sequence continues at coordinate 8,223 of CAZFSE010000110.1, forward strand.
CCCCCCGTTCCACAGCCGAGGGTCAGCGAAGGGCTTAATCGGTTGAAGATTCCGCCCACGGCGCCCTGGGAGGAGGGGGTGTTGACGACGATGCGGCCGGCATTCATCATCAGGGCAAAGGTCCGAATGCATTTCTCGTTGTTGGAATAAATGCTGGCGGTGTGCCCTATTCCGCCGTGATAGTTCAGGTCCAGGCAGAGATTGACCGCCTTGTGAAAATCCGGCGCAACATAATAGGCTAGAATGGGCGCCAGGATTTCTGATGAAAGCGGATAGGCCTTGCCCACGCCGGATAGCGGCGCCACCAACAGCCGGGTGCCGGCCGGCACCGCGACCCCGGCTCGTTGGGCAATGGTTTCCGCGGACTGTCCCACGATGTCCGCATTCATCAGCCCTTTTTCCTTGTTCCAGGCCACGGCTTCCACTTTCTGGATGTCCTCAGGCGACAAGAAGAAAGCCTTGTTGCGCTTGAGCTCTGACTCCACCTGGTCCGCGATGGAAGTCTCCGTGACCAGCGCTTGCTCGCTGGCGCAGATGGTTCCGTTGTCAAAGGTCTTGGAGATCAGGATTTGCTCGACCGCAAAGGGGATATCCGCGGATTGCTCGATATAGACGGGCACATTGCCGGCGCCCACACCCAGCGCGGGCGTGCCGGAACTGTAGGCCTCATGCACCAGACCGCCCCCGCCCGTGGCCAGGATCAGCGACAGCTTGAGATGCTTCATCAGGGCCTGGGTTTGCTCCCGCGTCACCTGGGAAACCCACTGGATGCAATCCTCCGGGGCGCCGGCCGCCAGCGCCGCCTCATAACAGATGCGCGAGGCTTCGCTACAGCATTTCACCGCCTTTTTCGAGGGGCAGATGATGATGGGATTCCGGCTCTTCAGGGCGATCAGAATCTTGAACATGACCGTGGAGGTGGGATTGGTCACCGGGATGATGGCGAGGATGGGGCCCATGGGTTGGGCGATCTCAATGATGCCCTGTTCGGTATTCTCGGATATGACGCCCACGGTCTTCAGGTCGCGAATGTCTTCGTACAGCAACTGGGTGGCCACAACGTTTTTTATGACCTTGTCCTGCCAGACCCCCAGGCCGGTTTCCTCGGCCGCCATCTTGGCCAGGGAGATTCGCTGATTAAACCCCGCCTCGTAGACCGCCCGTACAATGTGGTCTGTTGCCGCTTGATCAAGCTCCCCAAACTCCGCGGAGGCCATCACGGCCTTCTCCATGATCTCTTCAACAAGGTTCTGATCTGATACGCTCATTGGCTTGCTCCCTGTCTATGGGTGAAAAGGCCTTTCATGGCGCACATGATGGCGACACAGACCCCGCGGGAGCAAGGGAAAAGTATGGGAAAATAGACTCAGCCAAGGGCGGCCAGCGCGGCGGCGTAGTTGGGTTCCTGAGTAATTTCGGGCACCTGTTCAGCATGCAGGACCCGATTCTGCTCATCGAGCACCAGCACCGCACGGCTCATCAATCCGGCCAGGGGGCCCTCCTGGATGGCGACCCCGTAGTCCGTCCCAAAGCCTGGCGCCCGGAACGTGGAAAGCGGCACCACATTGTCCAGTTTCTCTCCATCGCAAAAGCGTTTGGCGGCAAACGGCAGGTCGGCGGAAATGTTCAGCAGGACCACATCCTTTCGGGCGGCCAGCGCTTCGTTGAATTTCTTCGCGGAGGTGGCGCAGACCCCCGTATCGAGGCTGGGAACGATATTCAACACCTTCTTTTTACCCTTGAATTGATCCAGCCCAACATCGGCCAGATCGGCTCCGGTTAACTGGAAGGCGGGAGCTGTCTTCCCTTGGGTGGGCAGGGAACCGGCTATCTGAACGGGAGTACCTTTGAATGTGACATTGGGCATATTGATTCTCCTTTTTGCCTACTATACAGCCAGGCAAGGAATTCGCAAATTGTTCAAATCCATTGGCAGAAGGGGGAGAGGTGGAGTATAGTCCCAACAAGTCAGTTTTCACAACAAGGAGAGCAAAATGATTAGCAAAAAGATGGAAGCGGCCCTGAACGATCAGATCAACAAGGAAATCTATTCGGCCTATTTGTATCTGGCCATGTCGGCGGACAGCGCGGACAAGGGGTTGCCCGGTTTTTCCAAGTGGTTCAAGTTGCAATATCATGAGGAACTGGCGCACGCGGAAAAATTTTATGACTACATCCTGGAGCAATCTGGACAGGTGAAGCTGGAGGCGATTGCCAAGCCTCAGGCATCCTGGAAGGATGCCTCCGATATGTTTGCGGCCACGCTCGAACACGAAAAATTTGTCACCGCCAGCATCTATGGCTTGGTGGACTTGGCCATTGCGGAGCGGGACCATGCGACGAATGCCTTCCTGACCTGGTTTGTCAATGAGCAGGTGGAGGAAGAGGCGCATGCCCAGGATATCGTCACGAAGCTCTCCATGATTGGCGACAGCAAGGGGAGCCTGTTCTACTTGGACGGCAAACTGGGCAAGCGCGGAGCCGGCTAAAGCGCTCTGGCCTTATCCTTCATAGGCGGCGGCGTGTCCCCTCTTTCGAGGGGGCACGCGCTGTTTTTTAGGCGGGATGCCTGTTTCTTTATGGCGGGACTTTTTGGAGCTTCATGCGCACCTTGCATTGTCATGATCAGTCAGCACGGGCCGGCCAGCCGGCTGTTTTCCGGGAGGTGCTCCTGGGCGGCGAATTTGAGTATACAACACGTTCCGGTTTAAGCGCCACGGAGCGGGCGTTGATTGAATACGTGGGCCGGTTGAAGTCCTGTGGGCGGACGTGGATTCTGGGGAACCGGACGGGTGCTTTGGCCATGACCCTGCAAACGCTCTTCCCCGGCGCTTGTGAAGGGGTGTTATGCCTGGAGGCTCATCATGAGCGCGTGATTCGCAGGAACCTGGCGCAAAATCAGATGAGCGGGTTGCGGGTCGAGTGTTCCGCATACTGGCCCGATGAACGTCCGGCGGATCAGGTGTTTTTCCAGCTCTCGCGGGGCAGTTTTTCTGGGGAGCTGGCGGAAGATTTTTTCCAGCAGATTCAGCAGGTGCTGGTCCAGGGCGGGCTGTGCGTGGTGGCCATGGAGGGTGCGCATGACCGGCTGGCCCATAGCCTCAAGTCGCGCTTTGGCGTTTGCACCGTTCAGCGGATTTGTGCGGACTTGTGCCTGCTGGCCGTCCGCAAGACAAAGCCGGCTGGCAAGCTGAAATGTTTTGAGGCCGGCTGTGAACTGACTCTTCCAGGCCGTCCGCCGGTTCCCCTTCGAACAATTCCCGGCGTTTTTTCGCACCGGCGGGTGGATGAAGGCGCTTTGGCGCTGGCAGAGGTGGTGGACCCGCGGGTGGGTGATGTGGCCCTGGACATGGGGTGCGGAAGTGGTGCCGTGGGGATTTCCATGGCGTTCCATCACTCCTTGGCGCATCTGACCCTGCTGGATGCCAACATCCGGGCGGTGTGGATTGCCCGGAAAAATGCGGAGGCCAATCACCTGTCCAATGTGGATGTGGTGTTCAGTGACGACGCCTCCGAACTGGAGCAACGATACACCCTGTTTGCCGGCAACCCTCCATATTTTGCCGATTTCCGGATTGCACGGCATTTCATTGAGACGGCCAGGCGAGTGTTGTTGCCCGGGGGGACGGCTTGGCTGGTGGCCAAGCATGCCGATCCTCATCTCGAATGGATGGCTGAAGCCTTTCAGAACCCCCAGGTGATTCGGCGGCGCGGCTATGCCGTGATTCGCGCAGAGGCCTGAAAAAAAAGAATCCTCTGGAAGGGAGGCTTCCAAGCCGGTATGTTACCCCGCATGAAATCATCCAAAACAAAGGTGGTCCTGTTCAATGCCCAGCCTTCCCCCAAGATGGCGTTTGATGGACCGCCTCTTTCCATTATGATGGCGGCGTCCCTGCTCAGCCTGGAGGATTACCAGATCAAGATCGTGGTCTGGCAATACAAGAACTTTGAGGAACGACTGCGCCAGGAATGCGCGGACGCCGAGGTTTTTGGCGTGACGATGATGACCGGCTTTCAAATTGGAAAAGTTCTGGAGGCCATACGAATTGCCCGCCAGGCTAATCCCCGCATCCAAGTGGTCTGCGGAGGCTGGCATCCCAGCCTGTTGCCGGAGCAAACACTCCGGCATGAACTGATTGATTTCATTGTCATGGGGCAGGGGCCCTGGGCCTTCAAAGCCCTGCTGGAGGCCCTTCGCACGGGTGGTTCGCCTGCGGACATTCCCGGCTTGGGCTTCAAGAAGGACGGGCAATTGGTGTTGAATCCCCGCGAACCGTTGCGTCCCATCACCGATTTTCCGGTGCCTCCTTATCATCTGCTCGATGACATCGAAGATTTCTTTGTTTCCGCTTCCTTTGGAAAGAGGGTGATCTACCTGCTGACCTCCCAAGGGTGCCCCGGCAACTGCAATTTCTGCTCGGATGCCGCCTTCCATGAGCGGCGGTGGACCACCCGCCCCGTGGACGAGGTCATCGCCACCATTCAACAATTCAAGGAGCAGTACAACATTGACGGCGTGATGATTGGCGACTCCAACTTTTTTGTGAGCGAAAAGCGAGTGGCCGAGATTTGCCAGAAGTTGATTCCGCTGGGGTTGAAGTGGGGCGGGACCTCCTCCCGGACGGATCAACTGGCGCGCTACAAGGACGAGACCTGGAAGCTCATGAAAGATTCCGGGCTTTACGATGTCTTCCTGGGGGTTGAGTCGGCTGACAATGAGACCCTTAAGCTGATGAACAAGGGATGCACGATTGAGGACACCCTGGCCGTTTTGCCCAAGGCGAAGCAATATGGGATCAAGATGCAGTGCGCCTTTGTCATTGGATGCCCCGGGACAAACATCCAGAAAGAGTTCAAGACGGACATGGACTTCATCAATGGCCTTCGCAAGAAGGGCCTTTGTGAACAGTTCCATATGTTCTCCTTTATTCCCTATCCCGGTGTGCCGTTCATGAAGCAGTCCATGGAATTGGGATACCGCCAGCCGGAAAACCTGGAGGATTGGGGGGATTACCATATCCATGCCCATGTCACGCCTTGGGTTCCAGCCCGCTACCCGGCCATTACCGACCATCTATCCTTCTATTTCCAATTTCTGACCGGCAATGTGCGCAAGGTGGTGGAATTGGTGACACCGCCCAAGTGGCGGTGGCTGACCCTGCCTGCGGAGCGAATCCTGCGCGCCATCGTGGATTTCCGCGTCACCCACTGCTTCTTCTGGTTTCCCCTTGAATATAAGACCGCCCTTTTTGTGCTGAACCACCGCAAGCTCTTTTTTGGGGATAAGAAAGTCTATTTCTAGGACTTTTCATGATGATTGGATGACATGAACATTGCGGAATGGATTGGATATGCGGGCTCCATCATTGTCTTGATTTCCTTGCTGATGAAGTCCCTGGTCAAGCTCCGGTGGATCAACCTGGCGGGCTCCGCGCTGTTTGCCACGTATGGCCTGCTGATCTCGGCCTGGCCGGTCTTTGGCATTAACGCCATCATTGCGGTGATTGATGCCTGGTTTCTCGTTCAGATGTTCCGGTGCACGGATTATTTCGACCTGTCGCCGCTCTCAGAGATAGGCACCGAGTACTTCAAGAAATTCTTTCTCTATCATGAGAACGACATTCATCGGTTCTTTCCCGGCATGCCCTTTGAATCCTTGACCGGAGCCGAAACCTATATGCTCTTTCGGAACATGCTTCCGGTCGGGTTCTTTGCCCTGCGTATCGAAGGCGAGGTTTCACATATTGTGGCGGACTATGTTGTGCCGGAATACCGGGATTTCAAGCCGGGCCGTTTTGTTTATGGAATCAAACGAATGTACTTCAAGCAAAAGGGGATCAAGCGCTTTGTGGCCGAAAGCGGAAACGCCGTCCACCGGAAGTATCTTTTGCGAAACGGATTTGTCCAGGCGCCGGGAGAGGCTTCTCAATTCTATAAACAGCTTTGAACGGGATGGAGGATGGCGTGGATCAGCCAAAAACCCCGGTGGAAAAAGAAGTGTGGGAGGCGGATGAGGTTCTTCCTCCAGAAGGAAAAGAGGCCAGGTCCCGGCGCCGCCCGGCGGCGGAGCGGGCGTTTGGGCCGGTTCTTGCGGGCCTGCTGATTGATCTGGTGGATTTGGCCACCTTTGGCCCCATGGGTTTGTTCCTGGGCTTTATCCTGGGGGGTGGGGTGGCTTGGTATCTGTGTGGCCTCTATGGCCTGCCTCTGCGCCAGAAGCTGATGTGGACGATCGCCGCGGGCGTGTACTGTACCATCCCTTTTACGGAGTTCATTCCCGTGGGAACCCTGGTGGGCGCCTTTATTCGCTACCGCGAATTAAAAGGGGGCTAGCCAAGCGATCAAAGACGTTATATATATCACGGGTCATTCAGCCCACCTTTCGGAGCGTAGCGCAGCCTGGTAGCGCGTCTGCCTTGGGCGCAGAAGGTCAGGAGTTCAAATCTCCTCGCTCCGACCA
>CAZFSE010000111.1:0-14659 GCA_964521805.1 uncultured Verrucomicrobiota bacterium
GCGCCATTCGTCAGCAGTTGGATCAACAGGAAGTTGTTGAAGTTGAAGGCGAAGCTGGCGATGAGCAAGGGTTTGAGCGGCGGCAGAATCATGGGCAGGGTGATTTTATACAGGTCGCTGAAGGGGCTTCCGCCATCCATCGAGGAGGCCTCATAGATGTCGGACGGGATGGATTGGAGGATGCCGGTGCAGAGAATCATCATGTAGGGATAGCCCAGCCAGAGGTTGACGATCAGAATCATGGTCTTGGCGAGCACGGGGTCCGTGGTCCATTCCGGGGACAGGCCAAAGAGGGCCTGCAGGATCATGTTGATTTCGCCGAATTGTGGATTGAACAAGCCCTTGAAGATCAGGATGGAGATGAAGGCGGGTACGGAATAGGGCAGGATGATGAGCGTGCGGATCCAGTTGCGCCCGCGCAGATCTTTCCATTCCAGCAGAACGGCGAGCAGGAACCCCAAAACAAAGGTCAGGGCAACAGAGAAGAGCGCGAACAGCACGGTCCAGATAAAGACGGTGATAAAGGGTCCGCGAATGGCGGGGTCCGTGAAGATGCGGCGGTAGTTGTCCCAGCCTATTCGTACGCGAAAGCCCGGCCCGTAATTCGCGCCGGTTTGCGTATTTTTGTAGAAGCCCGTTTTGAAGTCGGGAGCGATGACCTCGCCGGACTGGTTATGAACAAAGGCCTGGTCCGTCTTGCGGAAGGTCCAGATGGGTTTCTGGGGGGCGAAGGCGGTAAAGCTGACCATGCGCAGATGGGTGCCATCCGGCAGGGTGACGAGCAGTTTTTTAAGAGGGTCGCGAAGCTTGATGACATCGGCCACCTTCAAGGCATTTCCCGGAGGTGCCGTTTCCGCCGGGGCGGCCTCGATTTTCTGTCCGGCGTCGCCCTGATTTTGGGTGGGATCAAAGCCTTCGGCCAGGAAGAGTTGATCCACCGCGTTTGTGTCCTTCGCATCCGGTGTGGTTGTCAACCACAGGTCGTAGACCGGCGGCTGGACATTCTCGCGCGGGGCCATCTTGAACGGGAGCGTGCGCGTCATGTCGGTGTCGGTTTCCCAGCTGATCAAGGACTGCACATCACCCAGGGTTTGCAGATTGGCGCCGCTGTAGTTGGTGAAGGAGATGTACAGCGTGTAGGCCAGGGGCAACAGCACAAAGACGCTGAAGGCGAAGAGGCTGGGGAAGAGGTAGCGATAGACATACGCGCCCTTCCAGGCATACACAAAGCAAAACAGCGAGAGCAGGACCAGGACAATAAAGCCCAGCCCCTCACGCCCGCTCCGAAAGATCTGCACATCCAGCGCCAGCACCGCCGCCACGATCAGCGTGTACAGCACGGCGGGCATGATTTTCGATTTATCCATCTCAGCGCCTCCGCCCTTCAGGGGCCGGCTATTTCTTGTTTCATGTTCTTGGCCGCGCTATCGAGCACCTCCTGCGCCGTGCCCTGGCCGGAGGTGACGGTCTTGACGGCGGTATCCAGGGCCGCCCAGAACGTGGCCATCTGCGGAATATTCGGCATCAAGACACCCAGCTCGACATTCTTCATGCTGGCTTCGACGCGCGGATCCGCCTTCTGAATTTCGTACGACTCGATCAGCGCATGGGGTCCGTCGTAGGTGTCCTTGTCCAAGGCGGCCAGCCCGGCGGGCGTCAGGACGTAATCACGAATAAACAGATCGGCCAGCTCCTTGTTGGGGGTCTTGGCGTCAATCATGGCGCCCAGCACCCCGACGAACGGTTTCGCGGGTCCATCCGCCGTTGCGCCGGGAATGAAGCCAATGCCGAAATCAATGTTGTATTTTTTCAGATCATTCCAAGCCCAGGGACCGTTGACCATCATCGCGCACTGGCCTTTTTGCATTTGCGCGGTCACGACATCATAGGTCACGCCCTTGGGCATCACGCCGGTCTTGATCATGTCGGCCACGTGTTGGAGCGCCTTGACCGCGCCTGGAGTGCTGACCCCGATGTCGGAAATGTCGTAGCTTCCATCCGCTTTTTTGCCAAAGACATAGCCTCCGGCGCCCGCCAGGAAGGGCCAGGTAAAGAAGGGGGTGTCATAGGCCCAGAGAATGGGGTAGGGCTTGGTGCCGGGCTTCATGTCCAGCAGGGTCGGTGGCACGGCCTGGATCAGCGCCTTGTTGTAAATCAGCGCCACGGATTCCATGCAGACGGGGTACCCCCAGATTTTTCCGTCGTAGGTGAAGGCCTCCCAGGATTTTGGCAGAAAGCGCGCCTGGTAGGCGGGCTCGATGTTCAGGGGCTGGATCAGGCCGCTGGCCGCCCAGCTCCCCAGCCGGTCGTGCGCCCAGAACACAATGTCCGGCCCGTTGCCGGACTGCGCCGCCGGTGCAAACTTGGTGGGCAAATCCGTGGGATGCTCCACCGTGACGGGGATGCCGGCCTCGGCCGCAAATTTTTTTCCGATCTCGGCGAGGGCCGTGTAGGCCTTGTCGCCATTAATCCAGATCAACAGCTTCCCATCCTGTACCGCGCTGGCGCGGGACAGGTTCAACAGCACACACACCACCAGTGCCGACAACAACTTTTTCATGCGAGGCCTCCTCGGTTTTTCAAACCAGCGTATTCTTTTTTTCCTTGTCGAAGAAATGGGTCTTGGCCATGTTAAATATGACCTTGAATTCCTGGCCGATCTGGACGGGATCGTGGTCCCCGATCCGCGCCTGAAAGGTCTCATGGCCGGCGTTGAGGAATACAAAGACCTCGTCGCCCATGGGCTCGACCACCTCGACCTTGGCTGTCACGGTCCGGTCCGGGGCCGGGGCGGCGGCCCGTGCCGCCGGGGTAATGTCGCCCGGACGGATGCCGAAAATGATGTCCTGGCCTGCGCGGGCGCGCAGGATTTTTTCCTGCGCCTCCTCCAGGCTCACCGCGAAGCGCCCTTCGTTGAAGAAGATCCTGCCGCCGCGGTCCTCCAGTTTGCCCTGGAAGAAATTCATGGGCGGGCTTCCGATGAAGCCGGCGACGAAGTGATTGGCGGGATGGTGATAGATTTCCAGCGGAGCCGCGACCTGCTGGATGATGCCATCCTTCATGACCACAATCCGGCTTCCCATGGTCATCGCTTCGATCTGGTCGTGTGTGACGTAGATGATGGTGGTTTGCAGGCGGTGGTGCAGTTTGCTGATTTCGGTGCGCATCTGCACGCGCATCTTGGCGTCGAGGTTGGAGAGCGGCTCGTCAAACAGGAACACCTTGGGTTTTCGCACGATGGCGCGCCCCACGGCCACGCGCTGGCGCTGGCCGCCGGAGAGGGCTTTGGGCTTGCGGTCGAGATAGTCCGTGATGCCCAGGATCTCGGCGGCCTCCTTGACCCGTTGCTCGATCTCCGCGCGCGGGTAGTGGCGCATCTTCAAGCCGTACGCCAGGTTGTCATAGACGCTCATGTGTGGATAGAGGGCGTAGTTTTGAAACACCATCGCGATGTCCCGGTCCTTGGGGGGCAGGTCATTGACCTTCTTTCCATCAATCGTGATCGTGCCCTCGCTGATTTCCTCCAGGCCGGCGACCATGCGCAGGGTGGTGGATTTTCCGCACCCTGACGGCCCGACCAGGACGACAAATTCCTTGTCGGCGATGTCGAGGTTCACATCGTGCACCACCGTGGCGCCGCTGGGATACTTCTTGAATACGTGCTCGAGTTTTACATGGCCCATAAATGCTCCACGGGGTTAAAACCACGCCTCCAATTGAACGCCATACAGCAAGCCGGCGGTCTTGTCCGCATAGCCGGCGCCGCCAATTTTCCCTTCAAAATCATCCGACCATTTGGCCAGCGTCACAAACGCGCGCAGGACGGGCCGCGCCCAGAAGGAGTCATCGAGCGCCACCTGCGGGCACAGCGTCAGCTTGCCCAGCGTGCCGTTCAAATCCCCGCCATCCGCCGCCGCGCCTTCCTGGCGGGTATGGTCCACGCCGGCCTCCAGCGCCAGCGAGTAGTTCTTGTTGAAGTAATAGGTGGGGCGCACGCCCAGCGACAGCCAGTCCGACCGGCCGTTTTCATCCGCGCCGCTTTCATTGCGCTGGTATACCGCCGAAAACATCATGGCCAGCCAGTCCACCGGGCGGATGACGCCATAATCCAGCACCTGGAACTTCCAGGCGTCCGAAGTGATGGGATCGGGCGTGGCCCACAGCGCCGAGCCGATGTCCTTGGCGATGCCGTTGCCCCACTGGAACGCGAGGCGGTTGTTGCCCATTGGAAAGGTGATGTCATGATACGCGGTCAGGCCGATGCCAAACTCGTCGTCCACTGTGGTGATGGTTTTCTGCTCTTCGTCGTCATTCTTCAGCGTGGTTTCGTAATCGCCACCTTTGACATGCGAGGGCAGAATGCCCAGCGAAATCTTGCCAAAACCCACCGGGATGTCCGTGATGCGCAGGTCCAGCACCAGCTTGGAGATCAGGCCGATGGACTGTAATTCCACGGCGTCATCCGGCGCGCCTCGCAGGAAGGCGGCATGGAACTTGGCGCCTCCGCCCAGCGGAAGTTCCGAGAGGCCGCCGCCATAGCCGCTGGTGTCGAACCAGTAGTAATCAATGATGTGAATATCCTGCCGCAAATAGAACCGGTTGCCGGCCCACAGCTTGGCCTCGGGCGAAAAACCCAGGCCGGTGAATTCGGCGAAGGCCTCGCGGATGGTGAACTCATCGGACGCGGAGGACCATTGATTGTTCTGGAGCGTCTTGTACGCCAGCAGGGTTTCGACCCGGGCCTTGGGCCCTTCGCCGCGCTGGTTGAAGGTCTTGACCAGGATGGCCTCGCCATATGTCTCCGCTTCATTGCCCAGGCGGAACTTGACGGGCGAACCTGGCGCCTGGAAGGGGGTGCCCTTGCCGCCTTCCCCGTTCTCCAGCAGACCCGAACGCAGATAGGCGTGATATTCAAAGAAATCGTCCGCGGGGGCTCGTTGCGGCGCGAGCCACAGCATGGAGCAACACAGGACCAGCGGGGAAACGAACAACCCAGAGACGCGGACCGGCTTCCTCATGGCTTTTCCTTTCGCTTTGGACTTGGAAAAGACCGTTCCTTTCCAGGCCGATTTTAGACAAAGGCCATCAGAATCTCGGACTTCTTCGATTCGGCGGTGATTTGATCCACCACGCCGGAGATGTCTGACAGCGCAAGTCCAAGCTTGGTCCACACCGACTCCTGGAAGGTGGGCGCCGGCAGGTCGCCGCCATTGCCGAGGCTTTCCAGGTTGCAGATGTAGTTGGAGCAGTGGCACAGCATGGCCAGATCGCGCGCTTCCTCCGGGGCGGAATCGGGCAGATGATGCCAGCGCACCACCTGGACGAGATCGGGGGGCAGTTTCCATCGATTGGCCAGCCAGCTTCCGATCTCGGCGTGATCCATGCCGATGACCTGTTTTTCGGAGGCCGCCAGCGGCGACGCCTCATCGTCCGCGTGGCGGACGGCCTTCATGAACTCGTCATGAAAATAGCGCAGGAGAACCAGCTTGCCGATGTCGTGCATCAGGCCGCTCAAATGAAGGACATCCGGCGTGAAGCGTTTCTTGACGTTGCCCTTGCATTTTTCGTAGAGGACCGCCGCGCCGATGCCGGTGGAAATGCAATGCCGCCAGAACTCCTCGCGGCTGAAGCCCTTGTCCGTATCCTTGCCGAACGTGGAAAACACCGAGGTGGACATGGCGATGTTGTTGACGGCGTTCATGCCCATGCGGGCCACGGCGGCCTGCAGGTTAGTGATGGGTTCGCGCCCGCCGTAGAGGGGGGAATTGACGACCTTCAGCACGCGCGCCATCATGGCGGGGTCGTCTTCGATGAGCTTGGCGATTCGCTTGGCATCGGAATTGGGATCGCGGATGGCCTCGCGGACTTTATCGACCACGAGGGGCAACGAGGGGAGATCCAGAATACTCTCCAGCCGGCGGATGATCGCTTGTTGTTCCATCATGGCGTTTTCCTGAGTTGTTTGTAACAAATACCATAGTGGACCGGAAGTGTGAAGTGCGCAAAATAAAATGATAAAGATTCCTCTATCTCTTTTGCCCACTTTCACGGTAGATTAAGGACAAGAGATTGGGGTATGAGCACATCCGGCAACAGCAAGTTGTGGCGCGCGCCAGGCCGTCCGTGGGAGCTGGTGCTGTTGGTTTTGGTGTTCTTTATGGCTTCCCTGGTCCTTCCCGGCTTCATCCAGCAACAAACGCCGCCCGCCAAGCAAGTCAAACTGATGGGCCAGGTCAAGGCCGAGGTCAGCCCCATCGCCCATTTCGTCAACCGCGAGGAAGCGCCGTGGTTGCTCGTGACGGTGGTGCTGTTCTTTGGGTATCTGTTTGTGCCCAATCCCTTGTTGACACGCGTCAACCTGCCGATTTTTGACTTGGTGGCGCCGTTTCTCTTTGGACTCATCGCCTACGTGCGGATTTTGCGCGCGTCCATCAAGAGCCGCGTGCAGATTCCCTTTGTGGAAGGACACGCGCTGGACATCCTGCTTTGGATCGCGGGGCTGTTGCTGTTGACCCTGCTGGCCGTGGCGCTGAACGTGGCGCGGCACCGCTTGAAATGGCGCAAGGTCCGGTGGGATATCAAGACCCCCACCACGAAGGATGGCTCCCTGCGCCGCCTGCTGGTCAATCTCTACCCGCTGTTTTACACCCCCCGCGAGTACCGGATTTGTCCCGACGGCATCCTCGTCTCCGGGTGGCATTACCTGTTGTCCATCCCCATCACGGCGATTGAATCCGTGCGGCTGGAGCGCAAGGCCAATCCGGCCACCTTCATTTCAGAAAATGCCTACCTGGCCACCTCGACCAAACAGCTTCTGCGCCTGGGGGTCAAGGGGTTTCACAAGCCCATCTTCATCTCCCCCAAGAAAAGCTCCGCCTTCCTCATGTACATCCGCATCGCGCGCAGTCAGAAGAAAAAACCTGCCTGATCTCCGCTGGCCCGGTCCATCATTGCCCTTGACTTCACCCGTCCATTGAAGCACATTTTCCTTAACAAAACGCGTGGGAATGCATAGTGTTGAAGTGGCAGGCCGCTGAACATCCATAACGAGGCAACGATGATGAAAAGCAGACGGTTGATATATGGAATCGCCCTGTTTCTGGGCCTGCTGAGTTTGACGGCCTGCTTTGACAATACGGCCGACGACAAGAAAAATCTCACGTTTGAAAATTTCTCCCGAGCCACTGTGCGAGTGATCCCCCTGACTATCGAATGGGTTGGCTTTACGCTGGCCCCCGGGGAAAGAAAGGAATTGGGCGGGGTTCGTGATGCGGATTTCCGGTATGAACCGGCCAACCGGGTACAAGAAGGCAGTGCTTCCACCGCTCGCTACATTGTTTTTGTGGATGCCCCGCCGGCCCCCGCGATCTGACCGCCTCGCCTCCTGCAAAAATCGACAACCCCGGCGACGCGCGCGGGACCGCCTTATATGAACATGGGGTAGAGCCCCAGGCACAACCCGAAGGCGCATTCCATCAGGATTCGTTTTCGGGCCCCCTCCGCGGGATGCAGGTAATAGACCTCCATGAAGAAGGACAGGCGAAGGGGCAGGTACACCATGAAGACCAGCACGCCGAGGAACGGGGCGATGATCAGTTTGATGTAAAAGGGAAGACCGCCAAGGTCCTGCATATCCACCAGGACAGACCACCATGCCGTGTAGGCGGCGCAGGAGAACAACAGCAGGAACAGATCGGCCAGCCATTCCTTGAGGTGCCCGGGCGGTTCAGCGGAGAGGGCTTGCCCGCTCATGCCGAAGAAGGCCGCGCATTCCTTGGCCAACAGCAGGCCAAAGAGCCAGCCAAACCATGCGGAATCCGGCTCCTCCTGGCTTCCAATCAAGCCCCATCCATCCGCCGCCAGAAAACCGAGGAACACCGTCACAATCACATGCCCGATGCCCGCCAGGGAGAAAAGCAACAGCATGGGTGGATTCGGATGCTGTCCGGCCTCGGACCATCGCCGCCGGAGAAAATGAATCTTCCAGGTCAGGCCGACGGCTTCCAGCACCATGACGGCCATCAGGAGAACGCCAGGCCAGACCAAGACGGTGGAAGATTTCAGGCCGGCCTTCAATTGGGCGGCCAGCCAGGGGGCCAGGAGCAAGGCATACAGATAAAACAGGAGCGTCTGCGCGTTTTCCTGAATCCATTCGCTGAAGGACAAAGGTTTCATGATGTCTGTGTTCACAGATGGCCATAGATCTGCGTTCTTCGTCAAGCCACAATCCGCAATGCCCCATACAACGTCCACTCATACTTACCCGGCAGGCGAAGAGGAATATGGTTACCAGCGAATGAAAAAACAACTTCGGAAGGGCAGGCAATGAATGGGGAGACCGATGATCCTTGTCGTTCGCGTTGCTGGTGGATGGCTGGGGCGTCCCCCGTTAAGTGCTCGCCTGTCCCCTCCACCCTCTGACTGCCCAAAATGGGCAGTCAATCACTTGAAAGAGGGGAGAAGGCGGCTTACGTTGCGACTCATGAATGTCGAATGGCCACGGATGCTTCGGATCCCGTCGCAACTTCGGGAGGGAAAATCGTGTATGTAATTCTCGCACGGCAGATTCTTGCTGTTCTGGCCCTGGCGGCCTTTGTGACAGCGTGTGGACCCCCTGCGGCCCCGGAGGCGGCCGTCCCACCCCGGCCGGTCAAGATGGCGGAGGCGACCGCACACGCGCCCTCGATCACCTATTCGGCCTCCGGTCGCATCAAAGCGCGCCAGCGCGCGGAGTTGTCGTTTGACCGTGGCGATACGCTTTCCGATCTGCCGGTGACGCAGGGGCAGGAAGTTCGTGAGGGGGAGGTTCTCGCCCGTCTCGATTCCCGCAATCTGGCGCTGACCGAGAAGGCCCGGGCCGCGCGGTTTGACGAGGCGAAGCGACAGGTGGAGCGCATGCAACGCCTTTTCGACCGGCAGGCCATTGCCGAGGCCGATCTGGAGCGGGCCCGCACCACCTTTGAGGCCTCCGAGGCGGAATGGTTGCAAGTTCGCAAGGATCTCGAAGGCTCTGCCTTGCGCGCGCCCTTCAGCGGCCGGGTGGCGGCGACCCTGGCGGATCGCTATCAGATCGTGCAGGCGAAGCAGCCGATCGTGGTGGTGCACGACTTGTCCAGTTATGAGGTGGAAATCAGCATTCCGGAAACGTTCATTCTGCAGGTCGGCAAGACCACCAACATCGCCATGTTCGCGCGCTTTGAGCATCTTCCCGGACGGCGGTTTCCTGTCACGGTGAAGAGCTTTGCCACGGAGGCGGATCCCCAGACGCTTACCTATCGGGTGGTGTTCAGCCTGCCCGCACCGGAGGACACGGTGATTCTTCCCGGCATGTCAGCGGCCATCGAGCTGACGGTGCCGTTGATCCTGGGCGAAAGCAAAACGGCTTGCTGGGTCCCGGACGCGGCCGTCTTTTCCATCGATGGAAAGACGAGCGAAGTCTGGCTCGTGGACCCCGCGGCGATGATGGTTCATCGCAGGGCGGTGAAAACAGGATCCTCGCGCGGCGGACTTGTGCAGGTCGTGGAGGGCGTGAAACCGGGCGACTGGCTGGCCGTCTCGGGACTGCACAGCCTGGAAGAAGGCCAGGCGATCCGGCGATTCGAGAGCGATGACGGGAACTGAGCCAGATTATGCAACTCGCTGAATACTGCATCCGCAAGCGCACCATCACCTACCTGTTGTCCTTGATCGTGCTCTTGGGCGGCCTGGCGGTGTATCCGCGTCTCGGGCGGTTCGAGGACCCGGGCGTGGCCATCAAGATTTGCCCCGTCATCACGGCGTATCCCGGCGCGACGGCGGAGGAAGTCGAGAGCGAAGTCACCGAGGTCATCGAGTCGGCCCTTCAGAGCATGTGGCAGGTCAAGGAGGTCACCTCCGTCTCGCAGGCTGGCCTGTCCATCGTCAAGGCGGAGTTCAAGGACACCTTCCGCAAGGAGGATCTTGCGCAGATCTTCGACGAGGTTCGCCGCAAGGTTCACGATGCTCAGCCGGATCTCCCTCCCGGCGCCCGGCCCTCCATCGTCAACGACGATTTTGGCGATGAGTACGGCATTCTATTCGCCATCACGGGCGATGGGTTCTCCATGCGGGAGGTCGAGCGCTACGCGAAGTTTCTGCGCAAGGAACTTCTGCAGGTTGCCGGAGTCGCCCGCATTTCCTTCTGGGGCGAACAGCCGGAAGCGATCTATGTGGAGTTTTCCCGCGCCAAACTCGGCCAGTTCGGTCTTTCGCTCGACACAGTCTTCGATCTGCTGAAACAGCGCAACCTGGTGGTGGGCGCGGGCTCCATCCGGGCGGGGGACCAGCGCGTGGGCATTGAGGTTTCGGGTGCGTCCGATTCGTGGGAGCGGCTGGGCGATCTGATCCTGGCCGGAAGCGAAGGCTCAACGGTGCGCCTCCGCGATGTGGCCTCGCTGAGCCGCGGCTACCGGGAGCCGCCCAGCGCGGTTCTCCATATCAATGGCCAGCCGGCCATCGGGTTTGGCATTTCGACCGAAGAGGGCGGCAATGTCGTGGCGATGGGGGACGCCGTCACTCAGCGGCTTCGCGAGCTTGAGGCCCGCCGGCCCATCGGGATGGATGTGCATGTCATCTCCTTCCAGGGGGACACCGTGCGTGAAGCCGTCAACGGTTTCGTGATCAGCGTATTCGAAGCGCTCGCCATTGTGATCGGTGTGCTGATGCTGTTCATGGGCCTGCGCAGTGGCGTGATTATCGGATTGGTTTTGCTTCTCATCGTGTCCGGCACCTTTCTGTTGATGGATATCTGGGGCATTGAGCTTCAACGCATCTCGCTGGGCGCGTTGATCGTGGCGCTGGGCATGCTGGTGGACAACGCGATCGTGATCACGGACGGGATCTTGGTGCGTATCGGCAAGGGCGAAGACCGCATCAAGGCGTCCGCGGCGGTGGTGGGCCAAACCCAGTGGCCCCTGCTGGGAGCGACGCTGGTGGCCATCATGGCTTTTGCCGCCATCGGATTTTCCCCCGATTCGACCGGTGAGTATTGTAAATCGCTCTTCCAGGTCATTGCCATCTCGCTGATGCTCAGCTGGCTGTTCGCCGTGACCACGACCCCGTTGCTCTGCGTGGATCTGCTCAAAGCGCCCGCCGCGAACGCGGCTCCGGCCGGGGAAGGGCGCATGACGAGGGCCTACCGCCGTTTCCTCTACCTGGCGCTGGCGCGCCGCAAATGGGTCTTGGCGATCATGGTGGTTCTGCTGTTCCTCGGGTTATACGGTTTTGGAAAAGTACCGCCGGCCTTCTTCCCGCAATCCGCCAGGCCGCAGTTTGTGGTGGACTACTGGTTGCCGCAGGGGACGCACATCGAGAGGACCCTGAAGGATGCGGAGCAACTCGAGAAGTTTGTCATGGGGATTGAGGGTGTGGAGTCCGTCGCCACATGGGTGGGCAAGGGCGCCCTGCGATTCATGCTGGTGTACTCCCCGGAAGACGCCAATTCCGCATATGCCCAGCTCCTGATCACCGTTAACGACAGCCGCGAGATCAGCCGGATCATCGAAGTGATCCGCGGGGAGCTTGCGGCGCGGTATCTTGACGCCCAGACCAAGCTATGGAAGTTCGTTCTGGGTCCAGGCGGTGGCAGTGCCATCGAGGCGCGATTCTCGGGTCCGGACGCCGGCGTTCTGCTGGACCTCTGCCAGCAAGCCAAGGAAGTCATGCGCGGCCACCCGCTGGCGGTGAATATCAAGGACGACTGGCGCCAGCCGGTGAGGGTGATGACGGCGGTACTGCGTGACGATACCGCCGCGCAACTGGGCATCACGCGGCCCGACGTGGCGGCGGCGTTATCGCTGGCGGCGGAGGGCCGCACGGTCGGCGTCTACCACGAAGGCGAGAATAGTCTCTCCATCGTGGCGCGGCTTCCGGCGGAGGAACGGGGACAGACAGACGAGCTCGGTCTCGTCACCGTGACCAGCCGCGGTACGGGGCACCCTGTGCCGGTCAGCCAGGTGATCTCCTCGTGGGTGGAGCGCTGGAGCCTTCCGATCATCCTGCGCCGCGATCGGGAACGCACCATTCATGCCCAGTGCGATGTGGCCAGCGGCCCGAGCAGTGCCCTGCAGGAGCAACTGACACCCTTGATCGAGGCCCTCCCTCTGCCCGAGGGGTACCGGCTCGAATGGGGTGGCAATCATGAGGCCTCCACGCAGGCCAATGCCGGGATCGCCAGCACGATGCCGATTACGTTCATTTCCATGGTGGTCCTGATTGTCATGATGTTCAACGCGATCCGCCAGCCCGTCATCATCTTTTTGACCGTTCCCCTGGCCCTTGTCGGGGTGGCGGCCGGGCTGTTGATTACGCAGGCCTCCTTCGACTTCATGGCCACGCTGGGATTTCTCAGTTTGACGGGCATGCTGATCAAGAACTCTGTCGTGCTGATTGACCAGATGGACTTGGAACTGCGCAGTGGAAAGCCGGGCCCGCAGGCGATTGTGGATTCCACGGTTGACCGCACGCGCCCGGTGCTGATGGCGGCGGTGACCACGGTGCTGGGGTTGTTCCCTCTGATCACGGATGTATTTTTCCAGGGTCTTGCCGTGGTGATTATGTTCGGACTGTCGTTCGCCGCGGTGTTGACCCTGGTGGTCGTTCCCGTCCTGTACGCATTTTTTTTCAAGGTGAAATCCGAATGAAAGCACAGTTGCCAGGATTCTGTTTTGCCCTGCTGGTTCTGGCCAGCGGTTGTGCGCATCTGGCCGGGCCGGCCTATGAACGTCCGGACGTGCCGGTGAAGGAGGCCTGGTCGGCAGGACCAGGCGACACCAACGAGTTGCAGGCCCTGAGGGGGGACTGGTGGAATGCGTTTGGCGATCTTGAGCTTTCGTCGCTCATTCAGCGTGCGTTGGACGGCAACGCCGATCTTCGTGTGGTGGCTGGGCGCATGGATCGTGCGGAGGCGCTGGCCGGGGTTGCGGGAAGCCGCCGCCTCCCCACGCTCGGGGTTTCGGCGGGGGCCTCCTATGGCGTCTCACGCACGCCTGCGGAAGGGCGCACCGGCGTCGAATCCTACGATCTGGGCGCCGGTCTCAATTGGGAATTGGATATTTGGGGCAAGTTGCGCAAAGGCCAGGCGGCGGCGGATGCCGAGATCCAGGCTTCGGGCGCCGACTGGCGGGCCGCGTATCTGTCCCTCGCCGGAGAAGTGTCCGGTCAGTACTTCCGCCTTCGGCAACTGGATGAGCTTCTCGAGCTCTATGATCGTTATATCGAGGGGGCCAGGCGGATGCTTTCCGTTTACGAAACACGCGCGCAGGAGCAGATGGTCTCGATGGATGTGGTCCTTCGCCAGAAAGCCGAGGCGGGGCGGTTGCAACGCGAGCGGCGGGATCTTGTCCGCGAGCGCGCGACGACACAGAACAGCCTGGCCGCTCTTCTCGGGTTGCCCGCAGGTGAGCTGGTGCTTCCGCCCAAGCGGCTGACGCCCCTGCTGGTTCCTCAGGTGCCCGCCGGCCTCCCCTCCGATCTGCTGGAACGCCGGCCCGATATTCTTGCGGCGGAGTACCGCGTACTGGCCGCGTACGAACTGGCGGGGCAGGCGCGGCTGGACCGGTTGCCGACGATCTCGTTGACGGGTTCCGGTGGAAGCGCCGGCGATTCGCTGGGCAATCTGCTCAGCCAGTGGCTTCTTGATGTAGGGCCCAAGATCAGTATTCCATTGTTGGATCCCCAGCGCGCGGCGCAGGTCCGTGTTCGTGAGGCTGATGTCCGCATCGCATCCGATCAGTACCGCAGTACCGTCATCCGCGCGTTTCAGGAAACCGAGAATGCCCTGGTCAACCGTGCCAGCCGGCAGGGACAGCTGGAGATTGCGCGCGAGTCCGTTGCGGACCTGACACGGGTCCAGGAGATCAGCCAGGCCAAGTTCGATGAGGGCCTGCTCTCGCAACTGGAGGCGCTTGAAACGGAACGCGGCCTCATTCAGGCGGAACAAACCGCGCTGGACCAGCAGGCGCGCCTGCTTAACGACACGGTCCTTCTTTACAAGGCCCTGGGCGGCGGATGGTAGATGTTGCGAGGTGCGCCTGGCGGGGCTACGGCTCGTGGGCCTGTGTAATCCGTTGCAATTCCTCGAACAGGGCCGTCAGCTCCAGATAATTCCGGCGATTCGACTCCTTAAACCGCTCGCGGACCCCCTTGCGGATCACGTACCCGCGCGGGGTGTGACTTAGCAGTCCCTGCTTGACCAGGAGCTGTAGTTTTCGGCGGCAGGTCTCCCTCGGAATTCCCGTGGCGTTGCTCAACGAGAAGGCGTTGCAGGGTTCCATGGCCGTCCAGGTGGAGGGGGCCTTCCAATCGGCGGTGCGGCCCTTGGTGGTCAGCTTGCCGGAAGAAAACAAACTGCAGATGTTGTGGTGGGCGACCTCGCCGAGGATGATCGGCAGTAATAAGTCGCCTTTGAAGGTGCGGTAAAGTCCGTTAAGGTGCCGAAGAAAAAACCAGCCCATCAGCATGGCAATCTCCCTCGGGAACCGGTCAAAAACGTCTTTTGGGGCTACGGTGGGTTTCATGGGGAGAAGCATAAGGGAAGGCGATTGGCGGCGTCAAGGTGCGCGACATCAAGAAGAGGGACAGGCATCTTTTCGGCATGTTTTCGAAGGGACAGGCAAAATATTTTCACTTTTTTCAAAAAAGT
>CAZFSE010000112.1:0-13976 GCA_964521805.1 uncultured Verrucomicrobiota bacterium
CACTATCGCGAAAGCATAGACAAAATCAAGACGGTGCGATAGTGAGGAAACAGGACGAACCGTGATGATGCGCAGAAAAGTTTCCAAGGGTTGGAAGATTTTTTGGTGGGGGTTTTGCGGCTTTGTGTACCGAGATTTTTCATCCTCGTTTTCGCGGGGCTCAGCAACTTGCGCACCTGTGAATATTGACTCTGCCGTTGACAATTCATCTCGTGCCGGGTAACTCTTTCCCGAACAATACATGGGACCGGTTGCAGGAGGATGCTGATGCGATGGGCAAGACGAATAATAAGCGGGCTGATTTATGTGGGGCTGTGCATGCTGATGTCGTGTAGTGTGCAAGAAACCATGGAGCCTGAAGAGCTGGAACAAGTTCAGCCCCCCGAGCGTCCGGCGGAGATGGTGCCGGTGCCGCAATCCGTGGAGGAGTTGTCTTCATCCATTCTTCGTGCGAAGGGCACCCGCTGGGTGGATGGCGAGGGGCGGGAAGTCATTCTCAAGGGATGCAATTTGGGCAACTGGTTGTTGCTGGAGATGTGGATGCTGGAACTGCAGGCCGAGATTCCTGACCAACACGCCTTTGAGAGCATTCTGGAGAAGAGGTTCGGGCCGGACGGCAAAGAGGAGCTGATGGAGCTGTACCGCTCGAACTGGATCACGGAGCGGGATTTTCCCATCATCCGCTCGTTTGGGTTCAATACGCTTCGCGTGCCGTTCCACTATTCCCTGCTGGTGCCGTCCGAGGGCGCGCCGGAGATGCGTCCGGATGGCTTCAAGTGGCTGGACTGGGTGATTGCGATGGCTCGCAAGTATAGGATGTATGTGATTCTGGACCTGCATGGGACGCCGGGCGGACAGAGCATAGACCACACCACCGGGAGGGTGGGGCAGGACAAGCTGTGGACGACGCCGGCATTTCAGGAGCGCACGATCTGGCTGTGGACGGAGATTGCCAAGCGGTATCGCGATGAGCCGGCGGTGGCCGCGTACGATTTGATCAATGAGCCGTTTGGCGATACAAAAACAGGGAAGCACCTGCCCGCGCTGTCCAACCTGTGCGACCGGCTGTATCACGCCATCCGCACGGTGGATCCGCACCATCTCGTCATTTTGCCGGGGACGCATCAGGGCCTGGATTTCTATGGCGACCCGCGCGATCGTGGCCTGGAAAATTATGGCTTCACGGAGCACTATTATCCCGGGCTGTTTGGGCAGGAGGCCTCCGTGGAGACGCATGCGCGCTTCATCGCGCGCAAGGTGCCTTCCCGCGCGTCGTATCTGGAGCGCCAGCAGGCGCCGTTCCTGGTGGGTGAGTTCAACGTGGTCTTCAAGAAAGTCGGCGGGGCGGCGCTGATGCGCCGGTATTATGACGTGTATGCCGAAAGAGGCTGGGCGGCCACGATGTGGAGCTACAAACTGCTGAAGACGGATGGCGGCCTTGGGGAGAGCAGTTGGGCGATGGTGGCCAATAAAGATCCAATCCCTCCGGTCTCACTCACGAAGTCCAGCCGGGCGGATATCGAGGCCTATTTCCGTTGGTTCGGGCAGATGAAGTATGATGTGAACCAGCCGCTGGGCGCCGCGCTGACACAGGAAATCCCTCCGGAGGTTTTCCTGCCCGAGGAGGAGGCTTTTCCCTCCGAGCCGCCGGCCCGCGATCCGTTGCCGCAGGGATGGAGCGCGGACGACATTAATGGTTCGTTGGAGGGGGGGCAGAAGGTGCATTCCGCCTCCGCGTTCGATGTATATGGCGGAGGACATGACATTTGGGATGTCTCGGATCAATTCCGCCTGGTCTGGAGGAAGGTGCATGGAAATTTTGAATTGGAGGCGGTGCTTGAATCCCTGGACGAGCCGCACCGGTACGCCAAGGCGGGGCTCATGGTGCGGCGCGATCTCTCGCCGGAATCTCCGCATCTCCTGCTGAATGTCTTTCCGGGCGGGGATGTGGTGCTGGGCTGGCGGGGCGAGGCAGGCGGGAAGATGGAGCAGAAGCAGATTGGGCACACCATTTTTCCTGTTTGGTTGCGCCTGCGCCGGAAAGGCCATATGGTGGAGGCGGGCTTTTCTTCTGATGGAAAAAAATGGACCACGGCGCAGGTTCGCGTGTCGGAAGGGCTGGGTTTGAACAACGCGGCTGGGCTGGCGGTGCTCAGCCATGACAACCATGTGCTGGCGACGGCCTCATTCAGGGATATACGGCTTGGGCTTCCCCGTTGAGCGTCCAGGGTCGGCGCTTGATGGCTCCGATGGGCGGGGCGTTTCAAGGTGCGGACGTGATGGGTGGATGAAGGGTGTGGTTTTTGCCATGAAAGGTGGTGTGGGATGCGACATTGGCTTTGGATTCTTTGTTTGGGGGTCTCGGTGCAACAGGTCGGTGCGGAGGGCACCCGGGTGGATCAACTGCTGGCGGGGTATCGGCAGATTACGAATCTGGTGTGCGATGTCCGCAAGGATTCTGTCCGTCCGGAAGGGGAGGGCCGGATGTTGAGCCGGGTATGGTTTGAGGCGCCCAATCATTTGCTGGTGGAGAATTCCACACCGGCCAGGCGCAGGATACTCTGCGACGGAAAAACGCAGTATTTCCATTCGGAGGAAGAGCAAACGGCGCTGAAGTTTCCCTTTGCGGAGCTTCCGCTGGACATGCAGATTCAGGCGCAGAGCGTGCCGGCTTCGCCCATGGAGCATTTGCTGAGGCTGAAGGGGCTTGAGGAGACCCCTCTGCCGGCGATGGAGGGCTATCCCGTGCGCACCGGGTACCACACGGACAAATTGTTTGCGGTCCTCTGCTTCGATGCCACCGGACGATTGGCGCGCCTGGAGTTTTACACCTCGCCGGCCATGACCAACTGCTATGCCACCACCGACTACAGCCTCTTTGAGGAGCCGCTGGCTGGGGTCTGGCTTTCGCTCCGGCAGGACTCGTTCATCACGGTGGACGGTGAGATGAAGGGCCGTGAAAGCCGGCGATTCAGCAACCTCAAAGTCAATACGCCGCTGGCGCCCGGAATGTTCGATGTTCGCAAGGTTTTTTCAGGGGTGGAATTCAAGGAACCGCCCCGCTAGATCCGTTCAATTATTTGTTGATTCATCTTTGGCCTCTGTGGTACGTGTATCCCCGGAAGGAGGATCTTTATGAAAAAGATCATAGCAGGTCTGTTGGTGGCGATGTTTCTGTTGGGCGCGGTGAATACAACGATGGCGGCGGAGGGACGTGGTGGCTTCATGGGGTTCATTGCCGGCTGTTGCTTCGGCATTCGTGCCGCGGGTGAGTATAACGAGGGCAAGAACATTCACTGGCGTGAATGGTTGCAGTTGATTATCGTTGGGCAGATTTGGAACGGCATTGACGGCGCAAAAGGAATGACCAGCAAGGACTTGGTCGAGAAGTATGGGGCGTCGTACTATTGACCGCTTTTCAAAGTTGATGTGTAAGAACAGAATTCCAGGCCTCTGGCCTGGAATTCTGTTTTTTTTGGCCGGCGCCTTATTCTCCATGGGATCCTCGGTGCAATTGGCGGAGGAGTTGTTCGACGAAGCCAACTGGCCCGCGGCCCAGCTCGAAGCCCGGCGGGTGGCGAGCCAGAATGCATTGGATGAAAAGGCCGCCGTGATCGAGGCGGCCGCGATTTTACGCCAGACGCCGGCGGATGTGGCCGCATTCGCTCTCATTACCAGCTTGGCTTCCAACGCGGCCCTGGGTGAAGTCCGGGCCTGGGCGATGTCAGAATGTGGGTTCACGCTGTGGGCCCGTCAGGACCTGGGGCAGGCGATGGAGTTGCTGACCTGGGCGCATCAACACAGCACGAATCCTGTGGTGCGCGGGCGAACTTCCTTTGGCGCCTGCATTCTTCTTTCGCGCACGACCGTTTCGCCGGAGATTCGGACTTACTGGCGCGAGCACCTGGTGAACAGCCTGCCCACCTGGACCCAGGAAATCCGGCGGACGAGCGCGATTCGCCCCGGCCGGAGCGGGCGAACGATATGGAGCTGGCCGGGGGAAATGCTGACCGCCTTTTATCGCGGCCAGATCGCTCCGGCGATTGGTTCCCGTTGCACGCTGGAGCCCAGTTGTTCGGAATACTTCCGCCAGGCCTGCCGCAAGCATGGATGGCTGGGTTTTCCGATGATTGGTGACCGGTTCATCCGGGAGCCCAGCGTGGTGCGCGATGCGGAAAAACCGGTGCGCCTGCGTGGTTCGATCCGATTTGCGGACTCGGTGGATGCTCATGTGCCGTATTGAAAGGGAGGGCTGAGTGAATTCTTTTTGGAGCAGTTTTTTTATTGTGCTGATGCTGAGCGCTTCGTCCCTGGCTCAGAGCAAGCCTCTCTCCGTCCTGCTCTCCGAGGAAGGGCGCGCGGAGAGCGCGGCGGTGGAGTTCCGGCGGCAGGCGCTGGAGGCCGGCTCGGAACAGGATAGGGGGCACTACTTCTGGGCCGCCGCCCATGAGTACTGGCGGACGAATGAAACCGAGCTGGCCGGCAAAATGCTTGACCGGGCGGAGGATGCGCGAACGGGAGATTTTCCTCCGTTGCCACTGTTGAGGGGAGAAGTGGCGATTACGGACCGCCGTTATGACGAGGCGGGGTATCACTGGGAGGGGCTTCTTCGTTCGGAGGCGCCTGCTGACTATCGAGCATATGCCGCCCGCCGCCTGGCGGTGGTTCGGCTGAGGGAGCAGAATGCCGCCGGCGCCGCCGAGGCGTTGCAGGCCGGGCCTGCTCCGGCGCCGGAGGGGATGTCCGCGCTGGAAAAATACCGGCAGGGCAAGGACAAGAGTCCAACCCTTGGAGGCGTGTTGGGAATCATTCCAGGGCTGGGCTATTTCTACAGTGGCGAATATGCCAACGGTCTGCGCTCCGTCCTCCTCAACGCGCTGTTTATCTGGGGCATGGCCAGCACGGCGGAAAGTGAGGAGTGGGGATTTTTTGCGGTGATTACCTTTGGGGAGATAACCTGGTACACGGGCAGTATCTATGGGGGGATTGATTCGGCCGAGCGGTATAACCGGCGGAGGCTGGAGGCCTGCGAGCGGGGCCTGATGGGACCGTCCGCGTTTGAGCCGGACTGGAAGGAACTGCCCCTGATTCAACTGCGATTCAAGTTTTGACATCCCCGGATGAGCCCCTGGCACAACGTCTTCCCCGCTGACCTTCACAAGCCGGAGTTTTCCTGCTCCGGCGAGTTGGAGGCCGCGGATCGTGCGCGCAGGGTGCGTCCGTCGCCGAGGATGACGGGGTTTTCAAAGAGGACGCGGTCTCCCCGCTCCAGGGCAAGTATCCGCTCTTTTTCTTCGCTGGGCATGCCGCGCGTGAGGATTTCATACGGGTGGGCCTGGCCGTCTTCCGCGCAGGCGGAGGTGACGATCTTGCCTTTCATGGCGTGGGTGGGGGCAATCAGGCGCGCCGCGCCTTCCGCTCTTTTTTCTTGGGGCGGCGGCGGGCCGGGGCGCAGGGCCAGGAAGCAGAATTTCACCACCTCGATGGCGTGGAAGAGCGTGCGGTTGAGATAGACCACCGCCGCGGGTGCATTCCAGGTTCGGACCTCGTGGCACCAGCTCACGGGATGGTGGAGCAGGGGGCAGGGGGCTTGATGCAGACAGGGGGCGATGACGGTGGCCTCACCCGCGGCGGTCAGCCGGTCGCGCAGGGCCCCGATGCGCCGGGAAGATTCCTGGGTAGCGGGTTCAAGAATCAGCAGGACGCCCTCTGGCGCGAGGAGGTCCAGGGCGGAGCGGGCCCAGGCGGCCAGCCGGTTGTCGTCCTCGGACAGGACGGATTCATTCAGCGCAAACCCGGACAGGATCAAATCCCATCCCTTTTCGCCGGGGAGCTGGGTGAGATCGCCCGTGGACGTTTGCAGGCTGGCGTGCGGCCAGAGCGGGCGTTCATCGTGGAAGATTCGTTCCAGCCGCTGGAGCCCGGAGGAAGACTGGTCCAGGGCCGTGAGGTGAACGTCCCCATTACCGGCGAGACGATGGGCGGCGGCCAGCGTGGTGGCGCCGAGTCCGGCGCCGAGGTCCAGCACGCGCAGGGGGCTCGCTGTGCCGGTGCGCAGAGCGCCCTGCCGGAGGATTTCCTCCAGCGCAAAGAGGGTTCGGACAAATCCCTGCGGGAAATAGAAGATCCCGTACGCGAGTTGCGGGAGATCCTGCGAGGAATAGCCGCCAAATCCCGGTTTGCGAGCGACGGTAAACAGATCGCTGAGCTGTTGGACGCCGGGCAGGAGCAGGTCCAGGCAGGCTTGTGGGTCCGGGTTTTCCAGGACGCGCACGGCTTCGCGCAACCACCACTGCTCGAGCTCTTCGGGGTAGGATGGACGCATCATGCTCTCAGGCCTGCAGTGCGGACCAAAGCTGGGGGATGGTTTCGGAATGGGGCGCCCGGACGTAGAAACTTTCGCCGCCATCCGCAACGGTCCGCACCAGCATGGTTTTCCAAGGCCGGTAATAGTAGCCGGGGCTGGTGCGGGGGGCCTCCTGGTGGAAATCCTCGGGCAATTCGACCAGGTCGCAGACCAGCGTGGAGAAGCGGCGGATGTGCCGCCCCTCGGCATTCGCCACATTGCGCACCATGGCCAGGGCCTTCAGATACACCTCTGGCCCCATGATGGCACTTCCGAAATTCATGACCACGCCGCCTTCCAGGTTTTCCATGACATGGGTGTACTTCAAAAAATCGATGTAGCTGGAGGCGCCATAGGCCGCGCCGTTGCAGTTGGGATGTTCATGGACAATATCGTAGCCGATGCCCACGTGGATGGTGACGGGAATATTCAGCCGGTAGCCGGCGGCCAGCAGGCTGATATCCCGGTGGGGGAAGGCGCCGGCCTCAATGGTTCGCCCGGCCGCATAGCCCAGGCCGAGTCCTTCGGCGGCGGCTCTCGCCGCGATGTCGTTGATGCGCCCGGTTTCCGCCCACAAGCCAAACTGGCCATCGGCAATGTAGCGGGCGACGCTCTCCGTGGTGGCGCCAATCAGGGCCATTTCATAGTCGTGGATCAGGCCGGCGCCATTCATGGCGATGCAGGAGATGAAGCCTTTTTCCATCAGATCAATCAGGTGCCGCTGGACCCCGGCGCGCAGGACATGGGCGCCCATCATCAGGATTGCGGAGGAGCCTTCCTGGCGGGCCATTTGCAGGCGGGCGGCCACTTCGTTCAAGGCCGGATGCTGTACAGGGAGCGCTTGAAGGGGGCGGATGACCTCGAGGGTCAAGTCGTGTTTTCGCTCCGCGAGAGGGCGGACGGTCAGCTTGGTGCGGTCAAACAGGGCTTCTTTGTGAGTGTGCATGGGGGTTATTGGAGAAAGGATGAGAGGTGGCGGTAGAGCGTGGTTGGGCCGATGGAGCTTTTGTTTCCGATGATGGTGCAGGCGATGGCGCCGGTCACGTTGCCAATGAAGCCCACCACCTCCATCGGCATCTTCCGGGCCACGCAAGGAGCGGTGATGGCCAGCACGGAATCGCCGGCGCCGATGCGGTCCACCACCTTGATGGAGAAGGGCGGCGTCTCGTGGAACCCGGTCTCCTCGGAAAAGGTGATGCATCCGTTTTTGCCGCGGGTGATCAGGCAGGCGGGGCAGTTCAGTTTCTTTGTGGTGGACCGGATCAGGCTCCGCAGGTCGGCCTTCTCGTTCTTGAAGTCGAGCCGCAATTCCGGCTCGCCCAGTTCGATGTAGTCGGCGCGCGGATACTTGGAGATGGTGTTGAAGCCTCGGTTGCCGGCGTTGGTCTGGGTGCAGACCGCCAGGAACCGGGCCTTTTCACAAATCGTACGGATGATGCCCGGCGTCATCAGTCCGTGCCCGTAGTCGGCAACGATGACCACGTCATAGTGCGGCAACAGCTCATCGAGTTTGGTTCGGAACTGATTTTCCTCCTCCGGGGAGAGGTCCTCGTGGGCCATGACATAGACCTCGAACAGCTTGACCGGCAGGTAGGATTCCAGGAAGCGCCGTTTGATGATGGTCGGGGATCCGGCTTTTGTGAGAAAGGTGGGCTGGATGTTGGGATTGAGCTTGGAGCGAATGAAGTCCTCATGGGAATCCACCTCGCCCAGCATGCTGAGGAGGCCCACCTGGTTGCAAAAATTGGAGACATGATTGGCGATGGCCAGTGCGCCGCCCGCATATTTTTCCGTGAGCAGATGCCGGGCCGCGAGGACGGGATCCTTGTTGGCCTTGGCCATGACGGAGCAGAAGTTGTACTCGTCAATGATGGGCTCCCCGATGACGAGGACCCGCAGGTCGCGGATGGATTGGAGCAGGTCCACCAGATCCTCAGCGGCATATTTTTCCCTGAAGCGGTTCAAAAAGTCCTGTGTCTCGTTGGAGAAAATATCCAGGTAGCGGTTGATCAGGTTGGTGGCGCTGTAGGTGTCCTCCTCGGTCAGCACAAGGTGCCCGCCCTCGCTTTCGATGGCGGATTCCTCCAAGCGGATGGCATCGGTGAAGTCGCGCTTGCCTTTTTCCCGCACGATGCCCTTCACGTAGAGGTTGGGCTTGAGCAAATGGAGCAGTTCGACGGCCGTGGGCCAGCGGTTGATGCTGATGAAGTTTACGCAGGAGAGCGAGGCGATGGCCTCGGCCCGCAGGCTTTCTGGGAAGGCTGGGCGGTGGGGGCCCTTGTCCACAAATACATCAGGTGTGATGGTGACCACCAGCACATCGCCCAAGCGCCGCGCCGCCTCCAAATGCTTGATATGGCCGATGTGAAGCAGGTCAAACACCCCATGGCAATGAACGACCGTCTTGCCCTGGGCCTTCTGCTCTTCAATGGCTTTGGCCAGGTTTTCGAGCCCCATGATCTTGGGGGAACTCATTGATTATGCCTCACATGCGTCATTATTGCACTGGACCGCATTGTTGCGGCCTGGCGTGTATTGGTCAAGCACGGATGCGTCGGAATGGCTCATATTTTGGGCTGAAAGGGGCGTTTTTGCCGCAGGGGAGGCTGGTTGGGCCCTTTTGGGGCCGAAAAATTCAAAAAAATAACGTAAAAAACTAAAAAAAAGAGGCTTTTTGGGGTATCCGATAGCCGTAACAAGGGTGTTGCTGTGGGCGTGGGCTCCCGGCATCCGTCGTGCTAGCAGGCAAAGTATGAAAAATGGGTCGCCTCACCTTGTCGTTATGCAGGGGGGAAAAGGGGGAGGTGTATCCTGGCGTGTTTTTGTTGTTGAGGGGGTGTGCGGCTGGGGTCAAGCCGTAGAAAGCAAATGATGACCGCAAACAAAAAGCTTCTCTCGTTGTTCCTGAGAGGTGCTTTCTTTTTGCTGTTCATGCCGGTGAATCATGCCGCGCTAATTCTTACGGGCGGCAGTGGAAACTGGACCAGCACCGTGGCCAATGCGCCCTGGCCGGGGGGAAGCATTCCCGCGGAAGGCGACGATGTGCTGATCCGTTCCGGCGATACGATCAGCGTGACCGCGGACCAAGTCATCAACTCAGTGTCCTTCAGCACCAACAGCACGGCCAGCGCCACCTTGGATGTCGGGGCGGGGGCCACGCTGACGATCACCGCTGGACTGTCGCTCCGCAATTCGGCCAGCGCCAATTCGGCGGCGGCCCTGCAGGGCGCCGGCGCCATCGAGTGTGCTTCCCTGACCGTGGGAGGAACGATCAATCCCACCGCAAGCCGAACCTGCATTCTCACTTCGACGATTACCAGCCTGATTATTTCGGGTGATCTGACGGTCCGCAGTCTGTGGCTGAACCCCCGCAACAACAACGCCAGCCTGCGTATTAACGACGGGACCGTGAGCGTTGGCGGCACGGTCATTTTGAATGCGGATGCCGGTGCGACGGCGACACTCGCCATGAATAATGCGCCTCAAACGGGAACCTTGGATCTTTCGGGCGCCACGCCCTTTTCCACTCCGGGCGCCGGGACGGCGACATTCACGGCCAACGGGACAGGGAGCACCGTCGTCTATTCCGGCGGAGCACAGACGGTGCGACCTGTGGCATACCGGCATCTGACGCTCGCCGGCAGTGGCGTCAAGACCTTGACCGGCGTTGGCACCGTGAATGGGAATCTGACGTTGAGCGGAACGGTGACGGCAGAAACAGAGTTGGCGTTGACGATCGGAGGAAATCTGGACGTGGGAAGCGGGACGACCTTCACGGCGGCGGGGTTTAACCTTGCGGTGACAGGCGCCACGGTGGTGGAGGGCACGCTGGCGCACAGCAGTGCCACGGGCACAAAGACCTTCACGGGCAACGTGACGATCAACGAGGACGGCGTCTGGTCGAACGGCATCAACGAGGCGGTGACCTTCGGGGGGAACCTGCAGATTGACGGAATGTTTGAAGCAGGGACTGGCGTGCAGACCTTCAGCGGCACCGGAAAAGACATCATCAGCGCCAGCGAGGTGTCCATTCCCAACCTGACGGTGAGCGGCACCTGCACGCATACGGGGACCTTGACCGTTGGCACCGCGCTGGCGGGTGCGGGCACCTTGATCCAGGGGTCAGGGGCCACGCTGAACATCGGAGGAACATCCGCGATCACCGGATTGAATGCCGCCGCGATGCCCAACACGGTGAACTATTATGGGGCGGCGCAAACCGTGAAGGCGGTGGTCTATCATCATCTGGAGCTCAGCGGCAGTGGCGCCAAGACCCTGACCAATCTTGCGACGGTGAATGGGAATTTGACCTTGAGCGGTGCGGCGACAGCCGTAACGGCCATTGCGCTGACCATTGGCGGCAATCTGGAGGTGGAAAGCGGGACGTTGTTCACGGCGGCGGGATTTAATCTGACGGTAAGCAACCTCACCGAAGTCAGCGGAATTCTGGCGCACAGCAGTACAACGGGAACCAAAACATTCCGGGAGACGGTGACCCTCTACAACGGCGGGTGCTGGAGCAATGCCGTGAATGAAGCGATTACCCTGATGGGAGATTTGCAGAATGATGGGACGTTTTCGGCTGGGACGGGGATCTATACGTTGAGCGGAACCGACCGGGCGATTCGCGGCGAGAATGCGATCGCCCTTCCCCGCCTGACGATGAATGGGACCTACACCAACGAGAGCGCGCTCACCGTCTCCACCGTGCTGGCAGGGGGGGGCACGCTGACGCAAGGGGAGGGCTCGTCCCTCACTCTTGGGGGGACCACCACCATTACCGGGCTGGATGCCGCCACCCATCCCAACACGGTGACCTACGACGGCGGGGCCCAGACGGTGAAGGCGGTGGCCTATCATCACCTGGAGTTGATGGGCAGTGGCGCCAAGACGTTGACGAGCGTGACGACCGTGAACGGGGATCTGACGCTGGGCGGCACGGCCACCGCCGCCACTGCGGCGGAGGTGACCCTGGGTGGAAATCTGGAGGTGGGAAGCGGGACCACCTTCACGGTGGCGGGCTTTAATTTCGCGGCCAGCAATGACACCGAGGTCAGCGGTTCCCTGGTGCTCAGTAGCGCCGTGGGCACAAAAAACTTTGCTGGAAATGTTCTCATCCACAATGGCGGGGTTTGGAATAACAGCGGAAATGCGGCCGTTACATTCGGTGGAGATCTTCAAAACAATGGCACGTTCACCTCCGGGTCGGGGCTTCAGACCTTGAGCGGTGTGAGCCGGACCATTGGCGGCGCCAATAGCCTTTCCATTCCCAGCATGACCATTGATGGCATGTACGCAAACACCGGTGACTTGACCGTGGCCACCGCCCTGGCGGGCGCGGGCGTACTGGAGCAGAATGCAGGGGCCTCGCTCAATCTTGGCGGGAGCATCACGGTGGCCGGCTTTGATGCCACGGCTGTGCCCAACACGGTGACCTATACCGGAATGACCCAGACGGTCCTGGCCGCGGATTACCATCACTTGACCATCGCGGGTGCCGGGAACACGGGGACCCTCACGGGGGACGTCACCGCGTCGGGGCTGATTACGGTCAACGCCGGCAGTGCGTTGCGCATGGGGAATGGCGGTTCTTCCGGTTTGATCACGGATCCTGTCACAAACAATGGGTCCCTGATTTTCAACCGCTCTGATTCCGTGAACTACGATGGCGTGATCAGCGGGCCCGGCCTGGTGGTCAAACAGGGGGCGGGGACATTGACGCTGGGCGGGGCCAACACGTATGTGGGGCGAACCATCATCAGTGACGGAGTTCTCACCATCGATTCAGAACAGCGCCTGGGCAATAATCCGGCGGCCTGGGCCACCAATCAACTGACGCTGGAGGGCGGCACGCTGAAGGCCTCCGCCACCTTTGCCCTGGATGATTCAAATCGTGGCGTAACGGTGGAGGCGGCGGGCGGCGCTGTGGAGGTGGATGATGGACGCACGTTGACCATCGCCAGGGCCCTGGGGGGCGCGGGGGCGCTGGACAAGACCGGCCATGGGACGCTGATCCTGACCTCTGCGAGCACGCACAACGGTGCGACCGCTGTGAGCGCGGGCCGGTTGATTCAGAATGGCACCAATGCCAGTTCTGCCGTGACGCTGGAGGCCGGGGCTTTCCTGTATGGGTCGGGCCAGGTTGGCACGCTGAGCATCAACGGGAGCGCCAGCGCGGGCAGTGCCTCCAATACGATTGGCAGGTTGACCACAGCGGCTTTGAATGTGCAGGAGAATGGACGCTTGCAGGTGGAGCTTTCCGCGATGAGCGGTTCCGCGGGCACCGACTGGGATGTTATCAACGCCAGCGGGGTGGTGACCGTGAACGCGACAGCCGGGAGCAAATTTGTCGTAGCCCTCAAGGGCAACCCGGCCGGCTTCAATCCACTTCAGGGCTACACCAATACGCTGGCCACGGGTTCTTCCGTGGCGCTGTTTTCCGCGGACAAGTTTATGGTGGACACGACGGAGTTTGCGCCTGATCTCGCCGGCGGATTTTTCTCCATCTCGAATGGAGTGGCCTCTGATCTGCAATTGATTTTTTCACAAGTCGTCCCTCCGAGCGTAGTCAATTTGGCGCCTTCTGCGATAGGCGCCCTCACGGGAACCATCAGCGGCGAGATTCTCTCGACGGGCGGAAGCAATCCGGTTGCGCGCATTTATTGGGGAACTAGCGATGGGGGCGTGGTGCGGGCGAACTGGAGTGCCCAAGCTGATTTCGGCGTGAGAGGGGCCGGGTCTTTTTCCTCCAATCTAACGGGCTTGTTGCCGAATACGAGATACTACTCTCGCGCCTATGCCAGCAATAATGCCGGCGAGGCCTGGGCGCCTGCCAGCACCAATCTGCAGACCTTGGTGGATATCCCGGTTGTAAGCAATCTGGCGCCTTCAGCGATTGGGGCCACCACGTCTTCGCTGAGCGCTCAGGTCACCTACACGGGGGGAAGCAATCCTGTGGCCCGCCTTTACTGGGGGACCAACGATGGAGGGACCGTGCGGGCGAACTGGGTTTCACAGGCTAATTTCGGGGCAAGGGGACTGGGCGAATTTTCCACCAATCTGTCCGGCCTGTTGCCGAACACGGTGTACTACTATCGTGGCTATGTCAGCAATCTTGCGGGCGAGGCCTGGGCGCCCGCCAGCACCAACTGGGCCACCTTGCCGGCTCCGGAGATTGCTGTCTTGGGCACCAACGGCGAGGAGATTGTTAGTGGCGACTCCAGTCCGAGCGAGGCGAAGGGAACCGACTTTGGAGCAGAACGTGTGGTGGGAGGGCTGGTGGATCGGATCTTCACGATCACAAACACAGGTTCCGCCCAACTCCAGGTGCAGGGCGTGACCACCAGTGGGGTTCATCAGGCGGATTTCATCATCGTGAACGGCCCGTCCTCCCTCGTCAACATCGGCGCAAAAACGGCCTTTACCGTGCGCTTTGATCCCGTGGCTCTTGGAGTGCGAAGCGCAGTGATTCATGTGCTGAACGATGATGAAAGCGAGCCCGACTATACCTTTGCCGTTCAGGGGATGGGGGTCGAGCCAGAGATCGCGGTGTTGGGGACAAACGGTGCATTGATCGCCAGCGGTGATGTGACGCCCAGCCTGGCCGATGGAACGGACTTCGGCGAGGTGC
>CAZFSE010000113.1:0-13851 GCA_964521805.1 uncultured Verrucomicrobiota bacterium
GTGCTGACCTGGCGGGGGCGGGAGTTAACGTGGAAGGGCGCACGGGCCCCGGGAGGCGGACATGCCGGCTGAACGGCTTGCATCCCACGAGGCACCCCGGCACCGGGCAAGTTTTCCGGAGGTGCTGGCCAAAGGGGTGCTGACCCTGCTGGCGGCGGCCTGTTTGGGACTGGCCTTTGGGCGGATCCAATCCCTGGAAACCTTTCACAACCCCATTGCCTATGGGGCGCAGGGTGCATTCTTCTACGTCGCGGAGAAAGACAACAACACGATTTTGCAGTTGCGGATTGGGCGGCCGGGCGACCCCCTGCGGCTGGAGGGGGCGCATTGCATCGAACCGGATGACCGCCAGCACTACTACATGGTGCGCAAGCTCTACGAAGGCCGCCGGGGGCTGGTGGTGCAGAGCTACATCTATGAGAAGGTGTCCAGCCGGTTTGTGGGGTATCGCTTTCGTGAGTACTACGATTGGGCTCAGCCGCCCCAGGAGATTCTGCGCGTGGATTTGGGGCAGAAAAACACCTATCCGGAGGTCCGCTATGCGTATGGGCCGGATGGGTCGCATTTCTTTGTTCATGACTGCGCGGGGTGCCTGAATCTCTGGCGGGTGGAGCCGGCGGGGGGCGCGGTGATTTCTGAGCACGTCTTGCCGGCGGGAGTTCTCGGATTGGGGGAGACGAACACCGCGCTATCGAGCTGGAACGGCATCGAGGTGGGGCTGGATGGGCGCATCTACGTGTCTTCCGGCGCGAGCGGGCGCGTGGTGGAGTATTCGCCGGAGGGCCGGCGGCTTCGCGAAATCGGCGTGGTGGGGTTTTCCGAGGGCCAGTTGCTGGCGCCCTCGGAACTCACGTTCTGCATGCTGGGGCCGCGCGCGCCGCGGTTGCTGACCGTGGCCAGCGCCGGCAACCGTTCGTGGGTGCAGTACGACGAGGCGGGCCGGGCCATCCGCACCCTGTCTCCCTTGAAATCCGATTACTTGTTCCCCGACATTTCCATTGGGCCTCTCCACATGGTGGGGTCGCACCGCGTGCCCTGCGCCTTTGATTTGGCCAACAAGGCCCTGGTGGTGCTGGACCGCACCTTTACGCCCATGACGGAATATACCGCCCCGCGCCACCGGCACAGCGGCCTGCTGGCGGGGGCGGCCCTGCTGTTCGCCTTGGCGGCGGTCTTTACCCGCCGCCTGCGGCATTGGGGGCGCCTCCTGCGGTACCCCTTCTTCTTCAAGTTGCTGTTGCTGTTTATTCCGCTCCTCGTGGCCAGCGCCCTGGTGGTGGGGGACTGGGTCAAGGATGAGATCGCCGACGATCTGCTGGATGAATACGTCCGCCGCTCCGCGAACCTGGCGTATGCGATTGGCAACACGGTGTCCGTGGCGGATCTGGAGCGCATCCAGGCGCCGGAGGACCGCGAGAGCGAGACCTATGAGCGCATCTACACCCTCGTGGACCGGCTGGTGGACACCCGCCACGTCGAGGGCACCCCCAAATGGATCCTGCACAAGATTCATGAGGGGCGCTTCTACTTTGGCATCAACATCTGGCGCGGGCCGATTTACGAGCCGTTCATTGTGCCCCGCGACCGGCCCATGTTTTTCAATGTCCTGCGCGACAAGACGCCCCAGCACGGCATCTTCACCGACGACCAGGGCGAGTGGTTCAGCTACCTGTTCCCCATCGCCAATTCCGCGGGCGAGGTGATTTACGTGATTGAGCTGTACCGCCCGACCGAGAGCCTCAACCGCACATATGCGGCCATTTCCAAGCGGGTCATTGGCATCGTCAGCGTGACCGTGGCCGCCGCCGTGGTGCTCTTGCTCATCTTCTCCTTTGTGTTTACCCGGCCCCTGCGCGTGCTGGCCGGCGCCACCCAGCTGGTCAGCGCCGGGCACTTCGACCATCTTGTCCGCATCCGCTCCCGCGACGAGGTGGGCACGCTTTCGCAGGCCTTCAACCGCATGGTGGGCGAGCTGAAGCAGTACACCGCCGACCTGGCCCTGGCCACCGCGGAGAAGGAGCGCTTCGAGGCCGAACTGCGTTTCGCCCGCGAGGTCCAGCAGGAGCTGTTGCCCAAGGTTTTCCCGCCCTATCCCAGCGTCCCCCGGGTCGAAATCTTCGCCCGCATGGAACCCGCCCGCGAGGTGGGCGGCGACTACTACGATTTCTTTCCCGTGGATGCGCATCACGTGGCCGCGCTCGTCGCCGATGTCTCCGGCAAGGGCGTCGCCGCCGGGCTCTTCATGATGCGCGTGCGCACCCTCCTGCGCGACAACGCCCCGCGCCATCTCAGTGCCGCCGCCACGCTCCGGCGGGTCAACGGCCTGATTGTGCCTGACAACCCCTCCTTCATGTTTGTGACCATGATTTACCTGATTTTTGACATGCGGACCGGACGGGTCACCCTGTGCAACGCGGGCCATCCTCCGCCCCTGCTGATCCGGGGAGGCCAGGCGCCCCAATGGGTGAACGCGGCCCCCGGCGTCCGCCACGCCCCCCTGGGCGTCCAGGAGAATGTGGAGTATGGCGAGGTTTCCCTCGACCTGCGCGAGGGCGACGCCCTGTTGCTCTATACCGATGGCGTGACCGAGGCCGTGGACCACCAGGAAGCCATGTACGGCGAGGACCGCCTGCTGGCGGCGGTCGAGCGCAATGCCCCGGCCTCCCTGCATGAGCTGTGCGACTGCGTCATTGATGACGTCAATCTCCACCAAAAAGGCCTGGAGCAGTTCGACGACATCACCCTTCTGCTGTTCAAGTTCCTTGGCGCGGGAAAGGAAATCGAAAAGACCTGAAAGAAGATTCCTCTACATCTTTTTCCCCCGGACTGCTATAGTTGAATGAATGGAGGGCATTATGTCGCTGAAAGTGGAACTGGAGACGAAACCGGGCGGGCTGTATGCCGTCAAACTGGATGGGCGGCTTGACAGCCAGACGCACCAGCAGTGCGAGGACCAGCTTAATCCGATTCTGTCCAAGGCCAGGATTCTGCTCTTTGACCTTGCCCGCCTGGAATACATCAGCAGTATGGGGCTTCGCCTGATGTTGCGCGTGCGAAAGGCCATGGAAAAGAAGGGGGGCTCCGTCCTGATGACGCACCTCCAGCCGCAGATTGCCAAGGTCTTTGAAATTGCCAACGCCCTGCCGGAGGTCCCCATCTTTGCGAGCATGGCCGAGGCGGATGCCTACCTCGATGCCATGCAACGAAAGGAATTGGAGAAGCAGGGCCGGGCCTGAAGTCCCGGACGGATTTTTTCCAATGCTTGGAACTTTTTTCAAAAAAAGTTCCAAGGGTTGGAAAAAAATGAAAAAAAAGTTCCAAGCATTGGAAACTTTTTTGCGGAAAGTTCCAAGGGTTGGAAACCTTGTGGAGGGCGCCATGAAGAGATGCGGATTTACCTTGATTGAACTGCTGGTGGTGATCGCGATCATCTTTATTTTAATGGCGTTGCTGTTTCCCGCGCTCTCGGTGGTGGAGGAGAAGGCGAACCGGTCCAAGTGCCAGAGCAACCTCAAGCAGATCATCACGGGGGTGACCGCGCAATTTGCGGATATGAAGGGGGGGGGCTTGCCGACGCGATCGAACTGGGACAGCAACGGGGAGGCGGCGGAAAAGCTGTTGCCGTATGTAAAGTATATCAAGGAGGTCTTTACCTGCCCCGCCAGCGACGGGCATATTGGCCAGGCGAACATGCGGATTCCCTCGCTGGACAATTTTTTCGTGGACTACGAGTTCAATGGCTTTCTGACCGCGTATGGCACGGGCGCCTCAGCGGCGCGCCGGCAGAGCGGCATCACGGACTACTCCGTGGCGGCGTATGTGTATGACCATCCGTACAAGCGGGACACCGCCGCTCATAATGGTGGTGCCAATGTAGCCTATCTGGATGGGCATGTGGCGTTCTTGAAGTTCGAGGACATGGGGGCGGTGGAGACGGAGGGGGATGATGGCTCCGAGTTCTATCTGAAAGGGCACATCTACTATCCTTGATAAAGGAGAAATGGACGCATGAGGAAACAAACCGCCTTTACGCTGATTGAACTGCTGGTGGTGATCGCGATCATCGCCATTTTGGCCGCGATCTTTACGCCGGGGCTCTCCAACGTCCGCGAGCGCGCCGCCAAGGCCAAGTGCTCCAACAACCTCAAGCAGATCGGCTTTGCCGTCAAATCCTACCTGATGGATCATGACAACCGGTTTGCGGTTGGCTCGGAATGGGATCGTTATGGCGAGATCGCCACCAACTACCTGCCCTACATCGAGAATGAGTACACCCTGTTTCGTTGTCCCTCCCAGAAAACGGACCTGCGCGTGCCCTTTCCCAACAAGGTCACCATCCCGCCCGCCAATCAGGGTCATTGGGTCACCTACGAATTCAACAATGCGATGCGTATTGAAGGGGTAGGCCGCCGTTTTGTCCCCAGTTTTGTCACGAAACCCATGGAATGCGCCTACGTGTGGGATTATCCATACGAAGTGGGCGTGCCGTACCTGGCCCACCGGGATGGCATCAACGTCCTCTACCTGGACTGGCATGTGGCGTGGCTTCCTTCCAGCGAGTTTGAAACGGAATCGGGTGACAAGTTCTACTCAATCGGGCATCGGTAAGGCTTGGGCTTCCACCGTTTTCTTTACTTCTTCTTGATTTGCGCGTGCGGACCCCGTAACCTGCGCGGACAAATTTGGAGGAACTCTACACATGGCGAATGAACTGGCTTTTGCGTTAATCAATCCGTACACGATCTCGAAGTCCCGGACCGGTGGCGTCATCGGGCGTTTTATCAGCCGCACGGGGCTGGAACTGGTGGAGGCCCGGATGTTTGGCCCCAGCCAGGCGCTGGCCCAGCAGTATTCCGACCTGCTCCGGCAGGACCAGGATATTGACCCATTGGTGCGCGGCCTGCTGGCCGACTACGTCCTGCGCGCCTATGCCCCCGATCCCGCCACCGGCAAGCGCCGCCGGGTGATGATGCTTCTCTTCGAGGGGCCGGATGCCATCCAGAAAATCAAGGATGTGACGGGCCCCATCAGCCGGAACATGGAATCCGGCGAAACGATCCGCGATACCTACGGCGATTTGATTGTCGGCGACCAGGGCGAAATCCGGCACATTGAGCCGGCCGTGTTTATCGGGCCCACGCGCAAGGCCGTCGAGGCCACGCTGAAGCTGTGGGCTTCCTACTCAGACCAGGATGGCGGGCTCATCAGCGACGCCTCCGATCTTAACAGCGCCGCCGAAGCCCAGAAGACGCTGGCCATCATCAAGCCGGACAACTTCCGGTTTGCCAGCTCCCGCCCGGGGCACATCATCGACCTGTTCTCGCGCTCGGGTCTGCGCATCATTGGCGCCAAGGTGCATCGCATGAGCGTGGCCGAGGCCGAGGAGTTCTATGGCCCGGTGCGGCAGGTCCTGCGCGAGAAGCTCAAGGGCAAGGTGGCTGAGCGTTCCGCCCGGGTGCTGGCCGAGGAGCTGAAACTGGACATCTCGGAAGCCGTCAAGACCCAGCTCGGCGAACTGCTGGGCGCGCAGTATGGCGACAACCAGTTCTACCAGATCATTCAGTTCATGACGGGCTGTTGGGGCGCGGGCCTGGTGGACGAGGAGAAGAGCAAGCCCGGCAAGGAGCGTTGCCTGGTCCTGATTTATGCCGGCGTGGATGCCGTGAACAAGATTCGCAACATCCTTGGGCCCACCGATCCCAGCAAGGCCCAGCCGGGTTCCGTCCGCCGCGAATTTGGCCAGGACATCATGGTCAACGCGGCCCATGCCTCCGACTCGCCGGAAAGCGCCGTGCGGGAAATGGGCATCGTCAGGCCGGAGAACAGCCGCATCAAGGAATGGGTGGCCAAGTATTATCCGTGAGCGGGCCA
Organism: uncultured Verrucomicrobiota bacterium; assembly: GCA_964521805.1. Lineage (GTDB taxonomy): Bacteria > Verrucomicrobiota > Kiritimatiellia > CAIQIC01 > GWF2-57-35 > CAZFSE01. Next base: position 5,872 of record CAZFSE010000113.1, read on the forward strand.
TCGCCCGCTCCGTCAGAGAGATCCATCAGGGAGGCGCACATGTTATACGAAGGACTGACCCCCGCCCCGGCCGATCCGATCCTGGGGCTGACCGAGGCGTTCAAGAAGGACTCCACCCCCGGCAAGATCAACCTGGGCGTTGGGGTGTACATGGATGAGCAAGGGCGCACGCCGATCTTGAAGGCGGTGAAGAAGGCCGAGCAGATCCTGCTCGATACGCAGAACACCAAGAGCTATCTTCCGATCACCGGCGCGCCGGAATATGGGCAGGCGGTGCAGGACTTGCTGTTCGGCGCCTCCGCCGCCAAGGCCCACGCCGCGCGCCTGCGCACCGCGCACACCCCCGGCGGCACCGGCGGCCTGCGCGTCGGCGCGGAGTTCCTGCGCAAGATCAATCCCGGGGCGACGGTCTGGCTCAGCACCCCCACGTGGGCCAATCACAAGGGCATCTTCGCCGCCGCCGGCTTCAAGACGGCGGACTATCCCTATTACGATCCCGCCACGAAGGATGTGGACGAGGGCCGCCTGCTGGAAGGCCTCAAGGCCATCCCCGCCAGGGACATCGTGCTGTTGCACGTCTGCTGTCACAACCCGACCGGAGTGGATCTCTCCAAGGGGCAGTGGGCCGAGATCATCCGCATCGCGCGCGAGCGGCAGTGGATTCCCTTTCTCGACTTCGCGTACCAGGGCTTTGGCGGCGGCCTCGAAGAGGACCGGGCCGTGCTCGAACCCCTGCTCGAAAGCGGCCTCGAGGCGTTCATCGCCAGCTCGTTCTCCAAGAACTTCGGCCTCTATCAGGAACGGGTGGGGGCGCTGACCCTGCTGGCCGGTTCCGCGCAGGGCGCGGATGCCGCCTTCAGCCACGTCAAGACCTGCATTCGTGTGCTCTACTCCAATCCCTCCGCCCATGGCGGGGCGATTGTCACCACCATCCTGGGCCATGACGATCTCCGCGCGCTTTGGATCGAAGAGCTTGCCGCCATGCGCGGGCGCATCCAGTCCGTCCGGGAGAATTTGGTGGAGCAATTGGGCCGGCGTGGGGTGGCGATGGACTTCTCGTTTATCCGCAGGCAGAAGGGGATGTTCTCGTTCAGCGGGCTCTCCGATGCCCAGGTGCAGTTCCTGCGCGAGAAGAAGGCCATTTACATGGTGGGCGGCGGGCGCATCAACGTCGCGGGCATCACGCCGGCGAATCTTGGCGCCTTGTGCGACGGCCTGGCCGAGGCTCTCAAGCTGGGGGGCTGAAAGGCCTTCACCCCATGAGCGCGCCCGTCACCAAAGTTCAGCCCCCCGCGCCCGAGGAGGGGCTGGAGGGCCTGGTGGAGCGGGTGACGTACCACAACGAGGAAAATGGCTACTGCGTGGTGCGCATCAAGGCGCGCGGCCACCGCGACCTGGTGACCGTGGTCGGAAGCATCCCCAGCATCAATCCCGGCGAATGGCTCAAGGCCTCCGGGGGCTGGATCATGGACAAGAATTACGGACGGCAGTTCAAGGCCGGGCACCTGGAGGTCACCCCGCCGGATTCCCTGGAGGGCATTGAGAAGTATCTGGGATCCGGCCTCATCAAGGGCATCGGGCCGCATTATGCCGAGCGGCTGGTCAAGTCGTTCGGCAAGGACATCTTCAACGTCATTGAAAAGCAGTCCGCGCTGTTGCTGAGGGTGGAGGGGATTGGCGAGGTGCGCAAGGCGCGCATCAAGGCCTCGTGGAACGAGCAGAAGATGGTGCGCGAGATCATGACCTTTTTGCTTTCGCATGGCGTCAGCACCTCCAAGGCGTTCCGAATTTACAAGGCCTATGGCGATGCCGCCATTGAGAAGGTGCGCCTCGATCCGTATTGCCTGGCGCGGGACATCCACGGCATCGGCTTCAAATCCGCCGATCAGATTGCCGAGCGGCTGGGCATCGCCCGGGACTCCGAATTGCGCGCGCGCGCGGGGGTGGCGTATGTCCTGCAGGAGCTTTCCGACCAGGGGCATTGCGCGTACCCGCTGGACCCGCTGATGGACAAGGCCTCCTCCCTGCTGGAAATTGAGGCGGACATCATCCGCAGGGCCATACACCTGGAGCTGGCGGAGGGGCGTCTGACCCAGGGGCCCGGCCCCGAGGGGGAAACCCTCATTTATCTGGCGGCCCTCGATGCCGCCGAAAAGGAAGTGGCCTCCCGCCTGGTTCGCCTGGCGAAGGGCGCGCATCCCTGCTCCATCTCCGATTTGGCCGCCGCCGAAAAATGGGTGGAGAACCTGCTCACGCTGGAGCTGGCGCCCGCCCAAAAGGAGGCCCTGCGCGTCGCGCTCACCTCCAAGCTCATGGTCATCACCGGCGGCCCCGGTGTGGGCAAGACCACGCTGGTCAACGCCATCATCAAGGTGCTGGGCGCAAAAAAGATGAAGGTCGTATTGTGCGCGCCTACCGGGCGCGCGGCCAAGCGCATGAGCGAAGTCACCCGGCGGGAGGCCAAGACCATCCACCGCCTGCTGGCCTATGAGCCCGGCGAGGGGCGTTTCCGCTTCAACCAGAACCACCCCCTGGATGCGGATGTCATGATCGTGGATGAAACCAGCATGATTGACCTGGTGCTGGCCTGCCATCTCTTGCGCGCCATTCCCCAGCGAGCCGCCCTGATCCTGGTGGGCGACGTGGACCAGCTCCCCTCCGTTGGGCCGGGGTGCGTGCTCAAGGACATCATTGCCTCCGAGGCCCTCCCCGTCAGCCGTCTCAGCCAGGTCTTCCGGCAGGCCGCCCAGAGCGCCATTGTCACCAACGCCCACCGCATCAATTGCGGGGAGATGCCGGTTTTTCCCGAGGCGTCCGAGAAGGCCGAGAGCGACTGCTATTTCGTCGCGGCGGAGGAGCCGGAGAAGGCCTGCCAGCTGTTGGCCCGCCTGGTGCGCGACTCCCTGCCCGCCCGGTTCCACCTCGACCCCCGGCGCGACATCCAGGTGCTGACCCCCATGCAGAGGGGCGACCTGGGGGCGCGCAACCTCAACCAGGTGTTGCAGGCGGCCCTCAATCCCGAGGGGCCCGCCATCGAGCGCTATGGAAGCCTCTTTCGCATCGGCGACCGTGTCATGCAGATGGAAAATGATTATGACAAGGACGTCTACAATGGGGACATTGGCTTCATCACCGCCATTCACGAGGAGGAGCGCGAGCTGAAGGTGCGGTTCGATGACGCCGTCGTCACCTACGATTTCCAGGAGCTGGATGAGCTGTCGCTGTCGTATGCCATCACCATCCATAAAAGCCAGGGGAGCGAATATCCGTGCGTGGTCATTCCGGTGCACACCCAGCATTACATCATGCTCCAGCGGAACCTGATTTATACCGCCCTGACCCGGGGGCGGAAGCTGGTCGTCGTGGTGGGCTCCAAGAAGGCCATCGCGATCGCCGTCAGGAACATGGAGGCGGGCCGGCGGATGACCACCCTGGCCGCGCGCCTCAAGGAGCGGGTTCGCCAGCCCGACAGCGGGCCGGCCCTGCCCTTTGCCTAGGCCGCCGCGCCTCAACTCCATGAGAATTTTTACTGGCCGTCTGCCGTCCAATCATCCATCATGAGGCGTCGAGGTTTGGACGGGCAGGCTGTGGACCGTGCAAGGAGAGTGTAATGTTTGTCAACGAATTGATACCCGCCGAGATCTATTTGCTGGAGCAAATCGGCAAGGTCCGCCGTTACAAGGAAGGCGAGTTTGTCATCCGGGAAGGACAGACCGGGTCGTCTTTTTTTCTGATCACATCCGGACGGGTGGAGGTGCGGAAGGGGCTGGGCGGCGGCAAGCACCGCAAGCTGGTGGAATTGGGCGAATGCGACATGCTGGGGGAGATGGGGTTCCTGGGCGTGGTGAATCGCTCCGCCAGCGTGGTGGCCCTGGATGAAGCCGTGCTGATTGAATTTGAACGGGGCGACTTCGAGGAGCTCCTGCAACAGGAGCCGATGCTGGGGCTCAAGGTGTACCGGGGCATGGCCCAGGAGCTGGCCCGGCGGCTGGCGCATACGGATGAAGAAATCAAGGATACGATTCTCTGGGCGCTGGGCGAAGCCCAGCGGGAATCCGCCCCTGCCGCCGCCGAGGGAGAAGCCCCCTCCCTGGAACCCGGCCTCCGTCCCCGCCTGAAAGTGGCCCCCCGTCCGCCCTCCTAGAGGCGGATGTCAGGCCTCTTTTCCGCTTCCCTTGCGCTTCTTTTGCTGGCGAATCCAGGCCTGATGAAGCACGGAAATGACCTTTTCCGGCGAGAAGGGCTTTTCAATAAACACAAAATCCTGGCTGGTATGGCTGGCCATGGGCCGCACAATGCCCGACATCATCATCACAAATTTGGGGCAGAGGCCTTCTTTCCGAAGGATGCCCAGCAGGTCTTCTCCGGAGAGGTCGGGCAGGGCCATGTCGCAGATCAGCGCATCGAAGGGGAAGTGCCGCAGGATATTCAGCGCCTCCTTGCCCCGGGCGGCCGAGACCGTCTTGAACATCGGATCCCTGGCCAGCAGGCGTTCCAACACCATGATGACCATCTCGTCATCATCCACCAGAAGCACACGCATCAATTTATTCGGCGGCATCACGCACCTCCGTTCCGGTTGTGTGGAATCCTACCGGAACCCGGGCGTGGAGTCAAACCCGGCCGCACGGGGCCTCTTCCGGCAAAAGCAAATGGCATCCGTTTCCGCGGGAGAATGTCCTTGGCGTCCCCTTCGGGCTGTGCTAGCGTGCAAAAACTTGTTGGGATGAATAGGAGCGGGCGTTTTGTGAGAAAAAAAACCGTGCGAATTTTGTTGGGTTGGGCCTGTTGGATGGCCGCCGGGGTCTCCCTGGCGCAGGGGCAGGCGTTGTTTGCCCCCCTGAAGGAAGGCATGAGCCAGGAGCAGGATGCCCGATCCGCGGAAGTGGATGTCAAGGCGGACCGTCTGGAGTACAAGACGGACCGCAAGACGCTGATGGCCCGGGGGAAGGTCGTGGTCAGCCAGGGCGGGGATGTTCTGCGCGCCGACATGGTGGACGTGGATACCCAGACGCGCGAGGTGCATGCCAAGGGCAACGTGGTTTTTGAAAGCGAGGGCCGCCGGTGGGAGGGGCAGGAGCTCCGCTACAACTTTCTGACGCGCCAGGGCGATTTTGGGGCGTTCAAGGCGTTCACCGATCCCTTTTATATCACGGCCCAGGAATCCAAGCGCATCGAGGGCGGGCAGATGGTCTTGCAGGAGGTGACCATTTCCTCCTGCGAAGGGGATGATCCGGAGTTTTACATCAAGGCCAGCCGGGCCACCTTCACCGATGGGCACATCCTGCGCGCCCATCATGCCGTGGTGTTCCTGCACGGCCTTCCAGTGTTCTACTTTCCATACTGGAAGCACGACATGAACAGCACCACCCGGCTCGATCTGGTGCCGGGCTACAGCAAGCGCATGGGCGCGTTCCTGCTGGCGTCCTATACCTTCCCCATCACGGAGAACTTGACCGGGGTCACGCATCTCGATTACCGGACCCGGCGCGGCGTGGCGGTCGGCCAGGACGTGCTCTGGGAAGCGGACAACCAGCGCGACTATGCGGGCGGCGTGCAGGCGTACTACCTGCAGGACCAGAATCTCTTCCTGGATGACGAGGAGGAGGCCCAGCGCAAGGATCTCGTCGAGAAGGACCGGTATCGCCTGCGGCTTTCCGATGTCCGGAACCTGACGGAACGCGACTATGTGATCACGGAGGTCAATTACCTCAGCGATCCGTGGGTGATCAGCGATTTCTTTGACCGCGAGAACCGCAACAGCGCCCAGCCTGAGAACCGCATCAACCTGGCCCACCGCGGCGACCGGTACACGGCGGGCCTGCTGGTGAACAAGCGGCTCAATGATTTCTACGAAAACGTGGACCGCCTGCCCCAGGCTTACCTGGATTTCACCCGCCAGCAAATCGCGGAAACCCCGTTCTATTATGAGGGCAACAACAGTGCCGCCCGCCTGGAGAAGGTGTATCCGGAAAACAGCAGTCGCGAGAAGTACGACGCCGTGCGCGTGGATTCCGCGCACCAGATTTTTTACCCGACCCGCCACTTCGGATTCTTTAACCTGATTCCCGATGTGGGCTACCGCGGAACCTATTACTCGCGGACCGTTGAGCGGGAGACGGTCACCAACACGGTTCCCGTTACCGACACCAATGGCGTGGTGGTGGGCGTCACCAACCAGGTGGAAAACATCGTCAAGGAGGGCGGGGGGGAGTTGCGCAATTTGTTCCAGCTGGGATTTGAGACCTCCTTCAAAGCGTTCAAGGTGCTTTCGGACGATCCCACCGGCCTGGAGCGGGACATCGGCCTGCGCCACGTGGCGGAACCGTACACCAAGTACACGTACATTCCCGAGCCGAATCTCCGGCCCGCGGATTTGCCCCAGTTCGACGGCATTGACCGGCTGGACCGCCGCAACGACATCCAGCTGGGCCTGCGCAATAAACTGCAGACCAAGCGGGAGGGGCGCATTCACGACCTGCTGTACACGGACTTCTACACCTACTACCGGTTCCAGAAGGACGAGGGGCAAAACGATTTTTCGGATGTGATTTTTGACGGACGCCTGCGCCTGGTGGACTGGTGGCTGTGGGATGTCAAGGGCGGCCTGGATCCCTACGAGGGAGAACTCTCCTTCTTCAACACGCAGATGGCTTTTGTCGGCGATGACAAGAGCCGGCTGAGCGTGGAGTACCGCCACCAACGCGATACCCAGGACCTGGTTTCCGGGGCGATTGACCTGTTCCCCAACAGCCAGTGGGGCTTTCAGGCCTACGCCCGCCACAACATCAAGAGTTCCACGCTGGAAGAGTATTCCTTCGGGGTGGAGCATCGGACCAGTTGCACCGGCAAGGGCCTCTATTTCCGGCAGACAGATGATGAGCCCGAGGTCTGGTTCCAATTCTGGCTGACGGCATTTCCCTCCTCCATGATCTCGTTGGGCCGCTAAAAGGAAAAGACCATGCGTGCTGATTATCTTGTCACCGGCGGGGCCGGCTTTATTGGGGGCCATGTGGTTCGGGGCCTGCTGGAGCGCCGGGCGTCCGTGCGCATCCTGGACAATTTTTCAACCAGCTCCCGGGAGAACCTGGCGGACATCCAGGGCCAGGTGGAGGTGCTCGAAGGTGATTTGCGCGATCCCGCCGCCGTGGCGCAGGCCGTCCAGGGCATCCGGTGTGCCTTCCATCTGGGCGCCTTGCCCTCCGTCATCCGGTCCATTAACGACCCCCGGTCCACCCACGACGTGAATTTTACCGGGACGCTGAATCTGCTGATGGCCTGCCGCGAGGCGGGCGTTGAGCGCCTGGTGTTTTCGTCCTCCTCCTCGGTGTATGGAGATACCCTGGTCCTGCCGAAGCGCGAGGACATGATGCCCGCGCCAAAATCTCCGTATGCCCTTTCCAAGCTGGCGGGCGAGCATTATGCGCGGCTCTTCTTTGAGCTGTATGGGCTGAAGACCTTTTCCCTGCGCTATTTCAATGTCTTTGGCCCCCGCCAGGATCCCTCCTCCCAATATGCCGCGGTCATCCCTCTTTTTCTGGAGGCTCTCCGCCAAGGAACGCCCCTGGTGATCTTTGGCGATGGCCACCAGACGCGCGACTTCACGTATGTGGAGGATGTGGTGTCCGCCAACCTCGCCTGCTCCGACGCGCCGGAGTCCGCCGCCGGTGGCGTCTATAACGTGGCGCATGGCCTGCGGATTTCCGTCAACGAGCTGGCGGACCGCCTGGAACGGCTGATGCAAAAAACACCGGGGCGCGATTACCGGCCCGCCCGCCCGGGGGATGTGCGCGATTCGCAGGCGGACTCCACGCTTGCCCGCGAGAAGCTGGCCTGGACCCCCAGGGTGGACTTTGAAGAGGGGCTTCGGCGAACCGTGGAATGGTTCAAAGGCGCCTGAGCGCCTGCCGCCATGAGCCCTTCCCCTTCAGCTTGGCTGGAAACCGCCTTGGAGGCCGCGCAAGCCGCCGGGCGCCATGC
>CAZFSE010000114.1:0-13832 GCA_964521805.1 uncultured Verrucomicrobiota bacterium
GCGCAGAGTGGGAGCAGGGGGCGGGGGCGCTTCCTCGCGGATTTCTTCCTCCTCCCTGGGCGGCGGCGGCTCTGCAGGTGCTGGAGCATCCGTTTGTTGAGGGGTGAGCGCGCGGCGCTTTTCGGCAAAGCTAAACAGGTCCAGATCGTTGACCTCCTGGTTCAAGGTGCGGCGCGTCCCCGTCGTGTCTCGTGAAGGGCTCCTCAAATTATCGTAGACTTTGCTCATGTTCCTTGCGGGCTCCGATTCCCCACCACTATGATTAATTGGCCACAGAAAGCAATGAAGTTTGATGCCCTCGTTTTTTCCAACCCTTGGAAACTTCTTGTCAAAAAGTTCCAATGATTGGAAGTTTTTGCGGGGCAGGCGCTGTTCTTTGTTGCGCAAAAGCGGCGTGCGCGACACTATGGGCGCGGTTTTGAGCCAAAGGGAGGATCATTGTGCTCGCAAAGGTATATTCTGGCGCTGTTTATGGGGTGGATGCCTATCCGGTGGAGATTGAGGTCAATGCCGGGCATGGGGAGCCCAAGACCATCATCGTGGGGCTTCCGGATGCCGCTGTCAAGGAGAGTGGGGACCGGGTCAATACGGCCCTGATCAATTCCGGCTACGCGCCTCCGATGGGGCGCACCACGGTCAATCTCGCGCCGGCGGACATCAAGAAAGAGGGGCCGAGCTTCGATTTGCCGATTGCGCTGGGGATGCTGGCGGCGACGGATGAGATACCGCCGGAATCACTGGCGGATTTGTGTGTGGTGGGCGAGCTCGCGCTGAGCGGGGAGGTGCGCCGGGTCCGTGGCATTCTGCCCATCTCCCTGGCCGCCAAGAAGGATGGATTGCGGGGCATTCTGGTTCCGGTGGAAAATGCCGAAGAGGCGGCCGTGGTGGAAGGCTTGCAGGTGTATCCGGTGCGGACGTTGCGCGAGGCCGGGGATTTCCTGGCGGGGCGCACGGAGCTGGCGCCTTTCGTATTGGACATCAAGGAAGTTTTTGACACCCACAGCTCTTACGACGACGACTTTGCGGACGTGAAGGGGCAGGAGACGGCCAAGCGCGCACTGGAGGTGGCCATGGCGGGCGGCCACAATATTCTGCTGTTGGGGCCGCCGGGGACGGGCAAGAGCATGCTCTCCAAGCGGGTGGCTTCCATCCTGCCGCCGATGAGCCTGGATGAGGCGCTGGAGACCACCAAGATTCACAGCATCGCGGGCATTCTTCCGCCGCACCAGGCGCTGGTGGGGCGGCGGCCTTTCCGGTCGCCGCACCACACGATTTCCGATGCCGGCCTGCTGGGCGGGGGCACGCATCCGATGCCGGGCGAGGTGAGTCTGGCGCATCATGGCGTGCTGTTTCTGGATGAGTTGCCCGAGTTCCACCGCAATGTGCTGGAGGTGATGCGCCAGCCGCTGGAGGATGGCTGGGTGACGATTTCGCGTGCGATTGCCAGTGTCACGTTTCCCTGCCGCTTCATGCTGGTGGCCGCGATGAATCCCTGTCCGTGCGGATTTTTTGGGGATCCGCGCCGGGAGTGCCGTTGCTCGCCCCTGCAAATCCAGCGCTACCGCAACAAGATTTCGGGTCCGTTGCTGGACCGGATTGACATTCATGTGGAGGTGCCGGCGGTGCATTACCAGGAGCTGTCCTCCCTGCAAAAGGGCGAGCCCTCCAGCGCGATCCGCGAGCGGGTGGTGCGGGCCCGGCAGGTTCAGCGGGAGCGTTTCGCATCCGCGCGCGTGCAATGCAATGCGCACATGCGGGCGAAGGATGTGCATCAATTCTGCCGCCCCGAGGCCGAGGCGGAGAACCTGCTGAAGATGGCCATTACCGAGCTGAACTTCAGCGCGCGCGCCTATGACCGCATCCTCAAGGTTTCGCGGACCATCGCGGACATGGAGGGCTCCGAACCCATCCTGGCCCCGCATGTTTCCGAGGCCATTCAGTATCGCTCGCTGGACCGCAATTATTGGGTATAAAGCTGTGTTCAGAACGGTTGTGATGGGGTATGATCGCCAGATAAAGGAGGCTCGTATGGAACGCATTCGCTTGTGGGTGGTGGCTGGTGTGTTGCTGGCTCTTTGGGCGCTTTCCGCGCAAGGTATTACGCTGTCGGTGAATCCCACCAATCTTTCCTGGAACGAATCCGCCTGGGTGGCGGTGACGATGGGCGGCCTGGCGTCGGGGGACCGGGCAGGACTTCGGTTGGTGGGCGATGCCAACCGCAATGGCGTCGCGGATGCGAACGAGCTGTGCTGGCTGAGCCTCGAATTCCAGGACGGGGTGACCAATCTCTGGGGCGCGGCTTCCATGCCGTCGGATGACGACGGGCTGGCCAATGGGGTCATCAGCACCCGGGTTCCGTATCACCGGATTTATTCACCGCTCCACGCCATCGGATCGTATGTCTGGGTGGCGACCAATCACACGGGCGGGGGCCAGGTGTCCGCGAGCTTCGCCGTGACCCAGCCCACCAACACGATCTGGATTGAGGGCCGGGTGGTTAATGCGCAGGACGAAAGTCCCATCGCTGGTGCGCTGGCGGGGTTGGAGCCCTTTTCCTATGCTCTTCACCTGTGTCCGTCGGCCTTGACAGATACGAACGGAAATTTTCGAATCCATCTGCCTGCCGGGTGGAATGCCGGCGAGGTGGCGGGTGTTTGGGCCAGCGCCCCCGGCTATTTGACGGCGGACACACTTCCTTCGGGGGAGCCCCTTTCATCGTATGGCTTCACCAATGCCCTTTCGGTTGGAGCGAATGCGCTGACGAATGATTTGCGCGCGGTGCCGTACGTGCCGGGCATGACCTACAGGGTTTCCGGGCAGGTGTACGACGCGCACACCAATCCTCTGCACGGGGCGATGGTGTTTTTTAGTCCGGAGGATGATGAAAACGAGGACGACATCGGCATGTTCGCCCTGAGCGATGCCTCCGGCGCCTACACCCTGGTGGTGCCGGAAGATCTCGAGGGGTTTGTGCATGACAGTGGCATTTGGCTGAACATGCGTGGGTTGGTGGCGGCGCGAAGCGATACCTTGATGGTCACCCAGGATGTGGCGGGCGTGGATCTATACTCCCCGGTGGCCGTGGCGCTGGCGCGCAACACGGTTGCAGACCGTGACGACGGCACTCCGGTGGCGGGCGCCGAGGTGTTCTTTGGCGGCGAGGATTGGGAGAGCACGGCTTCGACGCTGGAGGATGGGCGATTCGAGATTGGGATTTTTCCCGAAGCGGATGGCACGGCGAGGATGGAAGAAGACAGCATCAATGTCTGGGGCTGGCTGGGGCCGAAAGAGCAGGGGGGGCTCACCTTTCCTGCCTCGGGCGTGTACACCGATGTGATCTTCCGCCTGGAGCGGGGCGGCCTCATGAGCGGCGTGGTCCATGACCTGCAGACGAACCGCTTGACGGGCGGGTACGCGGGCCTCTTTCATTATCCCAGGTACAACGCCTATTGGGAGCAGTCCATGGGGGTCAATTTCTTCGGGGAATTTGGCTTTCTTGTGCAAACGGGAGCGTATGCTGTGGGCGCTGATGGATTTATCGGCTACCTGGGCCAGCGTTACACCAATCACTACAATTGGGAATGGAGCGAGGAAGGGGTGGTGGCAGATCCGGTTGTTGTGACCACGGCGGGTGTTGCGAACGTCAACTTCTATCTTCCTCCTGCGGCTCTTATTCGCGGCACGGTGCGGGGGACCAACCAGCCCATAGAGGGTGTGTGGGTATCGGCCTCGGTGGATCTTTGGGATGGCCGGGCCTGGACGTCCAGTGATGCAGAGGGAAATTATGTTCTGCAGGTTCCACCCGATGAGGACTACGTGGTGCGAGCCGACCCGCCCAACGATGGGTTTTGGTTGGAGCAGTATTTCAACGGAAAAACCTCGGCGGAAGACGCGGACGTTGTGCATCCCACGCTGGCCACCCCGGCGGAGGGGATTGACTTTGATCTTGAGCAGGGCGGGCGCCTGGAGGGCATGCTGTACGAGACGGACGGGATCACGCCGGTGACCAATCAGTCTTTTGGGTTTGTTGAGGCTCACGCGACCAACGAGTCGAATTCTTTTGTGGCCGAAGGTGAGCGGCAGAGGGATGGCTCCTATGGGTTTCCCGTTCCGGCGGGGATTTATCGCGTGTACACCGCGAATGAGGACTGGCTGCCCCAGTATCATCACGATGTTTTTGAGTATCAGCAAGAGCTGGCCAATGTGGTCACGGTGCGGGTGCTGGAAGTGACCACGGTGGACTTTGCCCTGCGCCGTCCGAGCTACATCCGCGGGCGGGTGACGTATGGCGGTTCAGATGTCGAGGGGCAGGAAGTCAATGCGTTTGCTGTCACGGACACCAACCATTGGTCTTCGAGATATTTAAGCTCTGATGAGTCCGATGCGGATGGCTTTTATGCCCTTCAGGTGCCGCCCGGCACCAATTTTCTGGTGGGTGTTCAGGAAGATGAAACCAGCTATTTTCTGCCCCAATATTGGAGCAATGCGACGCAGGAGAGCGAGGCAACTCTTCTGGCGGTGGGCGAGACCGCCGCGGTGGACGGAATCAACTTTGAACTGGTGGAAGGCCTGGCGATTGAGGGCCAGGTGCGCGATGAGAATGGGAATCCCGTTCAAGATGCCGATGTGGGCGCTTTGAGATGGACTACCAATGGCCACCATGAGTGGGTGCGGGGAACGTCGGCCGACAACAATGGGAACTATCGGCTGTTGCTGGATCCGTCCACGTCGTATGTGGTGCGGGCCGGCCGGCCCTGGTATGTGGACGAGCAAGATTGGTGGAAGCCGGAGCAGTATTATGCGCAGGTCTATACGGCACCGCTGGCTGAGGAGCTTTGGACGAACGCGGGGCACAGCCTTCAGGGGGTGGATTTCGATCTGCAGTTGGGGTACCTCGCCATGGGGCAGGTCTATTTGTCGGATGGCACGACGCCGGCGTCTTTTGGCTGGGTGGAGGCCGTGGATGCCTCGGGGCATTTCTATGCCATGGACATGTGCGATTATTTCACGGGCTACAGCGTTCTGTTGCCGACGAATGTGCCGCTCCATTTGTTCGCCGGTGGCGACGATTGCGTCCCGGAATACTACAGCAACACGTATGATCGCGCACAGGCCTCCTCCATTCAGGCGTCTGCGATGACGACCACGCATGTGTTCTTCGTTCTCTATACGCAATTGGAAGACAGCGACGGGGACGGAATTCCTGACTGGCAGGAGGACAGCCGTCCGGACGGGGTGTTCATTCCTGCGCAGGACTGGGCGAGTTATACCAATCGCGATACGGATGGTGACCAATTTGGCGATCAGGAAGAGTGGGTGTGCCGGAGCGATCCGCAGAACGCGGAGGATTATTTGCGCTGGGGTTTGATCCGCTGGCAGGGCCATTTTGCGACCCTGAGCTGGCCGGCCGCCTCTGGGGTGTGGTATGCGGTGGAGAGCGCGGACAACTTGATGGCCCCCAATCCTTGGAGCTCGTTGGGGTATTATTATGGCACTGGAAGCACGATGACCGTGACCGACTTTTCGGCGGAGGACCGGCGGCTGTACCGGGTGACGGTGGATTATTGAGGAGAGCCGGCCGGCGCTCTCTTCACGTACATTTCCAGGCGGCAGTCGAAGCCACCCAGGTCCACCACCTGCTGAAAGGTCCGTTGCAGGGAGTGGTCGGCGGGGCCGAGGCGCAGAGGATTGGGGAAGATGAGGCGTCCGCCGGGCTTGAGCAGTCGTGCCGCCGCATCAAAGAGATCCTCAAACAGGCGGTGCAGATGGGGCACGCGGACTCTGCGGCCCATGGGGGGGTTGGTGAGGATGAGGGTGAGGCTTCCGGGGGCAACCCCCGGGAGGGCGGAGGCCTCGCGGAAATCACACGCGGAGAAATGTGTCTCGATGCCGGGCAGGCGGGCCGCGGCAAAATTGGCTTGGGCAATGCCGATGGCCTCGGGGCTGATGTCCGTTCCGTACACGCGGCGGACGCCGCCGCGCAGGGCGCGTTCAATGAGTTCCAGGCCGGAGCCGCAGAATGGATCCCAGACGGCTTCCTCCGGATGAAACCCCGCCAGGCGGGCCATGCTGGCGGCGAGCGGGGGATGAGAGGCGGCCTCCACATCGTCCTCGCGGTAGGTGAAGCGCGGGTCGGGCGTGAGCCGCGGGCGCAGTTCGACGGCGGAGCCTCCGCCGGTGGGATAGATGTCCATGGACCAGGGCGCGCTTCGTGAGTCGTTCAGGATTTCCGGGCAGAGGGCATAGGCGCGCTGGGCCAGCAGGTGCACGGCGCCCCTCTGATGCCCCTTGGCCACAAAATCCAGCCGGTAGCGCAGGGAGCCTTGCGTGAAGGTCTTCAACAGCCTGCGGGCCAGTGGGGAGGTGATGAGACCGGCCAGGGCTTCCACGTTTTCCTTCTGTTGAGAAGAAGGGGCGTTGCCCAGCACAAAGCCGATGGTGGCAAAACAGCGGAGCTCATAGAGCTGGGCCAGCGCAAAGGGGGCCACCGGGATGAGGACCACGAGGCGACTGCGGACGGCCTCCAGGCGGAACCGGCTGTCCCGGGCCATGAATTCCTTAACCTCCTCCTGAAGGATGCCTTCCAGGCCTTTGCGGCATCGCAGATGAATGCGCACGCCCGCGAAATGGGTGAGGGGGTTGTCCAGGCGGATGGAGCTGGGGCTCTCGCGGCGCGCCACACTGGCTTTGACCTTTTGCTCGGTCTGGGAAAGGCCGTCCTGATTTTTGGAGAGCACCTGGAGCGTGGCCGTTCCCCCGATTTTATTCAGCGCCTTTCCCAGGAAGCGCTGTTCCCGCTCGCCGCTGGATTTTTCCAGCAAGGCCAGCAGGGCGGCTTCTTCTTGCGGCCCTGCACCCAGCTTGGGCAGGGCGGCCATGGCGTAGCGCCGCACTTTTTCTGCGGGATCTCCCAGCAGGCCGGCGAGCCACGCGCGGACCTCGGCCTTTTGCTGGCGCGTGCCGTTCGCGGAAAAGGCGACTCCCACCGCGCGAATCACGGAGACTCGCTTGATGCGCTCCGGGGGGGCGGCCTGGTTAAACTGTGCCACCTCCTCGTTCCAGAGTTGTTCAAGAGAGGCCTGGCGCAGTTGGCGGTAGTAGTCTTTGTCGGTTTTCATAATGTGCACGGGTACTCATACCTTACATCCCGGCCTCCCGCCATGTAATTGTGAATCCGCTTGCGGAAATCGTTCTGGATTTGTACAACTTGGCTCGCCGCGTCCGATGAAGAGCAGGCCGGGAACGATTATGGAAACTACAGCCAATGCCTTGAGCCGGCAGAGCGCCCGGCGTCCGCTCAGGATGCGTTTCACGCTTTGCAGGAGATTGGCTAGTCCATCATGACAGAGGAAATGCAAGTTGAACGGATTAACACGGCCTGGGTGCTCCGTGTGATCTGCCTGGGCATCTTCATGGTCAATCTGGACATGACCATTGTGAACGTGGTGCTTCCGAGCCTGGCCCGGGTATTCTCGGCTCATACCAGCGCGCTGTCGCATGTGTTGCTGGCGTATTTGCTTTGTGAAATCGCCCTGCTGTTGCCCTTTGGACGACTGGGGGATTTGAAAGGCATCAAACGGGTATTCGTGGCCGGCTTTGTGGTGTTCACAGCCGCCTCCCTGCTATGCGGGCTGTCGCGAACGTTGAACGAGCTGGTGCTCTTCCGTTTTGTCCAGGGGGTGGGCGGTGCCATGATGTTCTCCGTGGTGCTGGCCTTTATTTCCGTCTATTTTCCTCCGGCCGAACGAATGAGGGCCATGGGCTTTGCCACGATGTCGGCGGCGCTGGGTGTTGCCGTGGGGCCTACGCTGGGTGGCTGGCTGGCCGGTTGGTGGAGTTGGCGGCTGATTTTCCTGGTGAACGTGCCGCTGGGATTGCTGGCCATTCCGCTGGCCTGCAAATACCTGCCCCGCGACCATCCCAAGGGGGTGCCGGGCCCGTTCGATTGGGCGGGGGCGTTGCTTTCCACCACCTCCATTGTCCTGCTGATTGCGGCGTTGAATACGGGAGATGAAATGGGTTGGCGCTCTCTGCCCATTCTGGGGTCTTTTGCAGGCGCGTTGTGTTGCGGCGTGGCATTTTTCATTTGGCAGACCCGGGCTTCCACGCCGCTGGTGGCGCCGGTCTTTTTTCTGGATCGGAACCTGGTCCTGCTTTGGTCGACGTTCGGATTGAGCCTGATGACGGTTGGGGGGATGATGTTCATCTTCCCCTTTTTGGCGGAAGACTACATGGGCATCAGCTCTGCGTGGACCGGGATGGCGATGATGGTGGTCGCCTTCGGGCAATTCGTTGGCCCTTGGGCGGGGGACCTGGCCAAACGGTTTGGGGCGCACAGAATCTGTCTGCTTGGATTGCTGGCTGGAGCGGCGTCCTTTGTGGGCTTTTTATGGGTGGGTGAACCCGGGGGTCTGGCCCTGGCCGTTGTTGCGCTGTCTGTGCTGGGTCTTTCCCAAGGCCTGAACAAGGGGTTGAATATCCATCTGATCATGCTGTTTTCCCCGGACGACCAGAAGGGGGTGGCCGGCAGTCTGTCCGCGTTGGTTCGGAGCTTGGCTCTGGCTCTGGGGGTGGTGGTTTTTGAAACGGTGTTCAGCCGCTTTGTCCCCCTCGTTCACGGATCCCTGCGTCCGCACAGCCACCTGCTGTTGAAAGGGTTCCAAGTGGTCTTCATGCTGGGTTTGCTGATCAGCGTGGCCGCGTTTCTGGCGATGCTCTTTGTGCGGAAAAGAAAACAAGCCGATGGGTATTAAGCCCTCTCTCTGTTTGCGAGCCCCTGTGCGCCCTCAACTCGCAGAATCAACGCCCTGTTCCAAATACGCCACCGGCCTGTTCTCTTTTCGATGGCGCCAGTAGAGCCTATTCCTGGCCGGGCGTCTGTCAGGGGAAGCTGTAAACTGGTGTCAGGATTTTCTGACACACGGGCTACTGGGCCAGCCCGGATTCCAGCGTAAACCGGTAGATGTCTGCGTTGTTCGACAGGCTCAGCTTTTCCATGGCCCTGGCCCGGTAGGTGGTGGCGCTCTTTTCGCTGATGCCAAGCTGGGCGGCGGCCTGTTTCAGGCTCATGCCGCGTCCCAGCATGGTCAGCACCTCAAATTCGCGCTGGGAGAGGGAATCCAGTGGAGTCTTGGCCTGTCCATGTTTCACCCGCCCCAGCAGTTTTGAGGCCATGTCCGAGGAGACGTACGTCCGTCCCGCGGCCACTTCGCGGACAGACTTGAGCAATTCCTCGAAGGAGGCTCCTTTGACCACAAATCCTTCGGCGCCTTCCTCCAGGGCATGGAGGGCGTAATGGACGTGGTCATACATGGTCAACACGACAATTTTGACGGTGGGGTGTGCCGTCTTGATGCGCCCGATCAGGTGGAGACCGTTCGCATCGGGCAGATTCAGGTCCAGGATCACGACGTCGCAGGGGGTCTGTTTCAGGCGTTCCATGGCTTCCTGTCCACTGCCGGCCTCTGCGGTCACGCGGAGGTCGTCGCAGGCCTCCAGGATACTGCGCAGGCCTTGGCGAAGCATGGCGTGGTCGTCCGCTAACAGGAGGTGAATCATGAGCGTTCTCCGGCGGAGGGGCTTGCCGTGACGGGAATGCGGGCAATGAGTGCGGTGCCCGAACCCGGTTTGGTTTGTATTTCGAGTGTTCCCCCGCATTGGGCCAGCCGCTCGCGCATACCCAGCAGGCCGATGCCGCCCTTGCGGGTTTCGGTGTCTGGATTAAATCCCCGCCCGTTATCGGTGACGCCCAGGCTGATCTCTCCGGGGCGCACCCGCAGAATGACGCCCACGCGGGAGGCGGAGGCATGGCGGGCGATGTTGGTCAGCGCCTCCTGCAGGACCCGATACAGGCAGATCTGCATCTTGGGGTTGGTGCCTGCCCTGGGGCCATCCCGGTAGAATGCGGCGACCACGCGGGTGCCTTTTTCAAATTCCTCCACCAGGGTTTCAAAGGCGGCTTCAAGGCCCAGGTCGTCCAGAATGGGGGGGCGCAGGGAGATGGCCATGTTGCGGATGGATTGGAGGACTTCATCCAGCCTCAACAGGGCCTTGGAGTGGTTCTTTCTGGATTCTTCATCGGCCACCCGGATGGAGCCCAACTCCAACCGGTTAAGGGTGAGCAATTGGCCCAGGTGGTCATGCAGTTCGGAGCTGACCCTCTTGCGCTCTTCTTCCTGTATTTCCAGCAGGCGCACCGCGAGCTTGCGCCGTTCCGCCTCATGGCGCTGGCGTTCGCTGATGTCGCGGACATGAAAGAGCATGGCGGGCTTCCCGGCATAATCAATTCGCGTGGCACGGATTTCGACAGGGATGGACTGGCCGGTGTGTGCCTGGCTGAAGCCGGTGTAATACTTCATCTTTCCCGAAAACCAATTGAAATAGGAATCCGCCACCTGCTGGCGCACCTTTTCCGGGACGAGCTCGAGCACATTGCGCCCGATCAGAGCCTTGTGGGAAAGCCTGTGCAGGCGGCAGGCGGCCGGGTTGGCATCCAGCACGATGCCCTGTGCGTTCTCCACAAAAATGGCGTCGGGAGATTTGTCGAAGAGCATGCGAAACCGCCGCTCGCTTTCGCGCAGGGATTTTTCCATATGCCGGCGGACGAGCGCACTGCCGACACCGGTGGCCATCATGGAGAGCAGGGTGTGCTCCCCCTCTGTTTGTGGCCGCCCCCCCGGCGCGAGTTCGAAGCCCAGCAGGCCCCATAGCGGGTCGTCCATGCGAATGGGAACCAGCAGGGTGAAGGCGGTGCCTTGAGCTTTCAGGCGGCGGGCTTCTGGCGCCGGCCAATCGCTGGAGGCCGCCGTGATGGTTTTCCCTTCGGAGAGGAGGGGCCTCCAGCGCGCCAGGCTTTTGGCGGAAAGGCCGGCCGGTGCGGCGCCGGGTGGGATGGCGTCTCCTTTTGACCATTCGTGCCGCACATGAAAAAATGGGGCGCCATTCTCCAGAAATCCCTGTTCCAGCACCTGGACGCGGGTCGCGTGCATGGCCTTTCCCAGCAGGCCCAGTGCGGCTCTGACGGTGCGGGGTTGGGCGGAGGCCGCCAGCAGGCGGGCCGAGGCTTGGGCCACGGCCTTCAGCAAGGTGTCATATCGGGTGAGGGCATTGCGCGCCTGGCGCAGTTCAATGGCATTGGGGATGGCGCGGGAAAGGCTTTCGGGGGATATCTTGTCCTTGGGGAGGTAATCCATGGCGCCGGCCCGGATGACTTCCACCGCCAGCAGTTCGCTCCCGTATCCGGTGGTGACCAGCACGGGGATGGGATGCTGGTCCTTTTTCAGCCGTTCCAGCACGTCCAGACTGTCCCCGCCGGGCAGAAGATGATTGACAATCAGCGCGTCCGGCGGCCTTTGTTGCACCTGCTGAAACAACCCGGCCAAGGTGCTGGCGGTTGTGACCCGGGCGTTTACCCGTGAGGCTTGGATGGCCCGGCGAATGACCCGGCGTGAGATGGGGTCGTCATCGGCCACCAGGATGCTTAGCCGCTGGCCGCGGTTTGGGCGGCCAGCCGAATGCCCCCGGCCCGCATGCGGCCCGGGGGATTTCTTCCTCCGGTTCTTTGTGTGCACGATAGCCATCCCCATGTTTCCAAGGTAAGCGCCCCGGCCCCCTCGCACTCTCTATGCGATGAGATTACCCGTATGCCTCAGAGAAATCCAGACCAGATATGGGGGAAGCGTGGTTTTCACGTTGAATCACGCGCCATTCGCGGCTATTTTACTCCCATTATGAAAAAACGCACCGCCCAAGTGGATCGGAAAACCAGAGAGACGGATATTTCCGTGGCCTTGAATTTGGATGGAGATGGCTCCGCCCGCATCGAAACAGGCTTGCCCTTTCTCAATCACATGCTGGAGCTTTTTGCCAAGCACTCGCTGATTGATGTGCGCCTGCGCGCCAGCGGTGACCTGGAGGTGGATTATCACCACACGGTGGAGGATGTTGGGCTGGCCCTGGGGGAGGCGTTGAATATGGCGCTGGGCGACCGCAAGGGCATTGGCCGCTACGGGTGGGCGCTGTTGCCCATGGACGAGGCGCTCAGCCGCGTGGCGCTGGATCTGGGTGGGCGGCCTTATCTCCTGCTGGAGATGGCGTGCAAGAAGAAGAAGATCCTGGAGTTCGACCTGGGCTTGATTCACGAGTTCTTCCGGGCCTTTACGGTGCAGGCGCGGATGAACCTGCACATCCGCCAACTGTACGGCAACGATCCCCATCACGCCTATGAGTCCGTTTTCAAGGGCGTCGCGCGCGCCCTGCGCATGGCCTGTGAGCGGGATGCGCGGGTCAAGGGGGTTCCGTCCAGCAAGGGCCGGCTGTAAGCCGCCGCCTCTTTGCAGTTTCATGGGGGAGATCGAAAGAGTTTTTATGATCGGCATTGTGGATTATGGGATGGGCAATCTGGGGAGCGTGAGCAACGCCTGCCGCTTTTTGGGGCTGGAGTCGCGCATTGTTGCGCGCCCGGATGAGCTGACGGATTGCCAGGGGATCATTCTGCCGGGCGTGGGCGCGTTTGGGGATTGCATGGAGCACCTCGCCGCCCATGGCTTTGTCGAGGCGGTGCGAGGCTGGATCAACGAGGACCGCCCGTTCCTGGGGTTGTGCCTGGGCTTGCAGGTGCTGTTTGAGGGAAGCGAGGAGTCCCCCGGCGTGCCGGGGCTGGGCATCCTGCCGGGACAGGTTCGGCGCTTCCGCCTTTCCAAGGAGTGGAAGATTCCGCAGATTGGCTGGAATCGCATCCGCCAGGTGTTGCCGGCCTGCCCGCTGTTTCGGGACGTCCCGGACCAGTCGCATGTTTACTTTGTGCACTCGTTTTATGCGGAGAAGAAGGGGCGGGACTACGAGGCGGGGCTGACGGAGTACGGCCTGGAGTATGTCTCCGCGGTCTGGCGCGGGCGCCTGATGGCCTGCCAGTTCCATCCGGAGAAAAGCCAGAAGACCGGCCTGCACATGCTCGCCAATTTTGGGCGGGTGTGCGCCGGAGACGATAAAGGGAGCGGATGAGCAAGATACAAATACTGCCGGCGATTGATTTGAAGGGCGGCCGCTGTGTGCGGCTGTGCCAGGGGCGCGCCGAGGAATCCACCATCTATTCCGAGGATCCGGCCGGCATGGCCCGGCATTGGGTGGCAGAGGGTGGCGAGTTTCTCCATGTGGTGGATTTGGATGGCGCCTTCCAGGGGCATCCGGTTCATCTCGACATCATCGAGCAGATCGTCCGGGCGGTTTCCATTCCGGTGGAAGTCGGCGGGGGCCTGCGAACCGATGAGGACATCGAGCGGGTGCTGGAGCGCGGAGTTTCCCGCGTGGTGCTGGGGACGCGCGCCTGGCAGAATCCCGAGGATATCCGCCGGCTCGCCGCGCGGTTTGGCGCGGCGCTGGCCGTGGGCATTGATGCGCGGGATGGGCGGGTGCAGATCAAGGGCTGGACGGAGACCACCGCCGAGACAGCCGTCGGCCTGGCCCGGCGCGCGGATGCGATGGGTGTGCAAACCTTGATCTATACCGATACGTCCACCGATGGCATGCTCCAGGGGCCCAACGTGAAGGCCGTGGATGAGCTGTGCGCCGCCGTGTCTTGCAAGGTGATCGCCTCCGGCGGCATCACCACCGCCGCCGATGTGCGGGCCTTGCGGGCGCTGGGGCGGGATAACTTGCGGGGGGCCATCGTGGGGAAGGCCCTGTATGAGGGGCGTGTGACCTTGAAGGAACTGAATGCGGCTAACGAGTAGGAGCGTGTATCCATGTTGATGAATGTCCAGCAAAGCAAATTATCCAACGGCATCCGGGTGTTAAGCGCAAAAATGGCGCATGTCGAAAGCGCGGCCATGGGG
>CAZFSE010000115.1:0-13795 GCA_964521805.1 uncultured Verrucomicrobiota bacterium
GCTCATGGGGGCGGCCCGCCAGCCGCTCTCGCATTTCTTCGAACAGCCAGGGATTGCCGATCGCGGCGCGTCCAATCATGACGCCATCCACGCCGGTTTCCTCGAACATGTGTTTGACATCCGCCACCGAGGCCAGCCCCCCGTTGCCAATGACGGGAATGCGCACCGCCTGTTTTACGGCCTTCAGGGCTTCCCAGTTGGCCGGTCCCGCATGGCGCACGTTGGCGAAGCGCGCATGCAAAAAGAGTCCATCCGCACCCGCCTCTTCCACCGCGCGGGCCACCTCCAGGATATTGAATGTCGCGGGAGAAAGCCCCAGGCGGGTTTTGACGGTTACCGGCAGGCGGACGGCCTGCCGGATGGCGCGAACGACTTCCGCCAGGCGCTCGGGATTTTTCAGCAGGCCCGCGCCATCCCCGCGGCGCATGATTTTGGGCACGGGGCATCCCGCGTTGATATCCACAAAATCGAAGCGTCCGAGCGATTCAACGTGGGCCGCCGCCGAAGCCATGATCTCGGGATTGGAGCCATAAATATGGGCGCCCACGGGCGTCTCTCCAGGGACGGTTTCGAGCAGGTGAAGGGTGCGAGGCTGTTGGAGGGAGAGGCCCATGGCGTTGACCATTTCCGTCACCACCAGGCCCGCGCCATGGGCCCTGCAGATGGCGCGGAAGACCGCATCCGTATAGCCCGCCATCGGGGCCAGGATGACGGGGAAATCAATCCGCAACGCTCCCAGTTGCAAAGGGGCCATGGAAAAGCTCATTGAATTTCCCGGATGCGGTAGGTGTGCCAGGGTTCGGCTGTCCAGGTGATGACGGAGGGGGTGGCTTCAAACGCGATGTTCTGTGGCGTGGTTTGTGAGAGGTCCATCACTTCAATGCGGGCGTCCTCCGTCCATTCCTCGGGCCGCTCGTACTGAACTTCCACCGGTTTTGCGCTGGTGTTGTGAACGACCCGCCCGATGCGGGCCTTCGCAGAATAGTCCCCGACCCAGACCACCGTGTTGCTGAGAAAGCGCGGGTCGGTGCGCAGTTCATGCCAGGGATAATAGCCATGAACAACGGCGCAACGGGCCAGAAGGGCAAAAGGATTTTCGCGGCCTTCGTGCTGGCCTTCCAGGGTGATTTCCACGTATGGCGCTGAGATGGGGGTCCAGGTTTCCTCCGCGCCGGAGGGCGCCTGGCGGGCAAAGGCCCTCCACAGCGCGTTCTCATGCCGGTATAGCCGGTAGGACTGTTCGCGCGTGGCGCCACGGCTTGCCAGTTCAAGCTGGTTGGTATGAGCCATCAGCCGGCCCTCGGAAATTTCGCGCCGGACCAGGCGGGGCTCCGCGGACAGCTCCTCGGGGCGGATTTGCGCGATGCTCCGCCCATTTAACAAGATCTCCAGGGGCGCGGCGGGCCGCTTGTCCTCATCCGCGAGGGAGACCCGCAGTTGAAGGGCGGTGAGCCGGGCGGGATGAGGGGCCTTGAGGCCCGGAGCGGGCAGGCGGGCTTCAAAGGGCAAAACCACCGAGTCCGCCCCGCCAATGTTCACCTCGACAGGAAGGGTGTTGCTCCCGTAGCTCCAGTAGAAATTCATGTTGTCGTAGTAGAGCGAAACCCCATACCCGGGTATCCAGGCCTTTTCCAGGACGGGTGCATCCTCCGAGCCAAACCAGGCCAGCCAGGGTTTGGCAATCCGGTGCTCCGTGTTGGGCCATTCCTTGAGGTCCGTGCCCGCCCCGCTTTCGAGCGGTTCCGCCCGGGTGGGGAAGAACGACATCCCGCTGGCCTGGCGGTATTTTTCCAGTCCGGCCAGGGTTTCGTCCCATGATCGCTCGAAATAGCCCACATCCGGGAATACGGAATGCATCAACATGGTGCAAAAGATAAAATGATGCCAGACCGCCAGAACAGGATGGCCTTCAATGTCCATCAAGGCGGGGGTTTCCTTCTTTGTCCAGGGGGAGATATCGCCGGTGAGATAGGTGTAGGCCACATACGGGGCCCGCATTTCGCCGGACGATCCAACATACAAATCAATCCAGTAACTGATCGTGCCCTTGTCCGCGTAATAGTCGGCGGCCAGTTGCCGGGTCTTTGGATTCCAGAGGCCGGATTTTTCGTAGTCAATTTCCGCCAGCAGTTTCTCGCAGGATGGCGCCAGCTCCGGATAGGCATTCTTCAGGATGGCCAGGGTGTAGATCCACCAGCCCTGGAAATAGATTTGATCCCGCCTGGGCTTCCCCGTGGCCAGATCGTACTCGTCATAAAAAAAGCCGTGCCGGCGTTCCAGTTTTTCGATGAGGGCCAGCATGCCCCGCAGGCGCTCCAAGCCTTCCTCGCGCGGCAGGTATCCGCACCGCTCCGCCGCCAGCAGGGCCAGCATGTGTTGCGCCCAGATGTAGTTGTAGGTGGAGTTGTCCGGCAGGCCGTAGGGCGCCGGTTGCGCCCGGCGGATTTCCTCCAGCAACAGGATGGCCGCACGGTCGCCGGGGGGCGGCGTGGAGGGCTCCTTTTGAATCATGCATCCACATCCCAGCAATAATAACAGGGCCGTACCACAAACTTGTTTGTTCATCCTGCATCCTTTTGTCGGAGTCACCCATGCGCCATGAGCCATTCAGATAAGCGTGAGCGCACCCTATCGCTTTCCTGCGCCCTCTGCAAGCCGGTCACTGGATGAAAATGCGGATTGTATTAGCCCCCCTGATGCGATAAGTCATGGGCAGGCATGAGACATCCACCAACATTCTGTTGCCGAGGGGTTGTTGCGCACCTGGCCTTGCTGATGGGGGCGGGGGCCTGTCTTGGCCTGTCCGCCTGTGAGTACCGCCCGCCGGCGCCTTCCGCTGAAGCCCCTCCCGTCGCCCCCCCGAAGGTGGAAAGCGTGCGGGAGGGGGGAACGGCCGCCTACAAGGGTGACCTGTCTCCTTTCTTTGTGCGGGCGCAGGCTTCCTCCACCGGCGCGCGTTCGCTGGCGCCTGAATATGCCTTCGATGGAAGCATGACCACGCGCTGGTCCAGCGTGCACCAGGATGACCAGTGGATCGAGGGGTATTTCGACCGGACGGTGAGCGTGGAGCGGGTCGAACTCCATTGGGAGCTGGCCAGGGCCTCGGACTGCACGATTCAATGGCTGAATCGCGACGGAGTGTGGGTGGATGGGCCCCGGATCGCCGGGGAGGATGACATGGTGAATGCCATCACTTTCTCCCGCGCCATCCGAACGGGTGGACTGCGCATCGCCTGCCATCGCCGCGCAACAAAATGGGGCAACTCCCTGTTTGAGGTCAAGGTGTTTGGGCAGGCCTCGGGCGATTACCCGGAGCAGAGCCTGCTTGGCTGGCAGGAGGCCCCTTCCCCTTGGGAATTGCGGGAGCGCGAAATAGCCGAACGCCTGCTGAAGGCCGCACAGGAGGATCCCGCCTCTTCCTCGCTCTTGAGCGATGATCAATTCCTGGAGCTCGTTTCACGCCGGTCCTTTGACTATTTCTGGTGGGAGACGAATCCCACCAATGGGCTGACGCGGGACCGCGGGCGCAATTTTGCCTCCAGCGAAGAGGCCCGGCTCATTTCCGTGGCGGCGGTGGGATTTGCGCTTTCCGCGTATGTGATTGGCGCGGAGCGAGGGTGGGTGCCGCGCGAGGAAGCCCTCGAGCGCGTGCGGATCACCTTGCGGACCTTTGCCCAAGGCCCCATCCGGAATGTCCGCGGATTTTTTCCGCACTTCGTGGATTATTTTACCGCGCAGGATGCGCCAGGCACGGAGATTTCCACGATAGACACCGCCCTGTTCCTGGCGGGCATGATTACGACCCTGGAGTATTTTGATGACCCGGAAGTTCGTGAGCTTTCGCACGCCATCTATGAGCGGGTGGATTGGGCATGGGCGCGCAACGGGCATGCGGCGTTTGTCTCGCATGGCCTGCGCCCGGATGGAACTTTTTTTGACGCCCGCTGGGGCTCTTTTACGGAGGGCCTCTTGATTTACATGCTGGGCATCGGAAGCCCCTCGAACCCCTTGCCGCCGGAGGCGTGGCAGGCCATGAACCGGCACGTGGGGGATTATGAGGGGCATTCGTTCCTGTGCGAGCATGGATTCCAATCCATCTTCCGCTACCAGTATCCGGCCCTCTGGTTTGATTTTCTGGGCTGGAGGGACCCGGCGTCCTTCGATTATTTTGAGAATGTAGCCATCGCCACGCTGGCCATGCGGCAGTATTGCTTGCGGCATGCCGACAAATTCCCCCATTCGTATGGGCCGGATCTGTGGGGGCAGGGCGCGGCGGATGGCCCGGGCGATCGCTACATGATTTATGGTTTTCCGCCCGGGGATCCCTATTCACCGGTGGATGGAACGGTGATCCCGTATGCCATCGCCGGCTCCATCAGTTTTCTGCCCCAGCATGTCATCCGCTCGTTGCGCCATGTGTATGATGAACACCGCACCGCCTGGGGCAAGTATGGGTTTGCCGACTCCATCAATCCCACCCGCCATTTTGTGGCGCGTG
Source organism: uncultured Verrucomicrobiota bacterium (assembly GCA_964521805.1). Lineage (GTDB taxonomy): Bacteria > Verrucomicrobiota > Kiritimatiellia > CAIQIC01 > GWF2-57-35 > CAZFSE01. Next base: position 4,499 of record CAZFSE010000115.1, read on the forward strand.
ACGTGCTGGGGCTTGACCAGGGAACCATTCTGCTGGCGATTGAGAACTATCGCAGTGGCCTGATCTGGAAGCTCTTCATGGGCAATGAATGGATGGTCCGGATGAGGGATCTGACGAAATGGACGCGTGTGCCGTCCTCCCGGGATCCGGAGGGCCCCCTGGACCTCGCCCGTCATGGTGGGTGGAAATTTATCACCGGCGATGGCCCTTATAGCCGGGTCGCGGTGGATGAAAGCCACTGGGACGACATCCTGGTGCCGGACCGCTGGGAGAACAGCGATGTGCGCTGGGCGAAGTATGACGGCATTGCCTGGTACCGGCTTCGCTTTCCGTTGGAAGAGGATCGTTTGGCACGGTGGAAGGCCTCCGGACTTCCGCTGGTACTGCACATGGCGGGTGTGGATGATATTGACACCACCTTCCTCAACGGTGAATTGATTGGGGAAACCGCTGATGGAGAGCCTCTCTATCGGATTCCAAGGCGGTATGAGGTTCGCCCTGAGTTGTTGAAGGCGGGTGAGAATGTGCTGGCGGTGCGGGTGGTGGACCAAAAGGGCAATGGGGGAATCTGGTTGCCGCCGATTCAACTGGGGCCTGATGTGGAAGCGAAGAATATGGAGGATGCGAGAAAACCATGACCTGCTCTTGGATTGAATCGCCTCGAGGTGTCCGTTGCCTGTTGGCCCTGCTGTTGGCCGGAGGCTTGCTGGCCGGATGCCGCTCCATGCCCCTGTCCGGTGAACCGGGCGAATCTGAGGGGGAAGACCAGGGCCGCCTGCTGGAGCCTCCGCCCCGGAGCCTCTGGACGGTGACTTCGTCAGCCCCCGATTCGGCGCTGTCCTCCGCGCAGGCCATTTGCGATGGCCTTGGGGAGACCCGATGGAGCAGTCCCTCCTTCGAATCACATTGGATTCAAATGGATCTGGGCCGGTTGGCATCGGTTTGCGGCTTGACCATCTATTGGGAGTCCGCTGATGCCCGGGAGTATGAAATACAGCTTTCCGATACGGCGGAAACCTGGACGCCCGTGTATCGGTCGGACCGGGGGGAGGAAGCCATCGACGAGTTTTTCTTTGCGCCCAGAACTGCGCGGTTCATTCGGATGGCCAGCCTGAATATGGGCGGAGGGGCGGCTTTTTCCATTCGCGAGGTGGAGGTCAAGGGCCCCTCCGAGCAATGGCGTGTGAAGGTGGCTGGCGTGCCGTCGGCCTCGGCCATTGCGTTGCTGGATGGTTCCCTGCAAACCCTGTGGCGAAGTGACGGCGCCTTGCCTTGTGTTCTGGAGTTGGATATGCGTCGCGAACGGGTTCTCGGTGGCTTGCGTTTGGACTGGGGGCACAATCATGCCACCCGCCTCTCGCTCTCCATGTCTTCCGACCAGGAGAACTGGAAGCTTCTCGACGAGGTCAGGGACGGCACCGGCCTGTACGACCTATTGATGCAGACCTCCGCCACCGGACGGTATCTGCGACTCGAATTCCTTGCCGCGGCATTGTCCGGGCCCGTGGAGGTTCGGGATGTCTCCATCCGCCATTATGAGCAGGGTGTGCCCCCGCTGGATTTGTATGAAATGGCGGCGGAGAAGGCCGCGCCTGGCTGGTATCCGGAGGCCCTGCGAAACCGCCAGGTGTACTGGACCGTCATGGGCGTGCCCGGCGGCTCCGCAAAAAGCCTGCTGGATGAATATGGCAATCTGGAACCGTCCGAGGGTTCTTGCTCGTTGATGCCCTATCTATGGGTGGATGGGCGCCTGCTCTCCGCCAGCTCTGCTTCGCTGGTCCGGACGTCGTTGGAGGACGGATTTTTGCCGTTGCCCTCGGTGGCCTGGGAATTTCCCGGCCTGCGGATGAACGTTTCCGCCTATTCACGCGGGGGGCCGGATTCTTCAATGACGTTCGTCCGGTACCAGGTGCAGAACACCTCCACCAATCCGCGCACGGGCCGTTTGTTTCTATCCGTGCGTCCCGCGCAAATCAATCCTCCCTGGCTGTCGGGGGGGCTGGCCGATGTCAGGGAAATGTCCTTCGAGGCGGCCCCGGAGTGGGGGATTGTTCACGTCAACCGCCAGCCCTATCTCTACCTGCTGAATGAGCCGGCCCGCTTTGGGGTGCGCGCTTTTGACCGGGGGGATATTGTGCGGGATCTGGCCGCTGGAGAGCTCCCGGCCACCTCTCGTGCGGAGTCTGCCTGGGGGTTGCTGTCGGGGGCCGCTGAATATCCGTTTGACTTGGCGCCCACCGGCGAATGGGTGGTCGTGGTGGCCGCGCCGCTGGATGGGGGGCATGGCGCGCTCTATCCGTTCCTTCGTGATGGGCCGGGGAAGGTATTGGCACCCGGGCAGGCTTTCGAGAAGCGGTTGAACGAAATGCGCTGGTACTGGCGGGAGAAGCTGGGGTCGGTGGAGTTCAGGGTGCCGGATTCCAATGTGGTCAATAGCTTGTGGGCCCAGGCCGGCCAATTGCTGGTCCAGTCGGTGGGGCCGGTGCTTTATTCCGGCTCGCGAAGCGGCTCCGAAGCCTCGATTCACGAGGGGTGCATGGCGGTGGCCGCGCTGTTGCGCATGGGCCTTTCTGCTCCCGCCCGCCGGTATCTGGACTGGTACGGCCTCCATCTCCAGCCGGATGGAACCGTGCCGCCAGTCGTGAGTCGCACAGGCGCCCTCCCGGCGCCCACGGCGCAGGAGGCCATGGACTATCGCAGTCAGGCCCAGTGGGTGTTCGCGGTGATGGAGTATTACCGCTTCACCCAGGACCGGGCCTTCCTGGAAAAACACGATCCCTCCATCCGTGCCGCCCTGGAGCGTCTGGCCCAGTTGCGCACGCAAACCCTTGGAGAGGCTTATCAGGCTGGCCAGCCCGTGCGCGAAAGGTTTTTGGGCATTCTTCCCTCTGCCAGCCATGGCCCTGGCAAAGCGCCCCCTCTGCACCGCTATGAGGATGATTTCTGGGCGCTGAAGGGGTGGACGGATGGACGGTCCGCCGCGGAGGTGCTGGGCAATCAAGCCGGCGTTGCTGAAGCGGAACGCCAGGGCAAGGCTTTGCGCAAGGCGCTGGCGGACTCTATTCAACAGGCCATGAACTATCTGAACATCAAGCATATCCCCGCCTGCGCGGAAGCCGGAGGCTTGGACCCCTTTGCCGCCGCGCGGATTTTTTTTCCCTGTGGTGAAGAAAACAGCCTCCCGATGGTGGCCTTGCAGAATACCTTTGATGCCTACTACCGGCAGTTGTTGGCGCGCCAGCGTACCGGCTGGGTGGGCTCGTTCAGCCCCTCCGAGTGCCAGATCATGAATGGGTTGGTGGGGCTGGGGCGCACGGATTATGCCCAACAGCTGGCCCAGTATCTGCTGGCCTTTCGCCGCCCGTCCGGCTGGCAGGGATGGGCGGGCCTCTGTTTGAGCCAGCCCCGCCAGGGCGGTTATGTGGGGGACATGCCCAATTCCTTCGTGGGATCCGAATGGATCAATGCGGTGCGCGGCATGCTGGCACAGGAGAAGGGCGAATCGCTGTTCCTGCTGGAAGGGGTTCCCTTGGTATGGTTGCAGAATGAGAACGGTGTTCTTCTCCGCAATGCGCCCACGCATTTTGGGCGGCTGAACCTTAAGGCCACGGTCGTGGAAACGACCTTGAACGTTGAACTGGACGGAGAGCTCTCGGCCCCCGGAGGACTCCACCTGTTCTGGCCGCTGGACGGTGCGCCCGAAGAGGTTCTGGTGGATGGCGAGCCCTGGGTGGGCTACGACGAATGGTCCTGCCGGTTGCCGGCCTCCGCCAGAAAGATCTCCGCCCGCTGGCCCTCCAATCCACAATAGTCCTGTGAGGGCGGTTCATCGGAAATAGAGTGTGCGTGTACGGTGTATTTATGTCACAATGCAACGACATGGGTGAATGGGTGCCTTGGTCCAGAATCTGTAGACAAAAAGAATGTTCACAAAAAGTATTCTCCCGGGGTTGCGAGTAGCAGGCCCGCGTTAACGCATCATGAAAGAAAAGCCCGTGCCAGAACCTGGCGCTCACGGAAGGCCCAAGGCCCCCTCCACATGGACGGTGCGGGCCCAATGGTTCGTTGTGATCCTGCTTCTGGCGGCCCTTTACCTGGCGGTGGGGGTTTTTGACCACAGCATTTGGGCGCCCACCGAACCTGCGGTTTCGGGCGTGGTGTGGAATATGTTTGTGCATGGCGATGTGGATGTTCCGCGCATTCATGAGTTCAACTACTTTGAAAAGCCCCCGCTGAACTACTGGGTTTCGTTGTTGTTCTGCAAGATGGCCGGCCGTCTGGACGCCGGATGGATTCGCCTGCCCTCCGCGCTTTATGGTTTGCTGGGCTTGTTGATTGCCAGCTGGGTCTTGCGTGGGCGCGTGTCGCCGGAGGTGCGCCTGAGCCTGCTGTTGCTGGCCGCCACCGGAGGCTACTATTACGAGTTGTCTCATCGCGCCAGCTCGGACACCCTGGCCATGTTCTTTGCCTTTGCCTGCTGGGCGGTATTTGTCCGCACCCTCTTCCTGGGCGAGGACCGGGCCCGGCGGCGGTTTCTGCTGGATGTGGCCTTCTGCCTGCTCCTGGCCGCTTCGTTTTATGCCAAGAATTTTTTTACCCATCTGGTGGTGCTTCCCCCGGTCTTCCTGTTTCTGCTCTGGAGGAGAAAGTGTGGGCGCTGTTTCGCCATCGGGCTGATGACCGCCATCTTTTCCGTTCTTCTGATTGTTCCCTGGGCGGCCGCCTTGTATGAAAGCGGGGGGTGGGATTATCTGCGGGTGGTCTTTGTGGATAACACCCTCGGGCGCTTTCTTCCATTGGGAGATATGCGCACGCATGGCGTGACCCCGCTCAACGATGCCTGGATCGCCGAGAAGGGCATGCATCCGCTGTTGTATCTGGAGACCCTGTTGTATTGCACCCTGCCCTGGGTCCTGTTCTACATCGTCGCCGTGGCCGCCCTGTTTCGCCGCCGCCCGCCGGATGATTTCCGCCTGTTCCTGCGCATCGCGCTGATCAGCGTGCCCGTTGTTCTCACGCTTTCCGCCTCGCGGGTGGTCGAGTATCTGGCGCCCATCCTGTTCATTCTGTTTTTGATGGCCGGGGAATTCCTCCAAGAGTGGCTGGACGGGCGGCACCCCCTGCGCGCGTGGGAGCGGTGGTTCCTGGGGGTCAACGCCGTCCTGGTGGCGGTGCTGTCCCTTGTGGCGCCGATTGCGCTGGCGGTGTACTTGAGGCGCTTCGGCGTGGCGCTGTGGATCATCCCCGGCGTGCTCTATCTGGTGTGCCTGGTGTTGCGCTACCGTGCCGAAATCCGGCCCCTCGTATTCGGGTTCCTGGCGTTTTCCGCCGCTTCCATGCTGGTGGTGCTGGCCTATGCCTATCCCGCCCTCGATGAAATCAAGAGCTTCCAATTCTTCTTCGAGGATATTCGCGCGGAAGCCGCCGGGCGGGAGCTGTATACCACCTTCTGTGATGACCGGAGACTGCCCCAGATTACCTTCTACCTAAACGACCGCGTTCCCATCATCCACGAACGCGAGATGGAAGGGCTCGTCACCAGCGGGCGCCGCATTGGGCTGATTCTCCCTCCGGCCCTGTACGAAGAGTATCGCGAGCGTTTCCAGCAGGTGAGCCACACCGTCATCGAAGCCCGCCGCGGGAAGAAGGCCTACGTCTTTGTCGGCATCCCTGCGAAGTAGGACTGATGAACAGCACAGATTTTTTTACCACGTAGTTTGCGCGCGGCATAGCCGCCCCCGCCTGCTTCAAGCCAAAAAAGGCCAGCCATGATTCTGTCAAAAATGATTCTGTCAAAAATCCACATATTTCGGCCATTTTCGGCCCGTTTTTTTTCGATTTTTCCTCCCAAAAACCATCCTTCCACCCTCCCGCCCACGGATGACGGAAGGCCAAGAAAGTCGAACCACGAATGACCCCAGCGCGGCATAGCCGCCCCCACAGAAAGAGATTAACCACGGATTACACTGATTTCACGGATAGGGAGAACATGTATTCATCCGTGCCATTCGTGGTAAAAAATCTTCTCTTCCCACCGCTCCATCCTTCCACCATTCCAGCATTCCATTCTACCCTCCTCCATGCATGAAGATGACTTCGCCCTCCAGGCCTGTTCAACCTTGACCACCCTCGATGCCCGCCTGTAACCTTAAGGGCAAACGTGATAAGGTGACCGTTGCATAAAGACTACTTTAAGTACGCCCAATAATACTGTTCGCCAGATGAAAAATAGAATTACAGCGATTATTCTACCGGTATTTGCCGTCTTGCTTGGCTGCCGGTCTACCCTTCATACCGATCAGCAAAAATCTTGGAGAAATCGAGACGCACGCCGCCAGGCAGCCGATGAAAGAGCGAGACTAAATGGTGACATGCGTCCGTATCCAGAGGGCTGGCCGGAGAATATGTTGCCTCGCACAGGAGATGCACAAACAGCTGAACTCATTGCCCTTGGTATGACGATGACTCAGGTAAAAGAGTCCATGGGACAAGCTCATTCATGGCCAGGAGAACTGCCACGATTCAAATTTGTTCTTACCCTTCGCGCATGCTACAAAGAGCATGAATACAGCTATGCAGATCCCAAAAGCAATTGTGATTGCGAGAGGCACTTTTGAATTGGGATGCTTTTGACTAACAGGCGAATAACCCGATTGAGGATACATGGTGACGTTCGACTGCTAACGATTTGTGGTCGCGCAAGGTTTAACAAAGAAGACGTTGGATCGGCATCTGGAAAATCTGTTTTTGATGGGCGGAGAGATTATCCGAGAGGTTTCGATGGGCGAAGATTATGATGCCGATCCAGGCGCGGTTTTCCAAGGCTTGGAAAAATAGACAGAAGTGACAGAAGGGGCTGAGCAGGAAGATTGATTTTGCGGGTTTTGAGCCTTTTTGCGGCTAAAAAGAAGTTGGATGAGGGTTTGATATGAGTGAGTTTGTCCCTAGATTGCATATAACGAATGCGATGACGTCCGATCTTTCGCGGATTGATCAGGCGCGCGGTTTTCTGGACGCGACGAAGCTGTCGGAGGAGTGGCTCGGTGCGATGGAGCGGCAGGCCGTCGTGCGGGAGGCCCATTATTCGACGCATATCGAGGGGTCGCATCTGACGCTGGATCAGGTGGAGCGTCTGCTGGCGGGAGAAAAACTGCCGGATATCGATCCGGACGATGAGCGGGAACTGCGCAACTGGATCGATGCGTTTGATTTTGTGAAGCAGTACACCGTCGGCGGCGCGCCGATTACCGAGCGGATGATTCTTGAGATTCACCGTCGGTTGGTGGCCGGGGTGCGCGGCGGCAGTGCCTCGCCGGGCGAATACCGTGGAAAGCAGAACTATGTAGTGAACAGCGCGACGAAGCAGGTGATCTATACGCCGCCGCCCGCATCCGATGTGCCCGGCTTGATGCAGGATCTGGTGAACTGGCTCAATGTCGTGGAGGGTATTCATCCCGTGCTGAAAAGTGGGGTTGCACAGTTCCAGTTGGTTCATATTCATCCGTTCCGGGACGGGAATGGCCGTACGTCGCGCCTGCTTTCCACTCTCTGCCTCTATCGCGACGGGTATGATTTCAAGCGGCTGTTTACGATCAGTGAGTTTTACGATCGCGACCGGCAGGCGTTTTACAACGCGATTCAGGGGGTGCGGGATCAGGATATGGACCTGACCGGCTGGCTGGAATATTTTACGCGCGGCCTGGCGACCCAACTGATTGAAGTGAAGAACCGCGGCGAAAAGGTGATCCGGGCCGATCTGCTTGCCAAAAAACAAGGACTGAACGCGCGGCAGGCAAGAATTGTGGTGGCGTTGATGGAGAAGAATGAGGTATCCCTTTCGGAACTATCCTCTACTTGTTCCGATATACCGCGCCGGACACTGCAACGGGATCTGAAAGGGTTGATTGATGCGGATGTGGTCTTTACCCGCGGAGCTACAACCGCCCTGAGTTATACGTTAAATCAGAGGGTGTTGTGAAAACTTGCGCTAACATATGCCAACGACTTGCGCCAGCTTGCGCCAAAACTTGCGCCATGAAGCTGGAAAAACAGGTCAAAAACGGATGGAAAAGTTCCAAGTGAACGCGGTCTATCACCGGTCGTACGAAATTCGCGAGCCGGTCGAGGTTCGGATTACCCCGCAGGATTGGGTGATTCTGAGTTTCCCTGGCCCCGACCGGTCGATTCGTATGAATGATTTGCGGGCCGGGCGGGCGGTGAGCCGACGGTACCGGAACCGGCGGATCGGTGAATTCCTGAAAGAGCTGGATTTGACCTAAGGCCGCTCGACCGGCATCCCGAAGATTTTGCCGGAAGGCTGCCTTGTTCCGGGCCGGATGTATTCACGAAGGCATGATTTCCGAGAAGGCTCTCACCAGGCCGCTTACATGCGCCAGGCTTTTCTCGTGGGTCAGCTCGTGCCGGGCCAGCCTGGACCCTTCTTCAGCGATGGCCCGGGCTTCTTGATCGTGGGCTTGGGCCCATGCGATTTTTTCCGCCAGGTCGTCCAGCGTGCAGGGGATGAAGTGCCGGAAAGGCTCCATGAAATAGGCATACCACTGATGCGTGGAAAGAGGGGTGCTGTCTTTTGAGTGCTCGCGCAGTTTGGTGAGGCTGAACAAGAGGCTGTTGGACCGGAGTTTCCAGTAGGTGGAATCCCAGCAGGCGGGCGTGTGCAGGAGATATTTGAAGGCGACCTGTCCGCCGATGTCGAGGGGCTGTCCGCAGATTTGATCCTCCGGATATTCGTCCGCGAGTTCTTCAAAGCAGAGTTGTTTGAGCCGGGGAGCGCATTGTTCGGGCGGGCTGGCGATCTTGGCGTCCACGGCGCCGGACATGGAAAGAGCCGCCGCGCAGATTTCCGCGTACTTGAAGTCCTTGGACCGGAAGACGGCTTGCGCTTTTTTGGCGGGCCAGGGGAATTTCCGGCTGGCTTCATCCACATCGGCATCCAGCGAAAGCTGGGCCGAGGCGCGGTGATATCGGCTGAAGTCATGGGTGAAGAATTGATCGGGGATTACGATAAAATGGGAGCTGAGGGTCTTGGCAAACGTAAAGAAGGGCAGGTGCCCAGGAATGACCTGTTCGGGATGGTCGTCCGTGCAGATATACAGGACGGTGGCCAGGTCAGGGCATCGGCTGGCGATGGCGGTGAAGTAGGCCTGGATTGGGGCGGTACGCCCGGCTTGCGAGGAGCGCCCGGTTTCCAGGATGGCTTGGCCCTGGTGGATGGAGAGCCGGAGAATGGACTCGTTCTCTGGCGCGCGAAACAGCGCCTCCATCTCGGCGATGGACCAG
>CAZFSE010000116.1:0-13726 GCA_964521805.1 uncultured Verrucomicrobiota bacterium
AAAAGCCGGTTCATTTATCAACAGCTGGCCGCCATGATTCGCCGCCAGATCGAAGAAGGCCTTTTTAAACCGGGCGACATGCTCCCTTCCATGGATCTGCTGGCGGAGCGCCATCGGGTCAACAAAGCCACCGTCCGACAAGCGCTCACGGAAATCACGGCCAACGGATTGATTTACACCATTCCCGCAAAGGGAACGTTTGTAGCCGACCCGGCACAGCGCAAACCGGAAAAGCATGCCGGGCACGTGCTCTCCCTGGGCTGGATTTCCATGGTCAGTGGCCATCAAAAATCAGGACGGTACCACACCGAAATGATGGACGCCGTACGCGCGGGATTGCCCGACATCAAAGGACAACTGACGGTGATCACGGCTGAAAAAGGGGATATGGCTTTTCTTGGCCAGCAAGCTGGACAAGCCTGTTTGGATGGGGCCATCCTGGTGGGCCCCTTCTATGGCGCCTCTCCAAAGCCTTTGCTGGACAGCGGCCTCCCGTGTGTCTTGATTGACGACTCCGTCCGAGGCAACCAGGCCGACAGCATCCAGGTGGACAATCAGGCGGGCGGTCATCAGGCCATGGCCCATTTGCTATCGCTGGGCCACCGGCGCCTGGCCTTCATCACGGGGCCCGCGGACTGGAAGATCAGCCAAGACCGACTGGCGGGCGCCTACGAGGCCATGGATGAGGCGGGCCTCCCCCGGGAAAAAGCGCTGATCGTGGAGGGCGACTTTTCGCCGGAAAGCGGATATGCCGCCTGCCTCAAACTGCTTCAGCAAATTCCGCGGCCCACGGCCTTGTTTGCATTTAATGACGAAATGGCCGCGGGCGCACTCCACGCCCTCCATGAGCATTCAACCCTGTGTGTGCCGGCCGATATTTCCGTCGTCGGGTTTGACAACATATCCTGGGCCGCCTGGACCCATCCGCCCTTGACGACGATCCACGTGGATAAGGAACGGATGGGGCTGGAGGCCGTTACACGGCTATACGACGCCATTGCTGGAAAAAATCATCTCCCCTTCACCACCCTGCACGCCCCGCGCCTTATTGTTCGGAAATCCACAGCGTCCCCACCCCATGCCTAGAGGAGTACACCATGTCCCATCATTCCGGCTTGTCGCTGTTTCGCTATCTGCGCCCGCCCGCCTTGTTTTTTGCGGCCATCTTTCTTTCCGCCGGCTTTTGCCAAGGCGCGTTCATTGAAATCCGAAATGGCTATTTTTGGGATCCGGCGGCCAGCAATTACTGGATTCCCCGGGGCATTTCCTACCAGGTCTGGAACCCGCCGGTTTTTGCCACACAAACCTTTGCGCAAGTGGATTACGACCTCAATGAAATGAAGAAGATGCACGTCAATTCGTTGCGCGTGGAGTTTACGTGGGGCGAGGTCGAAAAAACCGAGGGCCTCTACAACTTCACCAACACGGATTATCTGGTCAGCCGCGCCGAAGCCATGGGGCTCAAGCTATTTGTCCTGATCGGGTACCAGTATCCTCCAAGTTGGGTCGCCTCCAGCTATCCCGAGCGGATGGCGAGGCATTATGATTCCTCCAGCATGACCTACGGTTCATCCGCCATCCTGAATTACTCCCATCCCGCGGCGCAAAGCACCTACAGCAACTATATTCGCGCGGTCTGCGAGCGGTACAAGGACAGCCCCGCCATCGCGGGCTGGATCATTGGCAATGAGTTCGCATTTTACGATCTTTGGGAGAGCCAGGATCCCAAGAGATTTGTTGGATTTGACACCAACTTCAGCCTGGTGGCGTATCGCTCCTGGCTAACCAATCAATACTCCACGATCACGGATCTCAACAGCACCTGGGGCACGGCGTACGCGGGCTTCCAGAACGTCCCCATGGCCCTGCAATTTCCTCCCAACCGGGAAGATCAGACGGCCATCCAGCAATCCGGCTATAACGACCTGATCAAATGGCGCAAGCACGTCATTGGAGATTTTCTTGCAAAAGGCGCGCTTGCGGCCAAATCGGCGGACACCAACCACTTGGTCACCTACGCCATGGTGGGGGGCATCTTCAACGGCGGAGATCAAAACAACTCCTGCGAGGATGCGGTCACCATCATCGACCGTTGCCAGGCCGCCGGCGCGCCTCTGGATTTCTGGACCATCAACAACTATCCCTGGACCCTGACCGGCAGTGAAATGCGCTCCGGCGACTTTGGCGTATCGAAGTACCGGGATACCATCAACATTCCACTTCTACTCTCGGAGACCGGGCTGAGCAGTACGGACAACTTATTTGTTGAGACCACCTCCCGCCAGGCGGGTGCCTTAGCCAGCACCATCTGGGAAGCCCTCATGTCCGGCGCTATTGGGGCGCATATCTTCCACTGGAGCGATCGCGATGAATTCCCGAGCTGGCAGATTCGCGAAAGAGGATTTGGCATCGTTCAGCAGAACCGGCTGATCAAGAATCCTGTTTTTTATCATATCGTGGACATGTTCCAGCGCATGGAGGAAATCAACATGGATTCCCTGCTGGGGAACTCCTCCGATCCCGCCCGCCAGATCCTGCTGTATTGGACAGATGATGCGGACCTGGGCTGGAGCCGCGCCAACCAGGAAAACGCCATGATTTGGGGTGCGTTTAAGCGCATGGGCTTTCAAATCGGCATCCTGGACGGACCGGCTTTTGAAGCGCGCCAATGGACCAATGCCCAGGCGCTGTTCCTCTCCCGTACGTTTCAGATGAAAACAAACCATCTGGCGGCCATTGAATCCTCCGTGATTGCGACCGGGATTCACGTTCATGCCAATGCCGATCTTCCCGGGCGCTTTGGGCCCCATCACGAGATCAACCCCAGCTGGGCTTCGCGCATGAGCTCCATTTTCGGGCTCAATGTTTCCAGCGCGGTTCCGGGCTTGGACACAGGCTCCAAGGCCTTGGGCGGCTATCCCCGCGACTATTCAAACATGAATGCCACCGTCCAGCAGAATCTGGGCCCGCTGAACACGTCCGATGCCATGCGGCATTTCGGCACATGGAAAATCTGGCACGGGGTAACCGCGTCCTCGGGCACCACCATCCTCACCCATACGGGGTGCAATGGAGGACGGCCTGCCATGCCGGGCTTGCAGGTCAAGGACCATGGAGCGGGAAAAGGAAAGACTGCCGTCAACACCTTTGCCCTGGGCGATATCATCCCATTTTTTGGAGATGGGAATCCCCCTGAGTTGGGCTGGAACGTGCGCAGTGACTTCCTCGAAGCCATCTACACCAACTATTTTGGCCTCCAGCCAGACATCCGGGTCTCTGGATCCCGCTACGTCATGGTGGATCGCCGCATCTGCTCCAACCAGTCGCAGATTATTTCCCTCATGAATATGAGTGCCAGCTCCGCGACCGTCACCGTCAGCGCCCCTGCCCTGCTGTCTGGGAAAAAGATCGAAAATCTCACCCGGGGCGGGTTGGTCACAACCTCCTCCAGCGGGACAGAAACCGTGGCGCTGGAGGCGGATGAAATGGTCTGGCTGTATGTGTATGACAGCGATGGCTCCGTTGATGCCTCGCTCGTCAACAACCGTCCGGAGAAACTCTGGATGGAAGAGGCGCCACTCTGCGTTTGGCCCAATGGACAAGAAAAGCCCGTACAAGTGCGGTATGACACGCTGGGTTCCAATCTGATTCTAAAAACAACCTTCGAATCCACCGACGGAACGGGCATTGTTTTTGGGGTATCCGCCGGGCATTCCGTGACAGGCGCCGGTGTGGCCACTCTGAGCGTCCCCGTTCCTGATGCTGATCTGGGCGATCCGCAGTATCGATCTTATAACGAGGGCGGGGCTTACCAATTTCGCGCATGGATGGAAACGCAGGGTGGCGTGAAAGCATCCGAAACCAGGTTGCCGGTCCGGCTTCTCTGGGGTGCGCGCCCCGTATCTCTTCCGTCCTCCGTGACCACCAGCACGCCGTATGAAATCACCCTTTTGTGGGAAGACCTCCCCTCCTTCCTGCCAAACGAGTTGCCCACCCCGTTGAGCCGCGCCGATGTCTGGCCCCATGAGCAGAATGACACCACCGAAAAATATTATGCTCATCTTGACCTGCTGAATTCCAATGGAGTTTCCCTTGTCTCCACCAGCATTCAAACAAGCACCGGCACCTCCAGCAACCGGTTCAGCGTGGTGACACCGGCCTCCATGTCCAATCCGCCCTTCACGTGGAAAGCCCGGCTGGTTTCAGATTTGTGGGGCGGCAACCACGATGTGCTGGACAGCTTCGAGGACCGCCAGCAAGGCGACGGGGGCGCCTTCATCAGCCCCTGGACGGATTTCGCCTATGACCAAAACGGTGGAAAGCAGATCTGGGCCAGGGGTGTGGATGGGGACGCCTCACAAGGCACGCAAGGCGTGTTCATCATCATGAACAATCCCAATCCAGGCGGATGGTCCGGCTTTGGAATGGCCCGTGAATATGGAACCACCTGGGCCTTGCCCGCCGCGGAGCGGTCAAACATCTGGTTTGCCTTCGACTTCAAGGAGACCAACATCGTCGAAGGCGTCCTGACCATGAAAGTGGAGGACTCCGGCTCTCCCGCGGGCGCGATTGAATTCACCGCGCCGTACACCGGTGGATGGCAAACCATCAGCAATCGCCTGAGCAACTTTTCGATTTCCGCCTACCCCGGGACCTTCGACGCCAATCACATCAAGCGGCTTAGCGTTCTCTTGCAGACGAGCACGCGCATCGGTATCTATTTCAGCCACTTCGACAACATCCGTTTCGTGGGGACCTCCAGCAACTGGTTGGGCGGAACATCGAGCGGCGATCTGCACACCAGTTACGAAGATCTGGCTCAGGGACAATGGGTGAATCCATTACCTTGGGCGGCACCACAAAGCTATCCTGACGGGGGTTCCCAACAGTGGGTTACGCATGGAATTGATGGCCTTGCCAGCGATGGTGTAAACGGTCACTTCTTTGTGTATACCAGCCATACCAATGTGGGGGGATACTCCGGCATTTATGAGCTCTATACCTTTGGCAGTTCGCCGGTGTTGACCGGGGGGCTCTCAACCGTCCAGTTCAGCGCAGACTTCTATGAAACAAACGGGGCCTCCTGCGACATTGAGCTTCAGGTGAAAAGCGCCTCCGGTCAAAGCACCTACTCTCGACCCTATGCCCATACCCCAGGCTCATGGGACACTGTTTCCGCCACGCTGGACCAGTTTACCGGCAACGCCGACATGGCCAATCTGACAGCACTGGGTATTGTGGTCAAAATGAATACCCGTAGCACGGAATATGTCTGCCACCTCGATAATATCCGTTTTTCCGGCACGGCGGGTACCACGCTCACTCCGGTGACCAATGGGTTGTATGTGAGCATCAATGACGCGCCTCCGGGCCTGGACTCCGACGGCGACGGCATTCTGGACATCTACGAAACCAACACCGGCATTTGGAATGGCCCCACGGATACCGGCACGGACCCCAACAATCCGGATTCCGATGGCGACGGGCTCAACGATGGCGATGAAGTCATCGCCAGCACCAATCCAAACAACCCAGGCGACTTCTTCTCCGCCGATGAAATTCTGTCCAGCGGATCAGGCCTGGCCATTGCCTGGTTTGCCCACAGCAACCGGGTGTACAGCGTGCATTATCTGGACGGCGACCTGATGAGCGGCGGGCCCTTCCTGCCGCTGGGAACCTTCACCAATATCGCGGCCACCTCCGATGGCCTGACCAACGTGGTGGATATGAGCGCCAACAACGTCACCCAGCGCTTTTACCGGATTGATGTGCGCACGGCACCATAACGTGCTTTGTTTAAATCCGTTCCGGGGTCTCAATGCCCAGCAGAGAAAGCCCCTGCCGGAGGGTGCGAGCCACCAGGTCGCACAGGCGTACACGGCTCTCGCGGACGCCCTCTTCGGCTTTAAGAAAGGGCACCGTCTGGTAGAAGGTGCTATACACCTGCGCGAGTTCATACAGATAGTCCGCCAAATAATTGGGGCGGAAACTCTCGCAGGCCGAAGCCACCGTGTCCGGGAACCGCAGTAACCGCAACGCCAGCCGCCGCTCCACCGCCTCCGTCAGACGAATCGGCCAGTGGCGAAGATCCTGCCCTGGAAAACGCTCTTTGTATTTGTCCTGCACGCTGGCAATGCGCGCATAGGCGTATTGCAGATACGGCGCGGAGTTTCCATCCAGCGCCAGCGCCTTGTCCCAGGAAAACGTAACCAGGCTCTGCGGGTTCTGGCTGAGGTCCGCGTACTTCACGGCTCCAAGCCCCACCGCCCGGGCCACTTCTTTCTGCTGGGCGGGGTCCATCGCAGGACTGCTCTGTTGCACAATGGCCAAGGCGCGCGTCTCCGCTTCGTCCAGCAGGCGCTCCAACTTGATCACATTGCCCTGCCGCGTCGAGAACGTGCCCTCCGGCAACCGCATCAGCCCAAACCAGACATGTTCCAGCCGGGTTTCGACCCCCAGCCGCTTGCAAATGCTGAAGACCTGCCGGAAATGCAACTGCTGGCGCTCATCGGTGACATAGATGATCGCCTCTGGATGAAACTCCTCCACCCGGCTCAAGACCGTAGCCAGATCTGTTGTGGCATAATTAAACGCGCCATCGCTCTTGCGAACAATGCTCAGCGGCAGTTTTTCCGCCTCCAAACGCACCACCAAAGCTCCCTCGCTTTCTTCCGCCAGTCCTTTTTCGGTCAGAAGCCGGATCACCCCCGGAAGACGGTCATTGTAGTAGCTTTCGCCCCGCTCCAAATCAAACCGCACGCCCAGCCGCTGATAAATCCGGTTGAATTCCACCTTGCTCAACTCAATAAATTTCTTCCACAAGGCCAGATTCTCCGGATCGCCGCCCTGAAGCTTCACCAGTTCCGTGCGGGCCTGGTTCAGCCAGGTTTCATCCTTTTCCGAACGCTCATAGCTTTCCCGGTACACCCGCTCCAGCTCTTCAATCGGAGAGTCCCTCAGCGCATCCGGATTGAGGAAATTCCGGTAGCCCATCATCAGGATGCCAAATTGCGTGCCCCAATCCCCCACATGGTTGTCCGCCACGACCCGGTACCCCAAAAAGCGATGCAAACGATCCAGGGCGCTTCCGATCACCGTGGAGCGAATATGCCCAATGTGCATGGGCTTGGCCACATTGGGGCTTGAGTAGTCGAGCAGGACGGTCCGGCCTTCTCCCGGACGTCCCGCTCCCAGCCGCTCATCGCCCTGCAACGCGCCCATCTGCTGGTCCAGCCATTCACCCTTCAGACGAAAATTGATAAAGCCCGCCCCGGCAATTTCCAGACTTTGCGCACAGTGAGGGGGCGGCACCTGATCCAGCACAGCCTGAGCCACCTCACGCGGATTTTTCTTCAAAAGGCGGGCCAACCCCATGGCCGCATTGCACTGGTAATCCCCAAACCGCTCCTCCGCGGTGGGCACCACATCCATCTTCAACGCGGAAAGCCCAACCTCCGGAAAAACCTTCCGAAAAGCCTCCGCCGCCCATTTTGACAACTCATTGGATACCGTATTCATCATCATCCTCCATGAACAAGAAAAGCAAGCGAACCCTAACCATATCTTGAACAGGTTTTTATGCAAATCTGAAAATGCACACGAATGAAAACTCTTGCGTTCATTCCGAAGAGGTGTAAAGTGCCGCCCGATGCTTTGTAAACAGGGAAGCATCATAGGGAGCTGTTGAAAGGAGCAAACATCATGCCCAAAGCAAAAAAAGTTGAACCGAAGGCCAAGGCGGAGAAGAAACCCGTCAAAGCGCCCGTGGTTAAAAAAGTTGCCGTGAAGAAGACGGTGAAAAAAGCCGTAAAAAAGGTAACCCCGGAAGAGCGGCAGAAAATGATCGAGCAAGCCGCCTATTTCCGTGCTGAAAAACTCGGCTGGCAAGTGGATCCCCACGCCAATTGGGTAGCGGCGGAAGCCGAAGTGGATGCCATTTTGGCCGGGAAAAAATAGTCCCACACCAACAAATAAAAAAAGACCGGGCATCTGCCCGGTCTTTTTTTATTCGTGCGCGGCCGGAAAAAACCTCTTGGCAAGCACCGGACGAAAAAGGCATAGTATGCCCCCTCAAAAAAGCCGCGGGGTTTCCCGCAGATGAATCATGCTTGTTGAAAGGTTGAGTTATGTATAGCGCATCGGATTTACGCAAGGGGCTGAAGATCGAGATGGAGGGTGTTCCCTTCGAAGTGGTGGACTTCCAGTTTGTCAAACCCGGCAAGGGACAGGCCATGTACAAGTGCAGGCTCAAGAACATGCTGGCCGGCAACAACATGGACAAAACCTTTCGCGCCGCCGACAAGATTGACCAGCCCAACCTGGAAGAGCGCGACCTTGTCTATTCCTATAGCGAGGGCAATGACTACAACTTCATCGACAAGGAAACCTTTGAGCAATTCTCCATTCATGCCGATGTGGTCGGCGAGCAGAAGTGGTTTCTGCAAGAGGATCTGGGGGTCAGCATTCTGTTCCATAATGGACGGGCCGTTCAGGTCACCCTGCCCAGCTTTGTGGAGAAGAAAATTATTGAAACAGAGCCCGGTGCCCGTGGCGACACCGCCACCAACGTGCTAAAACCCGCCAAATTGGACAACGGCTATGAGGTGGGCGTGCCCCTGTTCATCAATCAAGGCGATGTCATCAAGATTGACACCCGGACCGGCAAGTATTTTGAGCGCGTCAGCCGGGGTTGATTGCAAAGGGATGCCCCTGAACTCCGGAAAAGAGCACCTGCGGGCCTTTCAAGGCATTCTGGAAACGCGGGCCAAGATTCTGCGCTCCATCCGCCGGTTCTTCGACGAACACGGGTTTCTGGAAGTCGAAACCCCCGTGCGCATCCCCGCCCCACCACCGGAAGTGCATATTGATGCAATACCCTCCGGCCGCGCCTTTCTGCGCACCTCGCCGGAACTGCACATGAAGCGCCTGCTGGTGGCAGGATACCCGCGCCTCTACCAGATGGGACCCTGCTTCCGGCAGGGCGAGTTTGGCCCCCGGCATAACCCCGAATTCACCTTGCTGGAATGGTACCGAGCTAACGCCCACTACGCCGACATTCTTCTGGATACCAAGGCCCTGCTTCTCTTTGTCGCAAAGGACGTGCTGGGGACCACACAAGTCCCATATCAGGGCGGCGTGCTGGATCTATCCATCTGGGAGCGCTGGACCGTCTCCCAAGCCTTCATCGAACATGCGGGATGGGATCCCGTGGCCCATTTTGATGCTGACCGCTTTGACCAAGACCTCGTTGAAAAAGTCGAGCCGGCCATGCCCAAAGAGGTTCCCGTGGTCCTAACCGACTATCCCTTGCCCGCCGCCGCCCTATCCCGTCCCAAGGAGGGCCAGCCCGAGGTGGCCGAGCGCTGGGAGCTGTATCTGGGCGGGCTTGAACTGGCCAATGCCTACTCCGAGCTGGAATCCGCTACGGAACAGCGCCAGCGATTCGCCCAATGGAACCAAGAGCGCGCGACGCTGGGCAAGGAAACCTATCCGGAAGATACGGCCTTTCTGGATGCACTGGACGAAGGCCTGCCCCCCTGCGGAGGGATTGCGCTTGGCGTGGACCGGCTGGTCATGTTGCTGACCGATTCGGCCTCTCTGGACGAAATCCTGCCCTTCAGGGCAAGAATGGATTAGACGCCCCGGCGCCTCGCTCCAGGCGGTCAATCGCGGCAACCAGTCCATTCTGATATTCCACCCGCAACTTCTCAAATTCATGCACCTGCTGGACGTCCGCCCAAACGCTGTCCGTCACCGTCTGGTACGAACCATCGCGTGTGCGGACGCGGAAGGGGCCATCCACCCGTTGCCGGGCCGTGGTCGTGTACGTCTCCGTGTACGACCAAACCTCCAGAACCCCAATCGCCGTCTGCCGGGTATATTTCCGATCCGGATCACCCAACGCAATTTTGACCATGTCCTGGGAATAGCCGATGTCGATCTTTCCCTGCCGGACATTTTCCTGCACCTCCGGGGGGAAGCTGGCAAACAGGGCGGGATTCTTCTTAATGCGCGACTCCGGCGTTGCACACCCCGACAGCACCAGCGCTCCAACCGCCAGGCACAAAACCCAAAGGATTCTTCTCTGCATCATCCGCTCCTTTCAATCGCCCAACACCCAGGCACAATCCTACCCCGAATCCGAATCTTAATCCGCACAAATCTGTGGTCATTTTTTTACGGCGCGCGAATGGCCTCCACCGGCCAGGCCCGCTTCATCAGCCAGCCTTCTTCCGTCTTCTCCCACTCCACTTGAAATTCCCGGGTCAGCGTCTCCGTTGAGCCGCCGATGGACACCGTGGCACGCGCCGTTAATTGCATGGAGGCTCGCCCATGCTCAGAATCCACCGAGAGCTCCTGGTCGTGCACGCGCACTGCCACGGAGTCCACCATGGAAAGCAGTTGCAACAGGGCGGCCTGAATCTCCGTGCGGTTCGACAGGCGCCAAGCCTCATCGCCCGCCTGGATATCCGAATGCTCGCTAAAGACCTGGGCGGCGAGGCGGGCCTTGGCGGCGCTGATCACCACCGATTCGCCCTGCTCTTTGTTTACCGCCTGCACCACCCGCTTGAAGGCCCGGTTGATTTGTGCCGCATCCCGGGTGTAATAGAAATATCCGCCCGTCAGGGCCGCCGCCACCGACAAAATAACGACCCACTGCATCCTGCTCATAGCAATAAAACTCCTTCCATCCGCTCGCGGCGAACCACCCCGGCCTTATGGGCCTCCATGGGCTGGGCCCGATTATCACCCGCCACAAAAAACTCCTCCGGTCCCAACAGCAGAGGCGGCATGGTCCACGCCCCCTGATACACCACGTACGGCTCCTCCATCCGAGTTCCTCCCACCAGCAGAGCGCCCGCCTCAAACGCCACGGTTTCACCCGGCACCGCCAGCACCCGCTTCAGATACATGACCCTTCGCCCCGCCATGCGGATGACCACCACCTCTCCGCGCTGGGGATCCCGAAACCGCCAGGCCAGCAAATTCACCAACCGCACCCGGTTGGTCCGCACCGTCGGCGCCATGCTCTCCCCGTCAATCCAAACAGGAAGCACCACCCAGCGTAAAACGCCCCATGCCAAAAGACCCGCCACCACCACCCGCATCAGCGTCCTCCGCGGATCGCGCCCCCAAATCAGCCGATAAATGCCGCTCCAGGCCATGCCCACAGAGTAGCCGGAAACCACCCGCCCGGCGAGAAAAACCCCTGTAAAAATGTTCCAACCCTTGAAACTTTTTTTTCGCTTTTTTCCAAGGGTTGGAACATTTTTTTCGAACCCCGACGTGTCGGGGCAAACCCCGGGGAGGTTTTTTGTCCCGCAAGTATGTCTTGCGGTTGAAAAGGCTGTTTGATAGTCTTCCGACGTGGTGCAGGTTGTCTAGTTCACGATGGGGGGGCGCGGGGGATGAGCAAAGAGCTTCGTTGGTTTGGGCCCGTCATGGCCGTTCGTTCAGCAGTGCCACCCCTGTGTCGTGCAAGCATCCAACAAGACCATACACCCTCAACCCCCAAGGCAATACCATGATCCAGCGACTCCTGCCTGCCCTTGTCCTTGTTCTCTTCTCGCTGGCCGCGAGGGGAGAGGCCCCCATCCTTTCCGCTTGCGAATACGATTATCCGCCCTATTGCCTGGCCACGCCAGAGGGGCAAGCCGATGGATTTTCGGTGGAACTCCTCCAGGCCGCCTCGAAGGCGATGGGCCGAGACGTGACGTTTAAAATGGGCCCTTGGTCGGAACTCAAGGACGACCTGGCGGAAGGCCGGATCGAGGCGCTTCCCCTGGTGGGGCGAACTCCCGAGCGCGAAGCCCTCTACGATTTCACGGTTCCCTATCTCACGCGGCATGGGGTGCTCGTGGTCCGGGAGGACCGCGAGGATATCCGGACAACCGCCGATTTGCGGGGCCGGCAGGTCGCCGTGTTGCAGGGGGACAATGCCGAGGAATATCTGCGGCGCTCCAATCTGGGCGCCGTCATCATCCCCCTGCCCTCCTTCGAGCAGGCCCTGCAGGAGCTTTCCGCGGGGAAATACGATGCGGTGGTGATTCAAAAATTGCTGGCGCTTCAGCTCCTTCAAAAAACAGGCATCAAGAACCTCCAGATGGCCGGGCCTCCCCTGAACGATTTTACACAGGAGTTCTGCTTTGCCGTCCGCAAAGGCAACAGCAAATTGCTCGCTCTTTTGAACGAGGGGCTGGCCCTCGTCATGGCCGATGGCACCTTCCGGCAACTCTCCACCAAATGGTTCTCCGAGATGGAGGCCGCCGGAAAGACTCTAAGCCGCATTGTTGTAGGCGGCGATTCTGACTATCCGCCCTACGAATATCTGGACCGAAATGGCCAGCCGGCCGGCTTTAATGTGGACCTTACCCGGGCCATCGCCCGTCACTTGGGCTTGCAGGTTGATTTTCAATTGGGCGCATGGGGGGACATTCGCAAGAAGCTGGCCGCCGGAAATATCAACCTGGTGCAAGGCATGTTTTACTCGGTGGAGCGGGATCAGGAGTTCAATTTTTCACCGCCCCACACGATCGTCCAGCACGGCATCGTCGTGCGCAAGGGCTCGCTCCAACCCAAAAACATGAACGATCTGTCCGGGAAGACGATTGTGGTCATGAAGGGCGATGTCATGGAGGATATGGCCATCCGGCAGGGATATGCACAACAGTTGGTTTCTGTGGTTTCCCAGGAGGAAGCCTTGCGAGGCCTGTCGATGGGCCAGTATGACGCCGCGCTGG
The DNA here is from genome assembly GCA_964521805.1 of uncultured Verrucomicrobiota bacterium. Classification (GTDB taxonomy): domain Bacteria; phylum Verrucomicrobiota; class Kiritimatiellia; order CAIQIC01; family GWF2-57-35; genus CAZFSE01. Next base: position 12,741 of record CAZFSE010000116.1, read on the forward strand.
TGGCACAGGTTCCGGCCCTCTATTGGATTCAAAAGCATGCCTGGTCCAACTTGGTCCTCTCCGGGGCGCCGGTACTCTCCGCCGAGTACTGTTACGCAACACCCCACAACAGCGAAGAATTATTGTCGCACTTTACCGAGGGTCTCGCGGCCCTGAAGGCCAGCGGCGAATACCGGGCCATTCAGACCCAATGGCTGGCGCCGTATGAGCAGAGAGGCCTCAGCCTGCAAACCGTCGTGGGCTACCTGCTGATGGCCGTGGTGCCTCTGCTGGTGGTGATTTTTGCCGGGGTGCTCTGGTCGCGATCCCTCCAGCGGCAGGTCGCTCTGCGCACCCGGGAACTCCAGCAGGAGCTGGTTGAACGCAAGCAGGCGGAGGAGGAGAAGAAAGCCCTCCTCAACACGGTGCAACAAGAAAAAAACCGGCTTTCCGCACTGATCAATGGGGTTGCCGATGAGATTTGGTATGCGGATAAAGATAAAAACATCACGCTGGCAAATCCCTCTGCGCAGAGGGTGTTCGGCCTTTCGGGGCAGGAGGCGGTCAACGTGGAGGAGGTGGCAAAAAGCGTGGAAGTGCTCCGCCCGGATGGGAGCCTGCGGCCGGTGGCGGAGGCACCGCCTCTGCGCGCCCTCCGGGGGGAAGTGCTTCACAACCAGGAGGAGATCGTGCGAACCCCCGCAACCGGAGAGTTGCGGCATCTCCTGGTCAGCAGTACTCCGGTCAAAGATCCCTCCGGCGAGATTATAGGGTCTGTGTCGGTTGTCAGGGATATTACCGAGATCAAGAAGGCGGAGGAAAAATTGAAACAGCAAATGACCGAGCTTCGCCAGTGGCACGAATTGATGCTCGGGCGCGAAGGGCGTGTCCTGGAATTGAAGAACGAAATCAACAAATTGAGAGCGCGGCTTGGGGAGAAGCCGAAGTATGGGATTACGGATATCGAGGGGTGATGGGCGCTTAACCGGCGTTTTTCTTGGTTCATG
>CAZFSE010000117.1:0-13722 GCA_964521805.1 uncultured Verrucomicrobiota bacterium
GGCCCCCTCCACACCCGAGAAGAAAAGCAAGACGGGCACGATTTTGACGGTCGGCTTGATCGGAGCGGGCGCCGCCGCCGTCGTGGGCAGTGCCATTTATCTGGCCAACCGAAGCTCATCGGGTGGGGATGGACCCAGCCCCGCGGATTTGTCCGGCACCTATGCGGGAACCGAGACGCTCTGCTATGGATTGGAGGGGGCCTCGCCGGAGTGCTCGCGCAATACGATCCGGATCGTCATTGATCAATCCGGCGTGGTGCGCAGTGACACGCTCTGGAGCGGCGCCAGCCTGGAAGGGCGCTTGAATGGAAGCTCCTTTGTCCTGGTGGCGTCAGTGAACGAGCCCGCCACCAACCGGACTGGGGAGGTTTTCTTTAGCGGAAACGTGGTGGATGGCCGGATCGTCGGGTCCATTGACGGCTCTGCGACTGAGCCATCCGGCAAAGGCTTCTATACGGGCACCTTCACGGCCAACAAAATATAGGGGGCGCTCATGAGCTTTCTTGATCTGGCGGCCCGGCGCGTCAGCGTCCGGAAATACCAGGACCGGCCTGTTCCGGGCGAACTGCTGGAAAAGGTCCTGGAGGCCGGACGGCTGGCGCCTTCCGCCTGCAACAAGCAACCGTGGCATTTTGTGGTGATCAGCGATCCGGACGTCCGCCGGCGGCTGGCAGAGGCGTACAACAAGGACTGGTTCATTGCCGCGCCGGTCATCCTGGCTGTCCTCGTTGAGCGGGCCAAGGCGTGGACACGGGCCGATGGCATCAGCTATGCCTGGGTGGATGCCGCCATCGCCATGGACCATATCACGCTGGGCGCCGCTGATCTTGGGCTGGGCACCTGTTGGATTGGGGCCTTTCATGACGCTCCTTTGCGCCATCTTCTTGGCCTTCCGGAGGGGATTGACGCCGTGGCCATGACGCCACTGGGGTATCCTGCCGATGCCGGCCGCCCCAAATCGAGAATGCCCCTGGATCAACTTGTCCATTACAACCACTGGTAGATGAATCCATCCAGCTCAACAAGTTTAGCCTTGAACTTCCTCCTGATCCTGAAGAACATCCAGCCCATGGATCAACGCTTAACCTTTGGAACCCATCATGGCATCCGATAACCGTCCTGTTATCCTGATCGTGGATGATGATCCCACGGTTCTGAAGTTGCTGGGCCAGCAATTGGAGGGCATCCCCGCGAAGATCATCCCCACCACCTCGCCCGCCGAAGCCATTCATTTGCTCAAGTCCCTTGAGGTGGCCATCCTGATGTGCGATCTGAACATGCCGGACATCAGCGGAAATGCCGTGCTGATCACCGCCCGCGAGGCCAATCCCAATATTGTGTCCATCGTCATTACGGCCGGCGCCGGCATGGAGCAGACCATCCGGGCCATCAATGAGGGGGGCATCTGGAAATACGTCGAAAAGCCCTGGCAGATGGAAAAGATGGTCCAGCATGTGAAAGATGGGCTCAAGCGATCCTCCATGCTCCACCGGCGGCAAAAAGATCTGAATGCCCTGGGCCGGGATGTGCGGGAGGAGACCTGCCGGCTGGCCGCCCAGGAGGACCCCGCCCGCAAGCCTCTCATTATCAAGGCCGCACCCAAAACCAGCGCGGGCGCACCGCCTTCTTCCGGCAAGCCCCAGATTCGCATTGTAAAGAAAGGCGCGTCCGCCACCATCTCCCCGGCGGAAACCTTCGCCGGGCAGGACGCCGGCCCTGCTGAAGATCCCAAGGAAATCCGTCTTGTTCGCAAGAAAAATGCGCCGTCGGCAGAACGTCCTTCCAAGGCTTCGCAATTTGCCAGCGAGTTTGAGAGCGAGCGTTACCGCCTGGTGGATGTCTTGGGAGAAAGCGCCATGGGCGTGGTGTATCGGGCAGAGGATTCCCTGCTTTCCTGTCCAGTCGCCATCAAGGTCTTGTCGAAGAAGTTTAGCCGGGATGAAAAGGCCCTGGCGGCCTTGCACGAGAGGGCCCGGCAGGCCATGCAAATTTCTCACAAGCACATCGTGCGCCTGCACGGGTTGGAGGAGGCGGGGCCCCGGTTTTGCCTGATTATGGAATTGGTGGAAGGGCAGTCGTTCCGTGAAGTGCTCAAGCTCTATCACAAACTTCCACTGCCCACCGTTTTGCAAATTGGAAAAGTCTGCGCCGACTCGCTGGCTTGCGTCCACCGCCAAGGCATGGTGCATGGAGATATCAAGCCTTCCAATCTTCTGCTGACGGGCGATGGCGTGCTGAAAATCACGGACATTGGGGATGGGTTGCTGGCCGATACCCATAAAGGCGACCTGGATCCGGCGACGTTTTATTACATGAGCCCGGAGCGCCTGCGGGGAGAACCCCTCACCGCACAAGCGGACATCTATTCCCTGGGCATGATTCTTCACGAGTTGGTGACAGGCGATTTGCCGTTTCCCGAGGAGTTGGAGAGCCCGCGGATTCTTGAGCAGGGCCCCCAGAACCTGGGGCACATGCCGCCGGAGGTCTCCGAACTTCTCCGAAAAGCCCTGGAGGCCAATGTGGAGGACCGGTGGGATTCTGCCGAAACCTTTTCAAGGGCGCTGTTCGACATCGTGCTCTGACCTTTGCGAAGGCGTGCTGATCACCGGTTCACCAGCCAGAGGGCCGCCAACACCAGCGCCAAAACCGCTTCCACCAGCGCAATGCGCTGAATGGGCAGGCGCGGCGCCAGTTTCTGCCAGCGGTTTGCGCCCAGCAGTCCGATGGCCGAATCCACCAGCAACAGCACCGCCACCCAGACCAGAATGTCATGTGCCTTCATTCAGCGCCACCCATACCCTCTTCGCCGGAAAACCGCAAGAGGGAAGGCGCCTTCCAAAGAAGTGAATCATTCATGACATCATCCTCCAGCTTGCCTCTTCGTGGTTCGGCGGGTATCATCAGCATTGTTCTGTGAGGCATTCAACCCCAAGAGGAGGCCCTTGTCATGCAGTCTGGAAAGCTGGTTGTTTGTTTGGCAATCCTGTGCGCGCTCTGCCGGGCGCAGGCGGAGGACGTGGTTGTGGCGTCGTTTGAATCAAGCGGACAAATCGCCTTTCAGGAGTTGACCAATGCCGTGGAATACCGGGTGGAGTGGGCGCCGTCACCAGCAGGAACCTGGGCCACGTTTACCGGCCCCCAGGGACAATGGCTCGACGCCATTCCGGCCACGGGTGAGGGCCTTGTGACGGCGTCTGTGCCCATGCTGTACCGCATTGTGGCCACCTTGGCCATCCCGCCCATGGTTCGCATTTCCGGGACTTCTTTTATCATGGGCGCCGCCACCAATATGGGGCAGGAAAGCTACATGGGCGAAATTCCCCAGCATGCCGTCACGCTCGATGCCTTCGATATCGGCACGCGGGAAGTGACCAAGCGGGAGTGGGATCAGGTGTATGCCTGGGCGACCAACAATGGCTATGCCTTCGACAATCCGGGCTCGGGCCGGGCCACCAATCACCCCGTGCAGTTCATCAATTGGTATGACGCCGTGAAATGGTGCAATGCCCGCAGTGAACAGGAAAGCCTGGCGGCCTGTTATGCCAGCAGTGGGCAGGTGTACCGGACGGGTGTGGACAGCAACGTGGTCTGCAATTGGACGGCCAGCGGCTATCGACTGCCCACCGAAGCTGAATGGGAATGCGCCGCGCGTGGGGGCGTGGCGGGCCACCGTTTCCCGTGGAGTGACAGCGATGAAATCCAGCATGCGCGCGCCAATTATGTTTCCACCAACGAATACGCTTATGACACCAGCCCAACACGCGGAGACCACCCTGATTATATGAGCGTGTGGCCCTATACCGCTCCCGCCGAAACCTTCGCGCCTAACGGCTATGGCCTTTATCAAATGGCCGGCAATGTCCATGAATGGTGCTGGGACAAGTTTGAGATCGTCTATTATGCCTCCTCGCCATCGAGCAATCCCAGGGGGCCGGACACTGGACGCGGGCGGGTTATCCGTGGCGGGGATTGGATGAGCTATGCGTTTGAAAGCCGGGTGGCCTTCCGCCGATATGATGAAGCGGATATGGAAAGCGATATTGGCGGATTCCGTGTTGTTCGACGCGCGGAATAGAGCCTTCTTGCGCGCGCATCATGCGGCTTCGCATTTGACCTGACCCTTCTCTTTCGGTAATCTGAACACGGTTGATGCGCTGTTTCAGTCCGGTACAAACGGGCGCGTGCCCGTGCCGTTCGATCTGCGTTTTCACTTTGGCATGTCCTGAAAGGGCTCCCGTGCTTATCTCTTTTTTTTGCCCCCAATGCGTCGCCAAACTGGAGATCGAAGCCACCGCGGTGGGGACGCGGGTGCAGTGTCCGCAATGCCAGAACATGGTCACCATCCCGCCCAAGCCTCTCGGCCCTGGAGTTACCATCGGCGGCTTCAAAATCAAACAGCTCCTGGGCCGCGGCGCCATGGGCGCGGTCTATCTGGCCCACCAGGTTTCCATGGATCGCGATGTGGCGCTCAAGATCCTTCCACCGAGCATCACCAGGGACAAGCATGCTGTTGAGATGTTTCTCCAGGAGGTGCGCCTGCAGGCGAAGCTTGAGCACCCCAACATCGTCACCGCGCATGAGGCGGGCGAGGATAACGGGGTCTATTACCTGGCCATGGCGTACGTGGGGGAATCGCTCGCCGCCCGGCTTGAACGGCAGAAATCCATTCCCGAAAAGGAGGCCCTGGAGATCATTCTGAAGCTGGCGGGGGCGCTGGACTATGCCTGGGCTGAACACCGGTTGTTGCATCGCGACATCAAGCCCGCCAACATCGTGATGGATCTGCACGGCCATCCGCGGCTGACCGATCTGGGGCTCTCCACGAGCCTCCGGCATGCCGGTGTGCTCGCCACGGAACAATGGATTGTTGGGACGCCAAATTATATGAGCCCCGAGCAGGGCGCCGGCGGTGTGGAGATAGATTTTCGCGCGGATATTTATTCACTGGGCACGACCCTCTATCATCTGCTCACGGGCCAGCTCCCGTTTGATGGCAACAGTCCCGAAGAGATCTTTCAACTGCAGGCGGAGGAGCCGCTCACGGACCCGCGCGAGCTGAATGCGGACATTTCCGAGCCCTGTGTGGAACTGCTGGCGCTGATGCTGGCCAAGAATCGTGATCAACGGCATCCAAGCTGGAGCGCGCTGATCGGCGACATCGAGCGCGCCATCGCAGGCGAGCATCCTTCCAAGACACCGCTGGGCCCGGGCGAGTCAGCCATGTTGCGGGTTCGGGCCATGGGCGGAAATGCTCTTTTGGATCACAAAAAGATTGTCCTGCGCCATTCGCAGGTGAAGAAACTGCAGGATCGCGCCGTTTTGCCCAGGGAAAAGGGCGGGTCCTGGCTGGGGTTGATGGTGGGAGGGGTGCTGTTGATCGCCCTCCTGGCGGGGTTCCTGGTGGTGCGCCAATGGCTGGCCGTGAAGCCGCCCGCCCCTGTGGTTGCTGTGAAAGAAAACGCCCCGCCGGCGCCTGTGCCGCAGGCGATTGAGCCGGAGATTTCTCCCTTTGAACGGCAGTTCGCCGAAGCCGTTCGTTATGAGCAGGAGCATCCTGATGACCTGGATGGCGCCATGCGTTGGTTCGGGCAGGTTCAGGATGCAGGCAAAGGCACCGAGTTTGAGATTCGGGCCGGCAATGAGTTGCGCCGTCTGGCCGCGGCACGGGAAAAGGCGGTTGAGGCGGTTGTCACCCGGCTGAAAACTCAGGCCGAACAATTGCTGGCCGAGAACAACCTGGCGCAAGCCTCTACTCTGCTTCTGAACTACGCAGGAGCTTATGCCGCGGATACCCTTGAGGTGCGCAAGACGCTGGAAGCGGACTTGGTTCGGCGGGTTGCGGAGGCGGAAAAGGCCCGCCAGGAGCAAGTTGAGGCCGCCCAGGCGCGGCTGGACGCTCTGGTCGGCGCGGTGGCGGATGACCTTCTCAAATTGGATTTTGCGCAGGCCTCCAGTCGTATCGAGGAGGCGGTGGCGGGCGGGGGCTATCCTCCGCCCGTGGACCAGGCGTTACAGTCTTTGCGGGAGCTGTGCGGAAAAGTGGCGGCCATGCCGCAGGTCATCCTCGATTCCTTCCGGGCGAACCAGGGGCGTGAGGTGATGGTTGACTTCATGAGCGGCCCCCAGTTGCTGAAGATCGGCACCGTCGGGAGCGACGGCGCCATCCGCGCCCAACGCAATTTCGGCGGGGCGGGCTATGCGCAACGAAACTTCCGTGTGGATGAGCTGGCCTTTCAGGAACGCTTTGAACGATTGGGCAAAGAGGTCGTGCCCGATCTCGACATCATGCGCGGTTTGATCGCAAACCAGTGGCAGAAAGAGGCCGTTGCAGAGCGGTTTTTTCAGAGGGCTGGTGGGTTGTTGGGCGATGAACTGGCCCAACGGGTAGGCCGGAAGATGGCGGGCGCGCGGGAACTGGAGGCGGAGAAGGCTTTTGCCAACCTGTTGCGAATCGCGGGGCTTCCTCCGAATGCGGGCGCCACGGACGAGGTGCTTCGCTCCGTTCGCCGAAAATCTTATCCCGCCGCCGATGTGGCGCGAATTCGTGAGGCCGCTTCAAAGTTCAGGCAGAGCTATGGCGACAGCGAAAAGGCAAGCCAGGCGGCCGGGTTGCTGACCGTTCTGGAACGCGTGGATACCGTGCCCCGCGAGGTGGATCAGGCCATTCTGGATCAGGCCATCAAGCGGTTGAAGTCGGAAAATCCCCAGGTCTCCGAGATGACCTTCCTGCACGATGTCAACAATGAGGGGATTGAGATGGACCTTTCCAACAATCCCGAACTCTCCACGATTGCCGCCCTTGAGCGCCTGCCCCTGACGAAGCTCAACCTCTCAAAGACGAAGGTGGGCGACCTCTCGGCCCTGCGCATGATGCCCCTGCGAATTCTCGACCTCAGCGGTTGCCCGGTGGACGATATTCAGATTCTCGAAGGCATGCCACTCGAAGATCTCAACCTGTCGGGATGCAAGGTCAGAAGCGTCAGGCCCCTGAAGGGTGCGCCGCTCAGGACCTTGATTCTCGCGGGTAATCCCGTGAACATTATCAGCACGCTGTCGGACATGCCGATCGTCAAACTGGACTTGGGCGGGTGCCCTGTGGCGGATGTTCGCCCCCTGCGAACGGTTCCACTCGAATGGCTCAGTTTGTGGAAGACCAAGATTCCAGACCTCAAGCCGCTCAAGGGCATGGCGTTGAAGACACTTTCCGTGGCGGGCACGGCCGTCACGGATCTGTCCCCGCTGGAGGGCATGCCGCTGGAAAGCCTGAACGTCTCATGGACCGGGGTGACCAATCTCACGCCCCTCAGCGCACTTCCCCTGCGGGAACTGAGCCTGGATATGTGTGGTGGGCTTTCCGATTTGAGGCCACTGGCCGGAATGTCGTTGACCCATCTGTATATCTCCAGCACTCACGTGACGGATTTATCCCCCCTGCAGGGCATGCCCTTGCATACGCTGAGCATTCCGGGCACCCGGATTCAGGATTTCTCCCCGCTCAAGGGAATGACCACGCTTCAAATGATTCACTGGAATCCTTGGGATAGAGTCCAGTTTATCCTTCCGATTTCGAAGGCCATCGAGGCAGGCGATTACGACACCGCCATTCAGCGCGCACGGACGCTGGCCGGCGAACTGGAGGGCATCCCGGCCTTTGCGCCGTTTGCGGGCCTGCTCAAAACCCTGGCGGAGCAGAGAATTCCTGACTTTAAGAAATCGTCTGCCGATCCGCAAAATATCCGCTCGATGGCGAAGGCCTTCAAGAAAAACCACTATGCGCTGGGGCCCGGTTATGCGGATTTCAATGAGGCCGTGGCTTTCTGCCGTTCAGTGGGCGGGACTTTGGCGGCGGTCGCCAGCAAGGAAGAGCTGGATTGGATGGTCGCAAACTTTGCCCTGCCCGGCATCCCGATCCGGCTGGGCGGGACCGATGCAAAGCGGGAAGGGGACTGGCAATGGGTCAGCGGCGAGCCCTGGGTCTTTGCGCACTGGCTGGGCGGCCAGCCGGATAATTCCCGCAAGGCCCAGCATTCCCTGGTCTTTTACTGGGATGGACGCTGGGACGATATCGAGCCGGAGGTCAAGTGCCCCTTCCTGATCAAGTGGACCGGCCCCTAATGCGGGCGGTAAGAATATTTGGTCATGACGTAATTCATGGAGCAGACTATGATGATTAATATAGCGGAAGCGCGGACACATTTTTCAGATCTCATTGACCGGGCTTTTCATGGCGAGAAAATCGTGATCGCCAAGAACAATCTGCCCTTAGTAGACCTTGTGCCGCATAGACTATCCGGGAAGCGAAAGCTGGGGGGCCTGGCGGGGAAGTGCAGTATCCCGGAAGGCTTTTGCAAAGAGCATCAGGAAATCAGCGCCATGTTCCATGGGGAGGAGAAATGAGGCTCCTGCTGGACACCCATATCTATCTGTGGGCGCTGGTGCCTTTGAGTTAAATCACCTGCACAGAAATGGAGCTACACCATTCCATCTTGAGCAGGAGCCTCCTTCTGGACTTGGAGACCACGCCGGATGGCAAGATCCTCAAGGCCGGTGTCATCCATGGCGCACAGGAGGGTTTTCTCAAGGGGCGGTTCCGGTCTTCAGATATCGAACAAATGCTCGATGAACTGGGGCGCGATGCGGAGTACGTGCTGGGGCACAATATTCTGGATCACGATCTGCCGGTGTTGCGCGCTTCTTTTCCGCGCTTGTCGTTGCACCGCTTGCCGGTCATTGACACGCTGTTTCTTTCTCCCATCGCGTTCCCGGAGAATCCGTATCATCATTTGGTGAAGGATTACCGGTTGTTGCGCACCGCCATAAATGATCCGGTCTGCGATGCCCGGAATGCCGGGCGGCTGTTTGAAGATCAGTGGGCGGTCTTTGAACGGATGAAGACCCACGATCCTGGCAGACTGCGATTTTACGCCTGGGCCTTTTCAGAACGCATGCTTCCGTTTTTCCGGGCTTTGGACGTTGAGCCCTTCACGGACGCGGAGGCCTCCGAGTTTTTTTGCGCCCAGGCCAGCCAGCGGGGATGCCGCGTCGCGGCCCGCACGCTGGCCGGCGAAATTCCCCGCATGGCCGTTCGCGAGACGGCGGCCTATGTCCTGGCCTGGTTGCCGGTGGCGGGCTCCAACTCCATTCTGCCCCCCTGGGTGAGACACAAGTTTTCAGACGTTTCGGTGATGGTGCGCCGCCTGCGGGCGCAAAGCTGTGCGGATAGCGCATGCCCATACTGCGTGGAACACCACAATCCCGCTCTGCAACTTCAGCGTTTCTTTGGCTTTGATGCGTTTCGGATGGAGCCCAGAGCGCCCGATGGCGGCAGTCTTCAGGAGGCCATCATTCGGCAGGGGTTGAACGGACAGCCGTTGCTGGCCATTCTGCCCACCGGCGGAGGTAAGTCGCTCTGCTACCAATTGCCCGCGCTGGTTCATAATTTCCGCCGAGGCGCGCTGACGGTGGTGATTTCCCCTTTGCAGGCGCTGATGAAGGACCAGGTGGACAATCTCAACCGCCTGACCTCGTCCTCGTTCGCGGCGGCGCTGTACGGCCTGCTGACGCCCCCGGAACGCGGCGATGTGCTGGAGCGGGTGCGGTTGGGTGATGTCGCCATTTTATACGTGTCGCCCGAGCAGTTGCGCAATGTTTCATTCAGAAACTGCGTGCGCGAGCGGGAGATTGCCTGCTGGGTGTTTGACGAGGCCCATTGCTTATCGCGGTGGGGGCATTCCTTCCGGCCCGACTATCTCTATGCCTCCCGGTTTATTCTGGAGCAGTCCGGGCTGAAGGCCTCAAACTGCCCGCCGGTCGCCTGTTTCACCGCCACCGCCAAGCAGGATGTGGTGGAGGAGATCTGTCAGCACTTTCGCGAACATCTCTCGCAGGAGCTGGTGGTGCTCGATGGCGGTTCGGAGCGAACCAATCTTGGCTTTGAAGTGCAGGTGGTGGGAATGGCGGAGAAGCGCGAGCGGGTGAGGGAGCTGTTGGCCGGCCTCCTGCCGGTTCGTGAAAGCGGATCGGCGGTGGTGTATTGCGCGACGCGCCAAGGCACGGAAGACATGGCCAAATGGTTGCAGAAAGCCGGACTCTCCGCGGAGGCCTTTCATGCAGGGCTGGAAGCGCCCGAAAAGCGGAGGATTCAGGATGCCTTCATCGCCGGCGATATCCAGCACATCTGCGCCACCAACGCCTTTGGCATGGGCATTGACAAAGACAATGTACGACTGGTGATTCATGCGGACATTCCCGGCTCGCTGGAGAGCTACTTTCAGGAAGCGGGACGCGCCGGGCGTGACCGGCAAATGGCCCGGTGCATTCTGCTGTATGACCCGCAGGACATCGAAACGCAGTTCTCTCTCAGCGCGTTTTCGCGGCTGACCCGCCATGACATTGCCCAGATTCTGCGTGGCTTGCGCCGCGCCAAGCGCGATGAAAACAATTCCGTGGTGATTACGGCGGGAGAAATCCTGCGCGATGAGGCGGTGTCCACCGAGTTTACGATGATGGATCCCATGGCCGCCACGATGGTCAATACCGCCATTTCCATGCTGGAGCGGGGTCATTTCGTTCAGCGCAATGAGAATCGGACCCAGGTCTTGCAGGTGCGCCCGCTGGTCCGCTCGATGGAGGAGGCGCAACAGGCGATTGACGCGCGAAGCGACCTTTCACAACGCACCAAAAAGCAATGGATGGCTATTCTGGGCTGTATTTTTAACAGCAACACGGAAGGCATTAGCGTGGATCATTTGGCAGAACTTCCGTCACTGGCCAGAGTCACGGATCCCAGCAAGCCCAGCCAGGTTCTGCACCACGACACCCTCCCGGTGCTCCATATTCTCAACGACATGGTCCAGGCGCGCATCATCGAAAAAGACACCTTGCTCAGCGCCTACGTCAAGGTACGCTGTCAGAATGCATCCGAGAAAACGCTGGCCCATATCTGCGCCATCGAAAAGGCCATGCTTGCGATCCTACGGGAGACGGAGCCCGATCCTGAAGGCTGGCTGGCCTTGGGCCTGCGCCACCTGAACCAGCGCCTGCTGGATGAGGGGTTTACCTGCGCGCCGGAAACCCTCCGCGGCCTGCTGAACAGTCTGGTGCTCGATGGACAAGGGCTGGCCGGAAGCCATGGAAGCATTGAACTGAAGTATCAAAACAAGGAGCATTACCGCGTCAAGGTGAAGCGGTCCTGGGACAACCTGATCGAAACGGCCTTAAAGCGGCAGACGATCGCCGCCCTTCTGCTCCAAGCCTTGGTCCGGAAGATCGAGCCTTCCTCGAACGGCGAGCACCTCGTGAAATTCAACGAAAGCGAGATGTTGAACGCCCTGCAGGGCGACCTGTTGCTTGCCCCGCAAATCAAGAATCTGCATGCGGCCTTTGAGCGCGGCCTGCTGTTTTTGCATGAGCAAAAAGTCATCATTCTCCAACAGGGGCTGGCGGTCTTTCGCCAGGCCATGACCATTACGATTCTCCCGGAGGCCAAGGGCCGCTCCTTCACGTCCGGCGACTTTTCCTCACTGAGAGAGCATTACCGGGAACGCAATTTTCAGATTCACGTGATGAAGAAATATGCGGATCTTGGGCTGGAAAAGATCAAGAACGCCCTGGCGCTGGTGGCTGGCTACTTCACCATGGGAAAAGTGCAGTTCGTCCAAACATTTTTTGCGGGTGAAGAAGCCATGCTGGAGCGGGCCACCAGCGCGGAATCGTATCAGAAAATTGTGGATCATTTGAATAACGCGGTGCAAGCCGCGGTGGTTGCGGCCCGCCCAGGGCGGAATATGCTGGTGCTGGCAGGTCCGGGCTCCGGCAAGACCAGGGTAATTGCGCATCGCTGTGCCTATCTCTTGCGGGTGGAGCGGGTGCGGCCTCGCGAAATCCTGGTGCTCTGTTTTAACCGCGCCGCCGCCGTAAGCCTGCGCCAGCGCATTCGTGATCTGGTGGGGCGGGAGGCCTCCGGGGTGACCATTCAAACCTACCATGCCTTGGCCATGCGGCTGATTGGCGCCTCTCTTTCCGCACGGGCGGAAAAAGGGGGCGAGTTGCCGGCCCTGGATCAGATGATTCCGACCGCTGTCCAGTACCTGCGCGGGGAGTGCGACATCCCCGGGCTGGAGCGGGACGAAATTCGCGACCGTCTGGTAGCCGGCTACCGCCACATTTTAATTGATGAGTATCAGGATATTGACCGCCCGCAATATGAGTTGATTTCCGCCATTGCCGGACGGACCCTGGATTCCAGCAACGCCGATGCGAAGCTGTCCATTCTGGCCGTCGGCGATGATGATCAGAATATTTACGCATTTCGCGGCGCAAACGTGCAGTTCATCCGGGAGTTCGAGCGCGACTATGAGGCGAAAATCCACTATCTTATTGAGAATTACCGTTCCACCGCCCCGATTATCGACGCTGCAAACAGACTGATTGCACAAAACCAGGATCGGATGAAGAGGGAGCATCCCATCCAGATCAATTCGGCCCGCCTGAGGGATCCGCCGGGGCATCCCGTGGAGATTGCCGCCTGCAACAATCCTTTCGAGCAAGCGCGGTTTGTCCTTCAATCCGTGATGGCCGCACGCCAGGCAGGTGAAGGCATGGCGATCTTTGCGCGGACCCGGGAGGAACTACATCCCATTCGCGCCGCGCTGGAGAGCCAGGGCATCCCGGCCTTTAGCGCGGCGGACAAAGCGTCCGTTCCCCTGCACCTGCTTCGTGAAGCACATTCCTTGCTCCGGCATTTGAAACAGCACCGCCAGGAGCTTCTTCGGGCCGAAGAGATTCAAGAAGCGTTCCGGGGGATGAGCTTCTATGACCTGAACAACCCTTGGTGCAGATTGTTGGAGGGCGTTCTTGAGGAGTGGAAGGAGGAGACCAACAATCGGGATCGGATGGGCGACGAAGCCATGGATTACCTGTATGAGGCTCTTCATGCGCTTCAGCGTGAGCCCTGTCCGGAAGGCTCCGTGTACTTGTCCACGGTTCATGCGGCCAAGGGGCTTGAGTTCGACCGCGTGACCATCCTGGGCCATTGGCCACGTCCGCACACCCGTGCCCAGCAGGAGGAAGAACGACGGCTGTTTTATGTGGGCATGACCCGCGCCCGGAAACGTCTTTGCCTGTGTGAATTGGCGGGCCTTTCACATCCGTTTATCCCGGCGCTCAACGGACCGGAAGTCCGCAGGCTTCGCGCCGGGGTTGAGGCGGTTCCGGCAGATGACGTGTTACAGCGCCGCTATGCCCTGCTGGATGCCTCGTGCATGTGGCTGAGCTATCCCGCCCGGGCGCCTGACGGGGGGCAAGTTCGACAGTATATCGCCCGGTTGCGCCCTGGTTCTCCGGTGCGCCTGCAAGAGCAGGGGGAACGAATCATCATCACGGATGCGCAAAGCCACAAGATCGGCGTGCTTTCCGCGCAGGCCAATGAGGAATGGCACGGCAAGCTTTCCGCGATTCAAGAGGTCCGGGTTCATGCCGTCATTCACTGGTGCCGAGAATTTGAAGTCACCCCGTCTCCCAGCGGCCCGGACGAATGGGAGGTCCCGTTGCTGGAGGTCATGACAAAGGTCTGAGCATGATGTAGTATTATATGATTCCATTAGTGCCTTAAGGGCCCAGAACTGCAATAAACAACAAGAAGTTCAAAGAAAGAGTTTTTCACAGAAGGAAACAAAGATAACAAAGATATTGCAGAAGAATCAGTTCCATCTTTTTCTTCGT
>CAZFSE010000118.1:0-8897 GCA_964521805.1 uncultured Verrucomicrobiota bacterium
CCATGAGAGGGGTGGTCCTGCTTTTCAGCTTGGTGTGTGCGGCGGTGTTGCAGACGGTCTTTCCCACCTGGTTCTGGCTGGGGCAGGCCACCCCGCCGATTCTGCTGGGGCTTTGCCTGCATTATGCGTTTCATCATGAAATGCCTTTTCTGATGGCCGCCTCCGTGCTGGCGGGGCTTTTGCAGGATGCCTTGGGCCTGATCCCGCTGGGGTATTCCTCCTTCTTTTTTTGCGTGGTGGCCCTGCTGGTCAGCCGGTATCGGGGGATCATTTTTGTGGGGGCGTGGCTGACGCATGCGATGTTTGGGGCGGTGGCCGCCGGATGTGTGACCCTGGCCCTGGTGATCTTTTTGACGGGGGCGGACTTGCTGGTGATTCACCCCGCTTGGGCGGTGGTGAAAATCCTGGGCTCGGTGGTGTTGGGGGCCGCGATCATCCCGCTGGAGATCCAACTGCTGGAGGCGCTGGATCGCATGCTGGGAAACCTTGAGGAAAGGGACGTGTAGTGGCGATTCGAGATTTATGGGACGATGAGTATTGGCGTTTGCGGCTGTTGCTGGCCGGCATGATGGCGGCCTTTCTCCTGCTGGCGGGCGCCCTGTGGCGCATCCAGGTGGCGCATGGACAGCACTACCAGGCCGACCTGCTCAAGCAGAGCGTCCGGCGGGTGCGCATTCCCGGCCTGCGAGGCCGCATTTCCGACCGCAACGGCATGGTGCTGGCGGATAACCGCCCCAGCTATTGCATTGCGGTTTATCTCGAAGAGCTCCGCCAGCCGGGGCGTTGGCCCCGCACCATCGCGGCCGTGGAGCATCAGCTCGATGAGCTTTCCCGTACCCTGGGCATTCCCCGCCAGATCACGCGGGAGGATATCCAGGTTCATATCCGCAAGCGCCTGCCGCTCCCGTTGCTGGCCTGGAAAGATATCTCCGAAACCACGCTGGCCCGCATGACGGAGGGGACGCACCTGACTCCCGGCTTTGATCTTCAGGTTGAACCGGTGCGGGTCTATCCCTACGAGAAAATGGCCTGCCATATGCTGGGCTA
Organism: uncultured Verrucomicrobiota bacterium; assembly: GCA_964521805.1. Taxonomy (GTDB): domain Bacteria; phylum Verrucomicrobiota; class Kiritimatiellia; order CAIQIC01; family GWF2-57-35; genus CAZFSE01. The sequence goes on from CAZFSE010000118.1 coordinate 1,048, forward strand.
TGTGGGGCGCGCGGAGATTGCCCAGGAGGATGAGGAGCGTCCGTACCATTACTACCTGCCGGAGATGGCGGGCAAGGCGGGCGTGGAAAAACATTTTGACAACCTGTTGCGTGGAGAGGCAGGTGGGCGCCTTGTGCGGGTGGATGTCTCCGGGTTCCGGCATGATGATATGGGCATGCGTGATCCGCAAAATGGACGTGATCTCCGCCTGGCGCTGGATGTCAGGATTCAGCAGGTTGCGGAGGAGGCCCTGAACGGTCGCAATGGCGCGGTGGTGGTCGTGGACCCGCGCAATGGCGATGTACTGGCGCTGGCCAGCGCTCCCGGCTTTAATCCCAACACCTTTATTCCCTTCATTCCCTCCAAGGAATGGGCCGCCCTGCTGAAGAATCCTGACAAGCCTCTCATGAACCGCGCGGTGGCGGGCGCCTTTCCGCCGGGCAGTATCTTCAAGCCGGTGGTGGCGCTGGCGGCCTTGGAAAATGGCGCGGTCACCCCCTCCGTGACGTTCAATTGCCCGGGTCACTTTGAACTGGGCCGCGCGCGGTTTCGATGCTGGTTCACCCCTGGGCATGGCGTTCTGAATCTTCAGCAGGCCCTTCAACATTCCTGCAACGTCTATTTGTATCACCTGGGATTGTTGGTGGGGGTGGACCCGATCGTGCGCATGGCGGCCGCGCTGGGCCTGGGGCGGAAGACCGGCATCAGCCTGGATTATGAACCTCCCGGCCTCCTGCCGGATGATGACTGGAAACGGCGCACACAGGGCGATGGCTGGCGCGATGGCGACACCTGCAATCTCTCCATCGGGCAGGGCTTTTTATTGGTCACGCCCCTGCAAATGGCGATGATGACCGCGGCGATTGCCAATGGCGGACATGTGTACAAACCCCGCCTGTTGTTGGAAGTGTTGGATGCCAAGGGCGAAAGCCTGCGAACGATTTCCCCCTCCGTGGCCAGCGAGCTGAATTGGAAGCCCTCGAATATCGAGGTTGTTCGCAAGGGCATGAAGGATGTGGTCGAGGCCGACCGGGGAACCGGACGGCAGGCGCATACGCCCGGATGGACGGCCGCCGGGAAGACTGGAACCGCCGAGATCGGGCGCAAGGAGGAGGGGCGCAAGTTGGGCTGGATGATTGCGTTCGCGCCCTTCGATCAGCCCCGCTATGCCCTGGTGGTGATGGTGGAGGATGCCATGAGCGGAGGAACCACCGCCGCACCGCTGGTGAAGAAGATCCTAACCCGTTTGCTGGAGCTGGAGCGGCCCATGAAAGGAGAAGGCTGATGTCTCTCCGCCCGCTGAAACAATTATTGGGCCGCCTGGATTGGACGATGGTGCTGGCGATTGCGGCCTTGCTGATGGTGGGCATCACCTTCATCTACAGCGCCTCCTATCGCAGTGACGATTTGCCGGCCGGCTCCTTCTTTGAAAAACAGATCCTGTGGGCCCTGATGGGCATCGGCATTTTCCTGGTGTTTGCGGCGGTGGATTACCACCAGTTGAGGGATGCCTCCTGGGCGTTGTATGCGCTGGGGCTGGTCCTGCTGATCCTGGTGCTGTTGATCGGCAAGAAGGTCTATGGCGCCTATCGCTGGCTCAATCTGTTTGGCATTCAAGTCCAGCCTTCGGAGTTTGCCAAGGTGGCCACGATGATCGCGCTGGCCCGTTTTCTCAGCCGGCCCGGACGTTCCATGGCGCCCCTGAAGCTCGTCGGCCAGGTCCTGCTGATCATGGCCGTCCCGTTTCTCCTGATTCTCAAGGAGCCGGATCTGGGGACCGCCTCGGTCCTTGTGCCGGTGGCTTTTTTCATGATGTTTGCGGCTGGTGTGCCCATTCGGACGCTGGCGTTGTTGGTTTTAATCGGCATCCTGTTGATGCCGCTGGGCTGGTTCGTGCTGGGAGATTACCAGCGCGAGCGCATCCTGGTTTTCCTTGATCCTGGACGTGATCCGCTCGGCGCCGGCTGGAACAAAATCCAGTCCGCCATTGCCGTGGGATCCGGCGGGTTCTGGGGAAAAGGATATTTGAGGGGGACACAAAACCTGCTGGGCTTTTTGCCCCGCACCGTGGCCCCCACGGATTTCATCTATTCGGTCATTGCCGAAGAGATGGGATTTGCAGGTTCCACCCTGTTATTGGCGCTATACGCCACAGTGCTCACCGGCGGAATCCGGGCGGCCCTGCTGGCACGCGACAAAATGGGCCGTCTCCTGGCGGTGGGAGTGACCAGCTCACTCTTCTTCCATGTGGCGGTGAATATGGCCATGACCATCGGCCTGTTGCCGATTACGGGTCTTCCCCTGCCGCTGTTAAGCTACGGGGGGTCGTTCATGATTAGCACGATGATTGGGCTGGGCATCGTGCAGAGTGTATATATACGCCGATTCCGGCGATGAGGAACATACCATGTGGGAGTATTTGCGCATGTTTGGCATTGGAAAAAAAATAAAAAAAGAAATTATCATCAACGCGGAGAGCCTGGAGACGCGCGTCGCGGTCATGGAGAACGGCAATCTGGAGGAGTTCTTCATCGAGCGCAACAGCGAGGAGCGCATTGTCAGCAGTATCTTCAAGGGCAAGGTGCAGAATCTTGAGGATGGCCTGCAAGCCGCCTTCATTGACATTGGCATGAAGAAGAATGCCTTTGTGCATTACTGGGATATGATCCCGGAGGATGCCGCGCGCCTGGAGGCGGAGGAGGGGATCGCCCGTTCCACCCGGCAGAAGAAGTTTGCCCCGGGGGAAATGGCCAAGCGGTTTCCCATCGGCTCGGAAATCGTGGTGCAGGTCACCAAGGGCGCGATTGGCACCAAGGGGCCCCGCGTGACCGCCAGCCTGAGCATCCCCGGACGTTACCTGGTGATGATGCCGGGGTGCAATCTCAAGGGCGTCTCGCGCAAGATCGAGGATGCGGAGGAGCGCCAGCGGCTGAAGAAGGTCCTGGCCCGCCTGCCGATACCCGCGGGCATCGGCCTGATCGTGCGAACCGCGGGCGCGGGCGCCCGCAAGGTCAGCTTTGCCCGCGACCTGCGCTCCCTGCTGGAAATCTGGCAGGAGATCGAGACGGGCATGCGCGAAAAGCCCGCGCCTTGCCGCCTTCATCAGGAGCCCAACCTGGTGGAACGCGTGGTGCGCGACTCCCTGACGGAGGATATTGACCGCATCGTCATTGATTCCCGCGAGGAATTTGAGAGCATCCGAAACACCGTTTCGCGCATTTCGCGGCGCGCGCGCGGAAAAATAAAGCTCTATGACGGCGAGGCGGCGATCTTTGAACACTTCGAGGTGGAGCGCCAGCTTGAGAACGCCTTCCGCCGGAAGGTGTGGCTGAAGTCCGGCGGCTATTTGATCTTTGACGAGACCGAGGCGCTGGTCGCCATTGACGTCAATACCGGCCGCCATAAGGGCGGCAAGTCGCAGGAGGAGGCGATCCTCCAGGTCAACACCGAGGCCGCCGAGGAGGTGGCCCGCCAGTTGCGCCTGCGCAACGTAGGCGGCCTGGTGGTGATTGACTTCATTGACATGAAGCAAAAGCGCAACCAGTCCTCGGTCTACAAGGTGCTCCGGGAGGCGTTGAAAAATGACAAGGCACGGACAAACGTCCTGCAAATCTCCCAGCTGGGCCTGCTTGAAATGACGCGCCAGCGCGTGGAGCAAAGCATTCGCTCCACCACCTACATGGATTGTCCCTATTGCCAGGGCCGGGGCAAGGTCATGTCCCCCCTGAGCATGAGCGTGGAAATCCAGCGGCGCATTGCGGAAGTGATGCGGCGGCACCATGCCAAGGAGTCCCTGGCCGTCAAGGTGACCGTGAACCCCACCATCATGGAACGGCTCCGCAAGGAGGATGAGGCCGCGCTGATCGAAATCGAACAGAAGCACCACGGGCGGCTGACGTTTGTCTCCGACCTGAATATGCACCTGGAGGAATTCACCATTGCCAACGCGGAGAACAACGAATTGCTCTATGAGAGCAAGGACTAGAACGTATTCTTCGCAAGCCGCGGTGGCTTGTGAAGAATCTGATGCCTGAACTCTTTTATGTGTCTTGCGCGCTTTGTGTGGCTACCCGTGTCCCTTTTCATTTTCATCCGTTTGTAAGCGGGGTCGGATGAGCCACACAAGGCGCAGGAGAAAACAATCTGTGGCATCCCCATTCAGGGGGCCGCGTGGGGTGCGGCGCCCACAATCGCCACTTGTACTTCAATATCGTTGGCCACGGTGGTGAAGCCCAGGTCCGGTTGAATCCCGTAGTCCGTGCGCTGGATGGAAAACGAGGTGCGCAAGACCATCAGATCGCCCTCTGTGCCCTTGACCCGCTCGGTCAAACGCCCCGGCAGATACACAATCTCCACGGGTGTGGACAGCTCGCGGGTGACGCCTCTGATTTGGAAGTCGCCTTTCACCTGCAGGCGCCACTTGTTCTCTCCAGTGGACTCAATACCGGTTACTTCCTTCAGCTCAAAGGAGATCATGGGATACTCTGTAGCATTCAGCCAGGGCTCGGTCTGAAGCGTTTCGGCCATCCGGGGATTGGCAAACGTGATGCGGGCGACCGGAACAGCGATCCGCCCCGCCGCCTTCTCAATGTGCTCCGGGTCCACGGTCACCGTTCCCTCCACCCCGGAGGCCAGACCTTGAATAGGCTCCAGGGGGGAATCCAAAATGAACGAAATCGAATTGACTCCCTTGGGGTCTTTGAAGTCAAAGGTTACAGGTCCCGCCCGCCCGGTGGCGCTCCAAAGCAAGAACACAGAGATGATGGCCAGACTGAGTTTTTTCATGGTAGATACTCCCCCGATTTTAATCGTTTTCAAAATGAATATAGCCTGCTTCCGGCCTTTTTCCAGCGCCGGGTGGCTCCGCCCTTTCTTCCTGCGTGGGGTGGGTGGGAACGGAGGCGTTTTTGAGGAATGAGTACGAGTACGAGTAGGAGTAGGAGAATGAGTAGGAGGCGGCAGGAGATGCTTCGACACGCCGGGCGCGCATGCGCCCCGGCGGCTCAGCATGACCGCGTGCTTAACATCGCGTCCAAGCGACCAGAAGGGTCAAGGCCCCGGTGGGAAGGAACGGGGACGTGCGGATATAGAAGTATCTACTGCCGTTGCTCTTGACCCTTCCCGCCCACTTCAGCTACTGTTTCCTGCATGCGATTCCTTGGGAGGCACATATGAAGAGATGTTTGTATTTTGCACTGGCGGCCCTGTTCTTGACGAGCGCTGGATGTCAGTCGACCTACCGGTCCGAAGACGTTAAGACAAGCGGATTTTTATCCGACTACAGCCAGCTGAAGCCTGAGATAAAAGGGCGGGCGTCCATGTTCTATTTCAACAAGGATTCGCATTTTTCCGCGTACACGAACATCCTGCTCGAGCCGATCGGTATTTATGTGGGTAAGGATCATGCGCTTCAGAAACTGCCTCCCGAGGAAGCACAGGCGCTGGTCAACTATCTGGATGCCTCGTTGCGAGGCCAGTTGACCAACGACTATTCGTTGGTGACGACGCCGGGACCCAGCGTGATGCGTTTGCGCGTTGCTATCACAGAGGCGAAAAGCTCGCCGGTGATGCGCGATCTTCTTTCCTCGGTGGTCCCGTTCAGTGTTGCACTCAGCACCCTGAAACGGGTGACGATTGGTTCCCACCTTGCGGTGGGCTCGGCCGGCATTGAGTCCGAAGCCTTCGATTCTGTGACCGGAGAACGGCTTTTCGCGGTGGTAGACGTGCAGATTGGCCGCAAGGTCACCGGCAAGGTGGACAAGTTTGAGGCGTGGCATGCGGTGCAGGATGCCTGTGATTACTGGGCACTGCGTTTTCGGGACGGACTCAGCGAGGCGCGCCAGCGCAGTCCCTGATCGCCGGCCATCAATACCCGTCCACGCGATAGTTGGTCACGCCGCCCTCCACCGCTTGAATTTGCGAAGACAGGTCGATCTGGGCGAAGGGGTTCCCGCTGTCGTCGGGGTTTTTGTATTTCGGTGGGAGTGTGCCGCCATCCATCTGGACGGGCGGGTTGAAGCAGTAATCCGAAACATCGGCGCGGCACTGCTCGATTCGGTCCGGAAACACCCGCAGCACCATGAGGTCAAAAGACCAGACGATGTCCCTGCCGAGTACGACGTTCGTATGAGCTTGGACGCTTTGCAAAGCGGAGCCGACCGTGTCGTCGGCCACCGGGAAATGGCAGGCGACCGTAAGTTTAGGCTTGGGCACGATCTGGCTGAGGATGTAGCCAAAGGCGCCTTGGGGTGTATGCGAGCTGTTCTGTACGGTCGTCAAGCCTTGGACGGTCGAGAGATACTTGGCATAGGCGGCCACATCGTTGGTGGAGGGGGGGGCGTTGAGTCCCATATTCTTGTAAGCCCACACGGCCGGTGGAACGACCATCTCGTGGATAAACACGTCCACGCCCTTGCCACCGTTCTTGGCCTGCTCAATGCAGTTGGTTTCAGGTTTGGTGTCGCTCGTGTAGATCATGGTCAGGTTGGTGCCGTCCGGGGTCCGCCACATGAGCTTGTACCCCATGGAACCCTTGCGGGCATGGATCACCGGGAAGTGGGTGATGGTCACACCGGTGGCGGCATTGCTGTAGGCCTGGCCCCCGACTTGCCTCCAGTCCAGCTCGATCGGCACCAAGGCATAGGCGTCGTTGTTTGAATCAGCTCCGACGGGGATGGGATTGACCGGCAATCCCCAGCTTTCCTTGGTGGGCGGCACGTAGTTGGTGTACGCGGTTGCCTGGAACCCGAAACTCTCCGAGTGCCACCGGCATGTCTCCCTCAGGTGCGCGCAGAAATTGCTGGTTCCGTCGTCGTAAAAGACGCCGGAATTGGTCGGGCTTTCCAGCCCGGTCGGCCCCGAACCCCAAACGTACAGGGGCGACTTGCGGTCCGCCGAGGGGCCGAAGCAATAGGTGTGGATCAGGTCGCTCATGTGGTCGCCGTGCAGATGGTTGATGAACACCTTGTCCATTTTGCGGTACCCGACCTTTGCGGCCGCGAAATTGGCCGACACCCCCGCGCCCATGTCGAAGATGAACTGATCCCTCGCCCGTCCGTGGTAATAGGCGTCGTTCACGTCGTTGCTCCACCCTACCTCCACAAAGACGCTCATCTCGGCCTGAGCCCTGCGTACCGGAAGGGGGATCATGGAGCCCATGAATGTGATCCGCATCTCATTGTTCGACAGCGGGGTCAGCGGATCGAACAGCGGCAGTTGCTTGAAGTAGTAGGTGTAGGTCTCGGTTTCCTTGTACGTCGGATCCGGCGTCACCACCCGGTAGAACATCGGCACGGAAACGGTGCCCGTGGCACCCAGACCGCTGAGATGGGCCTCTGCGTCTTGCCAGGATTGCCAGTTGGTCAGACCGGCCGTAGCCCACTCCACCGCATAGTGCGTTCCGGTTCCGCCTGGGTCGTCCCATCTGAGCTCCCCGCTACCCTCAAAGGCTACGATCTCGTTGGTACCATACACCCGCAACGGAAAAAGGGTCGCCAAGCTCAACACCGCGAGAAACACAGAACAGCTCACAAACACCTTCTTCATGTTGTCTTGCTCCTCAATTTTGCTACTGATGGCGCCATACGAATTTCCTTCACTGAATAGCGTATTGTCCCACCCGGCAGCCAGTAGCAGTTCATGTTGCTGGATTTCGGAGCAAGTTGGCATGAGGCGGAGTCAAAGGCAAGTGTGAATTGAGGCATGGGAACAGCTTGTCGGTCATGAATTCTTGGCGGAGCCGGGAGGCTCTTCGGGCGCCCTCCGGTGGGGTGGGGGGAGGATCAAGGGCATGCTCACTCGTGCTTAACATCGCGTCCAAGCGACCAGAAGGGTCAAGGCCCCGGTGACGC
>CAZFSE010000118.1:8997-13695 GCA_964521805.1 uncultured Verrucomicrobiota bacterium
AGCAGAACGAGCACGCCAGTGACGACATTGTCGTATGGAAATATCGGGTCCATTTTTTCTTGCCTCCCTCCAGCTCTTCTATCTGTTCTTTCTTCTGTTAGATCATGGATTGCAGAAAGCGGAGGGTGAGTTCAGGCGTCATGGGGATGGGGTTTCCTGACATGCTGGAGCCGGTGGCGCGTTCGGCCATTTGCTCCAGATCGGCGGAGGTCAGGGCCAGAAACTTCAGATTGGGCGGGATCTGCAACCACTGGTTGAGATCCTCGATGGCCTGGAGGCCCTCCTCGATGGCACGGGTGTCGGCAGGCTCCTTATTCAGGAAGGCGGCCAGAGCCTGTTTCAGCGGTTCTTCCGCGGCGTCTCGATTATAGCGCAGGGTATGTGGAAGCAGGAGGGCGCAGGACAGCCCATGCGGCAGATGGAAGAGCGCGCCCAGGGCCGCGGCAATGCCATGGGCCATGGCCAGTCCGGCGTTGGCCAGGCACACGCCGCTGAGCAGGCTGGCCAGCGACATTTTTTCCCGGGCGTCAAAATCATCCGGGTGCTCATAGCAGGCTGTCAAGGCGGTGCGCGACAGCCGCAGGCCTTCCAGCGCCAGGGCGGTGGTTTCTGGGCGGCGCTTGGTGGAGATGCAGGGTTCGATCAGTTGCGTAATGGCATCCATGCCGCCGAACGCGGTTACGCGCGGGGGCACGCTGAGGGTCAGCTCCGGATCCACGACCGCCACGGCGGGGATCATGGCCGCGAAGCGCATGCTTCGCTTGACGCCCAGTTTCGGCAGGCCGATGACGGCGTTCTTGGTCATCTCCGAGCCGGTGCCGGCCACCGTGGGCACGGCGATGTGGGGCAGGGGCGCGTGGTCCAAGGTTGCGCGGGTGCCTCCGCCCTCCAGATAGTCGGTGATGGCGCCTTCGTTGACGGCCAGGGCCGCCAGGGCTTTTCCGGCATCGAGGACACTGCCGCCGCCCAGGCTGATGACCAGGGACGGCTTATCCTTGCGGATTTGTTCCACGGCCTCGTCCATCATTTCCATGGTGGGCTCGCGGATAATTTTGCTGTAGACCCGCGGTTCAAGCTGATGGCTGTGAAGGGTGTGTTCCAACTCGGCCAGCAGGCCGGACCGGTTTGCGGAGCTTGCGCCGGTGACCAGCCAGAGCTTTTTGTTGCAGGCCAGCTCAACGGCCAGGGGGCCCAGGCGCTCTCTGGCCCCGTTGCCAAAGAAAATCCGGGCCGGGGCCTTCAGCCCACTGGCATGGATTTGTTCGATCAGCCCGCCGGCTTTCTTCCCTGTTTCGCTGGTCATTTTCTTCTTTCCCCTGTTGATTCGCTTTCTTTCTTGTCCACATTATGGCAAATAGGTGCAAAGGAAACCATCATTATGCGCATTGTATTTATGGGCTCGGCGGAGCTGGCGTGCGACTCCTTGGAGGCTTTATTGCAGAGCCCCCGGGACGAGGTTGTGGCTATTGTCACCCAGCCGGCCCGCCCCAAGGGGCGGAATCAGCAGGTCTCTCCCTGCCCGGTGCATGCCTTTGCCGAGGCCCGGGGATTGCCGTTGCTCCTTCCGGAGAAGGCCTCCGATCCCGCGTTTATTCAGGAGTTGCGGGCCTTGGCACCGGAGTTGATTGTGCTGGTGGCCTACGGTCAAATCCTGCGCCGCGCCATTCTGGAGTTGCCGTCCAAAGGCGCGATCAACGTGCATCCATCGCTCTTGCCCCGTTACCGGGGCGCGGCGCCCATTCAGTGGGCGATTGCGCGGGGGGAGACGACCACGGGCCTTTCGATCCTGTACATGAGCGAAAAGATGGATGCGGGCGACATCATTTTGCAGGAGCCGCATCCGATTGACCCGGAGGATACGGCGGGCACGCTGGAGCCCCGGCTGGCGCGGCGCGGCGCGGAGTTGCTGGTGCAGGCGGTGGACTTGATCCGCGAAGGCCGGGCACCGCGCCGTCCACAGGACGCCTCTGCCGTGACGGTTGCGCCCAAGCTGAAAAAAGCGGATGGGCGGATGGATTGGGGCCTGCCGGCTCTTGAGTTGCATCATCGCGTACGGGCTTTTAATCCATGGCCTTGTTGTTATTGCGAGCCGGCGCCGGGCGATTCCCTGCGGATCTTGCGGGTGAGGGTGGAGGAGGGGGCCGGTGTGCCGGGGACGGTGTTGCGGTGCGCGGCCGATGGCCCGGTGGTGGCGGCCGGCGGGCAGGCACTTTGCCTGCTGGAGGTTCAGCCGTCCGGCAAGCGGCCCATGAGTGGGGCGGACTGGGCTCGCGGGTGGCGCTTGCGTGGGGGCGAGCGTTTGGGGTGAGGCCGGGATCCCTCTTTGTCCAAGAGCATGCCTTATGATTCCGCGAGATCTTCTTCGCCCAAGGCATAGAGGTAGCGCTTGATCTTGCCGGTCGAGGTTTTGTTGAATTCCTCCCACCGGATCTTGATGCGGCGGGGGCGCTTGTATTCCGCCATTTCCACGGCCAGCCGTTTGACTTCCTGTCGGAGCAAGTCCGTGACTTCCTTCTCCGAGAGCGGGCGGTTGCCCCGCTTGTGGACGGCGTCGATCTGCTCCTGGTTGGGCACGATGATGACCCCGACCTGCTCGCCCACCTTTTCTCCTTCCAGGCGGTACCCCAGGGCCAGCACTTCGCTGATGAAGGGGCTTTTGCCGATTTGATGTTCCACCTCCTCGGGGTAGATGTTTTTGCCCTCCCGGTTGACGATCAGGCTCTTCTTGCGGCCGGTGATGGTGACGTAGCCATCGGGGGAGATGAATCCCAGATCGCCGGTCAGGAACCAGCCCTCGCGAAAGGCGGAGTCGGTGGCGTCTGGGTTGTTGTAATAGCCCTTCATGATGTTGGGGCCCTTGGCCGCAATTTCGCCCACGCCCTCGCCATCGGGGTCCAGGATGGTCAGCTCAACCCCCGGCAGGGCCTTGCCCACGGAACCGGGGCGCGCCGCCCCTTCTGGATTCAGCGTCAGAACCGGCGCGGTCTCGGTCAGTCCGTACCCCTCCAGCACCGGCAGGCCCAGCGCGGTGAGCTGGACCAGCAGATCCGGGTCGCAGGGGGCGCCGCCCGATACCATCAGGCGCAGGCGCCCGCCCATCTTTTTTTGGATGCCCTTGATGACGGGCGCGCGCAATCCCAGTTTGTACAGGGCGTAGGCGGTCTTGTTTTCCTTCAGGCCGTTCCAGATGCGCTTGTACATTTTTTCCAGCAGGAGGGGCACGCCAATGAGCAGGGTGGGGGAGACTTCCCGGATATTTTCTCCCACGGTCTTGAGGCTTTCCACAAAGCTGATTTCAGCCCCCGAGCCGATGGGGGTCAGCAGGTTGGTCGTGAAGGCAAACGCATGATGCAAGGGGAGCACCAGCATGAAATGATCGCTGGCCTTGATGTGGATGGCTTCCTGGATGCTTTTCACATTGGAGGTGAAGTTCCGGTGGGTCAGCATGGCCCCTTTCTGCCGCCCGGTGGTCCCGGACGTGTAGATGAAGGAGGCGATGTCGTCTTCCTTGGGATCGTGCCGGTCATACGCCCGCCGCTCGGAGAGGGCCCCCTCGGCGCTCTTGGCCAGTAACTCGTCATAGTCCCAGTATTTGATCTTGCGGGCGGCCACCGGCAGGATCTCCTGGCCGCCCATCAGGATGATGTGCCCCAAATCGGGGACATGCGGCTCGACATCCTTTAACAGCGGATAGCTCTTGACCGAGGCGAAGAGGGCCTTGGCGCCGGAGTCGCGCAGGATATGCGCCACCTCCTGCTCCTGCAGTTTGGCGTCAATCGGCACCGCCGTTGCGGCCAGGCCGATGATGCCAAAATACAGCTCGGGCCATTCGGGGGCGTTTTCGCGGAAAATCGCCACGCGGTCGCCCGGTTTGATGCCCAGGCGGGCCAGAAGCTCCGCGGCCTGGTGCGTGTGCGCCAGCAGTTCGCTGTAGGTGTGTGTGCGCCACTGATCCTGTTTCTTGAAGCGGAGGGCGATGGCGTTGGGATTTTTTTGAACAGATTGAACCAGCATTTCTTTGATGGTCATGCGCGCCTCTCCACGGTTGGCTGTTCCGTCCTGTCGGAAAAGTTCCCGGTTGAGAGGCCAGTATAGAGAACACCCAGACGAAGGCAAGTTTGCATCTGTTGAGGGCGGGCGAGCCTGTCCGCAGTCCGCGGCCGCAAGCCAAGATACGGACGTGACAGGCTTGATTCCTGGAGCACATATCCGTACTCTGTGCGGCGTGCGGCCTTTCAGGGGCCGCGGATGATTTTCATAGGAGTGCAAGGATGAAGAAGACAACCACGCGACATGCCATTGGAATCGATTTTGGAGGAACGTCGGTAAAAATGGGCCTGGTCAATGAGCGCGGCGAAATTATTGCGAAGCGGAAGTTTGCGACCCACGAGGCGCCGACGCAGGAGGCCTGGCTGGAGGCCGTGGCCCATATGGCGGATCAGTTGCTCAAGGAGGTCCCCACTGCGGCCCAGACGTTTGCCGGCATGGGGGTGGGGGTTCCGGGCTTTGTGGATTATGACCGGGGCTTCATTCATGACCTGACCAATGTGCCGGGCTGGACGGCGGTGCCGCTGGTCAGCCTGATGGAAAAACGCTTTGGGAAGCGCGCGCGCGTGGATAACGATGTCAATGCCATGGCGCTGGGCGAATGCACGTTTGGGGCGGGGCGGGCCTATCAGCATGCGGTGTTTGTGACGC
>CAZFSE010000119.1:0-13659 GCA_964521805.1 uncultured Verrucomicrobiota bacterium
GCAGGCGGGAGGACGACGCGTCCACTACACCCCAGCCTCCGCGTTTCTCTTTTTGCGCCTCGCGTTCGGCGGTCTTCATCCGCCACCACACGGTGCGTTCGGAGGTTCCGTCATATAGATCCACACCAACGCCATGAATGCGGGCCAGCCCGTTGCGAACCAGCTCCACCGCCAAATCCTGTCCATTGGCGACGACCACCGCGTAGTCGCGGTCTTTGTCACTGCGGCCCCGCGCGTCCGCCAGTTTGGAATGGACGGTGAATCCCTTGTCCAAGAACTTCTCCGTGAACTTGGCGGCTTGTTTTCCGACGGCGATGACCTGCGCGGGCTCCAGCCCCCAGTAGGCGGCCTGTTCGACCACACGTTCCGGAAGGCTGTTGTCCGACTCCGGGCAGTCCACAAAATAGAGGCGGAACAAATAGCGGCGCTTGTTGCCGGCGCGCACGTGGAAACTGTCGCCATCATTGGCCGGATTGGGCACCAGCACGCAATCTTCGTAGGTGCGCCAGGCCTTTGCCGCAAAGGCCGGCGCGGGCATGGATGCCAGCAACATCGGGAGCATGCAAAGGCGGCACAGCCTGGAGGCGGGCCGGATAATATTGTATGGCCGCTGATCGCTCATTGATTTTTATTATACCCTCATGGCGTGTCTTGTGAAGCCAGAGCCAGGAAAAACCTGGAGGCTTGGCGAGCGGGTATTTTTTAGTATAGTGGGGCTGTTCGGCGGATGAAAAACAATGAGGGCATGCATGAAGAAGCGAATGGGCCTTTTTATTCTGTGGGTGTTGATCTTGTGCGCATGTGGCTCGGTGTGGGCCGATGACATTCTTGCCGCCGCCAAGTCGGGGGATATCGGACGCGTCAAGGCTTGCCTGCGCACGGACCCGTCCGCCGTGAAGGCGCAAGGCCTGGACAAGAAAACGCCTCTGCATTATGCCGCCCTGGGCGGCGGCGTCACGGTGGCGGAGGTGCTGATCGCTGCTGGAGCGGACATCAATGCGCAGGACCGGGACAACTGGACGCCCCTGCACTGTGCGGCGCTCAAGGGGCAGATGGAAGTGGCGAAGCTTTTGATGGCGCGTGGGGCCAAGATTCGCCTTCTGGACAACACCGGCTCCGAGCCCTTTCTCTGGGCCGTGCAGCGCGACCATGAAGCGCTGGCCCGTTTGCTTGTGGAGAAGGGGGCCTCGGTCAAGACCGCCCGCACCGATGGGCGGACGGCCCTGCACTTTGCGGCGGGCGGGACCACGCTTTCCATGGCCCGGTTTTTATTGGACCGGGGGGCGGACATCAAGGCCGCCGATGCCAAGGGGCTTACGCCTTTGCACGTGGCGGTCCTGCATAATCAGAAGGGCATGGCCCAGTTGCTGATAGCGCGCGGCGCGCCCCTCAATGCCAAGGACGAAGCCGGGCGGACGCCGCTCAAGCTGGCCCGCACCAAGAATCACACTGAGCTGGCCGAGTTTTTGAAGGCCAGAGGGGGCGTTGAGTAGTTCCTGGCGTGCTGGTTGTCGTACGCTCCCCCGCCGAGATCTGGGGCTACCCCAGCTTTGAGCGGATGAAGACGAAGTAGAGCAATAGCACCAGCGCCAGCGCGTAGGAGAGCGCGTGTACGTCCCGGCTTCGTCCGCTGAAGTATTTCACCACGGGGTAGCTGATGAACCCCAGCGCCAGTCCATCCGCGATCGAGTAGCACAGCGGAATGCCCAGGAGTGTGAGGAAGGCGGGGATGGACTCGCCGGCATCCGTCCAGTCAATGAACTTGATGTTTTGAAGCATCATGGAGCCCACGATGACGAGGGCGGGGGCTGTGATCGGGGCGTAACTGCCCACCATGGCGATCAGCGGAGTCACAAAAAGGGCGAGCAGAAACAGGGCCGCCGTGGCCACGCTCGTCAACCCGGTTCGCCCGCCCTGCTCCACGCCGGAGGCACTTTCAATGAAGCTGGTGACGGTGCTGGTTCCCATGGCGGCGCCCAGCGCGGTGCCCACCGCATCGGCCATCAGCGCCTGCCGGGCGCGTGGCAGTTGGTTGTTGACGATGAAGCCCGCCCGCTCGCTGACTCCGATCAGCGTGCCGATGGTGTCAAACACATCCATGAACAGGAAGATGATGATGAAGGGCCACATCGAGGCGGACAACGCGTGAAAGACATCCATCTTGAACAGGGTGGGGGCTATTGAAGGCGGGGCGGAGAAGATTTTCCACGTGATGGAAAAGCGGCTCATCAACATGGACTGGCGGACTTCCGGCGACTCGGTGAGGAAGGCGGGCAGATGGGGAAGAGCCAGCTTCAACCCGATCGCCAGCACCGTGGTGGCGAGGATGCCCCAGAGGATGGCGCCTCGGCACCGGCGCGCCTCGAGGATCGCCGTCAGCAGAAAGCCAAATAGAAAGACCAGCAGATCCGGCGAGGCAAAGTGTGGATTCATGCGCACCGCCGTTCCGGGATCTGGGAGAATCAGGCCGGCGTTGCGCAGGCCGATGAAGGCGATGAACAAGCCGATGCCGGCCGCCACGGCATTTTTCATGCTGGGGCTGATGGCGTTGATGATCATCTCGCGAATGCCCAGTAGCGACAGGAGCAGGAAGAGCATGCCGGAAATGAACACCACGCCCAGGGCCACCTGCCAGGGATTCGCGAAGCCGGCCGCCGCGGCGGCCGGGATGGCGGAGAAAACAAAAAAGAAATTTTCACCCATGCCGGGGGCCAGAGCGATGGGATAGCGGGCGTAGAGGCCCATGATCAGGGTCGCCACGGCCGCCGAGAGGCAGGTGGCCACCGTGACGGCGCCGAAGTCCAGCCCGGTTTGCATGTTGAACATCGAGCCGGACAGGACGGCGGGCTGGACAAAAATAATATACGACATGGTCAGGAAGGTGGTCAGCCCCGCCAGCAACTCGGTGCGGAGGGTTGTTCCGTTTTCCTTCAATTGAAAAAAGCGTTCCAGCATGGCCATCCTGTCAGGTATGCTTGCTCATGGCAGGTTGTTGTCCGTCTCACGTTGATCGGAAGGGAGTGGCTGGTCCGTGTTGGTTGACAGCGACGTGTCGCGCAGAGCCCGGCGTTGCTGGAGCCGCAGGCTTCTTCGTACGCGATACCGGCGAACCCCCCACAGCGTCAGCGGGTAGGTGAGGAGGGCCCCCATTGTTCCGACGATGGCGCCTCCGATGAACAGGGGCAGAAGAATATCCCAGCTGGTTTCCAGCCATCGGCCCGCCTGCGAGGGAAAGACAAACCAGCCCAGGTTCGCGATTTTCTCCGTGGTCCGGGTCAGGATCCGGAGGGCTTTGTGCGAGGGCTCGTCCGGCATGAAATACGAACCGAGCTTCCACGTGAAGGCGTAGATGGGAGGGACGGTGAAGACATTGGTAATCCAGATGGGGACCAGCGCCGCCAGCCGGTTGGCCTTGAGCAGGGTGGCCACGATCAGCACCAGGATGAACTGAATGCCTGTGGTGGGCGAAAAGGCGATGAACATGCCGATGGCCGCGCCCAAGGCAATGGCCTCCGGGGAGCCTCGTTGTTGCATCACGAAACGCACCATTTTCCCGAAAGACCGGTTTTTTTTCTTTTTTGCCGGCATAGCCCATCCGCCCCCGGGTTGTTTCCAGTATTTCTGCCGCGCCGGGGCAAACTTGAATGGGCGTTATATGGGGTTTTTGAGGGATCAGAGTCAAGCGGATTCACGGGTTTCTGCAAGCTTGATTTGACCATCGCCTGTCGTTACGGTATACATCACGGAATTGAGTTTGGACGGGCGGAGCAAACAGCAAACAGAGGAGGAGCAGTCTCATGTCACGAGTGTATAACTTCAGCGCAGGTCCGGCGGTATTGCCTTTGGAAGTTCTCGAACAGGCGCAGGCCGAATTGGTGGATTACAAGGGCTGTGGCATGTCCATCATGGAAGTCAGCCATCGCGGCAAGGAGTATGATGCCGTGCATCAGGAGGCGATTTCCAATCTGACCAAGCTGATGAACCTCCCGGATGACTATGCGGTTCTGCTGTTGCAGGGTGGCGCCAGTGCGCAGTTTGCCATGGTGCCCATGAATTTGCTGGGCGAGGGACAGGTGGCGGATTATGCCAATTCCGGCGCGTGGGGCTCCAAGGCCATCAAGGAGGCCAAGATCATTGGAAAGGTCAACATTGCCGCTGACACGTCAAAGGCGTTGCCGACACGGGTTCCGCTTCCTTCAGAGTTGAAGTTGACGCCGGGCGCGGCCTATGTGCACATCACCTCCAACGAGACCATTTCCGGCGCGCAGTGCAAGGAATTTCCGAAGACCGAGGCGCCGCTGGTGGCGGACATGTCTTCGGATATTCTTTCCCGCCCCTTTGACATGAGCCAGTTTGGCTTGGTCTATGCCGGTGCCCAAAAGAATCTGGGCCCTTCCGGGGTGACGCTGGTGGTCATTCGCAAGGATCTGGCGGAGCGCGCCAGTGAAAAGATTCCCATTTTTTTCCGCTACAAGACGCATCTGGAAGAGAACTCCCTGTACAACACCCCCCCCTGCATCAGCATTTATATCCTGATGCTGGTGACCCGCTGGTTGCTCAAGAAGGGCGGATTGGAAGCGATGGCCAGGCAGAACCGGGAAAAAGCGGGGCGCTTGTATGCACAGATTGACGCCACAGGTTTCTATCGCGGCACCGCTGAAGGCGGACACCGCTCGGATATGAACGTCACCTATCGCCTGCCTTCCGAGCAGTTGGAAGAGGCCTTTATCAAGGAAGCTTCTGCCCAGGGGTTCAAGGGGCTCAAGGGGCATCGTTCCGTGGGTGGCGTTCGCGCCTCCATTTATAACGCCTTCCCTCCGGAAGGGGTGGATGCTCTGATTGCCTTTATGAAAGAGTTTGAAAAGCGAAACGGATGATGGTATCCACCATCCAGTTTTGTGCCTGTAGCTCAATTGGATAGAGCGTCAGCCTCCGAAGCTGAAGGTTGTGGGTTCGACCCCCGCCAGGCACACCAGTTTTCACCCTTGTTGCGCATGTATTAAACGAGACGCCCCCAGAAGGCCAAGCCTGCTGGGGGCGCAATGCATATGGCGCCATTCGTTTGAACGGCGAGAAATTCGGTTTAGAACGAAGCAAAGCTGTTGAGCGCAACGCCCTGGACCGAAATCAGCCCAATCACCACCAGGGCGGCTACAGCCGCCAAGGCCACAAAAACCACTCCCGGCTCATCGCTGTCTTCTCCCACGGCTTGCTCACGGGTCACGCCGACGGCAGGGGATGCCGCAATGACCATCGGGCGGCTGGGGGCATCTCCCCCTTCAGGCCGCTTGATCCGGATGGTCTTCCGGCGGGTTGGTGGGACCTCCTCCGCACCAACGCCCGTAGGCAATTCGATGCGCGCGGTTTCGCTTTTCTTGGAGGCTTCCAAGCTGGCCTGCATGACCGGTTGAACCTGCGAGGTGTCATCCGGGCGCTTTAGGATGGCGGTAGGTGTCACTTCCGGTTGCTTGACGCGAATGGTGCGCGGGATGGCGGAGGAGGTGGAGGCGCCCCCGGCCATCAGCTTGCTGGCGTCCAGCAGGGTGGTTCGGCGCTTGAAAATATCCTGTGTGTCGCCCAGCACTTCATTCAAATTGATTTGTGAGGTCTTCTGCTTGGCGGCCTCCGCAGACTGGATCCGCTGGGCTTGCAACTGCTGGGTATCCCCTTTTTTCACGTCTTCCACCTGGACGCGAACGGTGGTTTTCTTGATGGCCTCCTGCAGATCCAAGCGCGCCGTGGCCTTCTTAACATTGTCGGGAGTGATCTTGATGCTGGTGGCCGGAGTTCCCCCGGTCGGCATGGAGGCTGTGTTCAGGCTGATGCGCGAGGTGGTGGATTTTTGTGCATTGCTGGCAGGAATGGCCGAGGTCTCAGACTTGCCATTTCCGTTGAGCTTGACCTTGGGGGGTTGCGGATTCGATTCTTGGTTCTGATCAGCCATTGTTCATCTCCCTCTTAAGCAATGCCGCACACCATAGTACTTTTTCAAGAGGGGGTCAAAGAAAAATCGGCGCCTGTTCTTCATGAATACGCGCTGGAAGAGAGGGGTTGTTCCGCCAAGAAGCTGGAAAATGGCGGCCGGGCATGGTACCTTGCCCCGCCATGACGACGATTCAACGAAGCTGGGTCGGATTTCTGTTTGCCTGTGCGTTGCCGGGCGGCGCCATTTTTTGTCTTCTTGCCGGAGGATGTGGCCCGGGGTCTTCCGCGGAACGGTCCTATCTGGAGGAACGCCGGGCCCGGCTGGAAAACCAGGAGGATGTGGCCGCTCCCGCCAAGCGAGGCCAGGAATCCATGGAAGCCATGAAGCTGGTGAGGGAGCATCCGTCCGCCGAGGAGGGGAAGACCATGGAGCAGTGGACGCTGGGCCGGCTGGGCATGGAGAAGGGCAGTGCCCTTTTCCCAAATTGGCGCGCGCGGCGTTCCGGCCTGAACAAGTACGAAGTGCGATTTGAGTACACCCTGGTGGATAAATCAAGTCTCATTCAGCGCAAGGGGTTTGCCTGGGAGGTGGATGTGTCATTGAATACGGTGTCCGCTCCCCGGGAACTTCAGGGGGGGGATTTGGATGCGAAATCTCCTGTGCGCTACCAGGGGAAGCCCCGCCTGCCCTCGCCGCCCGTTTCGCGAAAGCCGGCGGGGGAGGCCGTGCCCTCTCCATGAAACGCAAGGACCCATTGAACCCGCTGAAAGCCGCGGTTGCCGCGAAATTGCTTCCTTGGTTTGAGCAGAACAAGCGGGATTTGCCCTGGCGCCGGAGGCGCACGCCCTACCGGGTTTGGATTTCGGAATTGATGTTGCAACAGACCCGGGTGGATCAGGTGGCCGGCTACTTCGAGCGTTTCATGAAGAGGTTCCCTTCCCTGCCCGCCTTGGCGCGCGCTTCCCGGCAAGAGGTGCTGAAGGTGTGGGAAGGTCTTGGGTATTATGCGCGCGCCCGCCACCTGCATGAGGCGGCCATTTTCCTGGTGAAGAAAAATAAGGGGCGGATTCCTGGCACCCGGGAGGAGCTGTTGCGCCTGCCGGGCGTGGGGGCCTATACGGCGGCGGCCATTGCGAGCTTGGCCTATGGCCAGGATGAGGCGGTCGTGGATGGGAATGTCATTCGTGTGCTGTCGCGGCTGATGGCGCATGGCGGCGACAGCCGCTCGCTGGCTTCCCGCCGCCAGTTTCAGGATTGGGCGGACCTTTTGTTGGTGCGTGGAGCTTCCGCGGCTTTCAATGAAGCCATGATGGAGCTGGGCGCCACCTGTTGCACCCCCAGAAAGCCGTTGTGCGCGCGGTGCCCCCTGCACGAGGACTGCCGGGCCTTTGCAGGGGGTGACCCGGAGGCTTTTCCGCGAAAAGAGCCCCGGGCCCGGGTTCCTCACAAGGTGGTGGGGGCCGGGGTCATCGTGGACGCGCGGGGATACATCCTGGTGGCACAGCGGAAGGAAACGGCCATGCTGGGAGGGCTGTGGGAGTTTCCGGGCGGATCGCTGGAGAAAGGCGAGACCCTGCAACAATGCGTGGCTCGCGAGTTGAAAGAGGAGCTGGGGGTTGCCGTGGAGATTGGCCCTCGATTGACGACCGTGCATCACGCCTACAGCCATTTCACCATCGAATTGCATGCCTATTGGGCGCGCATCCAATCCGGGCGCCCCCGCGCGATTCATTGCGCCGCGTTTGCCTGGTCCCGCCTGTCCGCCCTGCGCACCCGCCCGTTTTCACGCGCCGACCTCCAGATCATTGAGGCCCTGGAAGCCCTGGGGCGTCCGCACCGCTTCCCGCCCCGCCGCCGTTTGCCAGGTAAAGGGTCTGTGTCGGGAAAGCAAACTCGATGCCTTCCGCATTGAAGCGCCGCAAAATTTCCAGGTTGAGCTGTTCGCTGAACTTCATGAAGTCCCAGTAGTTGGGTGGGTGATACCAGAAGATGACCAGGATGTTCAGGGAGGAGTTGTTGAACTCGTTGAAGGCGACTCGCGGGGGAAAATCAGGGCGCATGCCCTCATGATCTTTGAGCAATTCCTTCAAGATCTCCATGGCGCGTTGCACCTTTTCGGGCGGGGTGTCGTAGGTGATCGTGAGGTTCATCAGGCGGCGGATATAGGGGCGCCGGCCAATGTTCAGGATGGTCTTGTTGGCCAGTTCGCCATTGGGGATGGTGACCAGATGGCCCTCCAGGGTGCGGATGCGGGTGGAGCGGAATCCCACCTCCTCCACGGGGCCGTCATGGCCATCCACCACAATCCGGTCGCCCAGCTCAAAGGGCTTGTCCGCAAAGATGACCAGCGATCCAAAAAATTGTTTCAGCGTCTCCTGCGAGGCCAGGGCGATGGCCAGGCTTCCAACGCCGATCCCGGCCAGCAGGGAGGTGACCGGCTTGTCGCTGAGGGTGGTGGCAACCTGCAGAATGGCCAGTACAACAATGGTCACCCGCAGGCTCTTTCGCACCAGCGGAACCAGCATGTCATCCATTTTGCTTGCGGTCTTGGACGTGACCCGAACCATCCATTCGTTGACCACATCCACCTGGCAGTAGGCCATCCATGCGAGGGCAAGGATGAACAGCACATCCGTCACGGATTGGGCCAGGCTGGCCACCCGCTCATTCATGAGGAGGAAATCCTTGCCCAATAAAAGCCCGATGGCGAAGGCGAGGAAGCCTGCCGCGGAAGCCAGTGCGCGAAGCTCAGCAGGGAGGAGTGCCGGTTTTTTGTTTTCGGCCTTGCTGGCGGCGGCCTGCAGGAGATGGCGGGCGATCCGGCCCGCCACAAACGAGGCCAGAATGATGACAAAAAACAGCAGGACCCGCCAAATTTCATTGCCGGCCAGCGTGACGCTGTTTAACCATGGGACTGCGTTCATTCGTTTTCTCCCTGCGCGGCTCAAAATGCCAAGGCCCCCATTAAAGACAGGATGCCCCGACAGGTAAAGAAAAAGAAAAAAACAGGTTTCGTACTGCTATCCGTCGTTTTCTTGTTTTTCTGACAAGTTTTTGACGCGTGAACCCAGATGGGGCGGCAGGAGATCCCTCGACAAAGCTCGGGGTGACAGGCAAGAAGGCAGGGCTTTTGATGAGAGAGGATCTGGATCATGGCGTCTGGCTCAGGCAAAAATGCCGGATGATTTCCACGGTGCCGAGCGGGCCTTTTCCAGAGGCTACGAGGCCTCCCGCGGAGCGGACGGTGGAAAGGATCTCCGGCACGGCATCGGCGGGGCATCCGGCATGCGCCACGGAAATCCCGTTCAACATGCTCTCATCATTCAGATGGTCGCCAATGGCCAGGACCGCTTCGGGATGGATCCCGCGGAGCTCAGCAAAGCGCCGAAGGGTGTTTCCCTTTCCCGCCTCCCGTGGCAGGATGTTGATCCAGGGGCCGTTGCGGGTGGTCACGATGTCCGCCGCTCCCTTAAGAAGGGTTTGAATTTCCTGATAAAAAAGAGCGGGATGCTCATCCAGGGCCAGGACCTGGAAGGCCGTGTAGTGTTCGCTAAAATGAAGTTCGAGGCGGTACTGGGTGGTGAGCCGCTCCAGGTCGGATTCCAGCAGGCGGCGCACCGTGGATTGAACATCGCAAACCCGCCGGTTGATCGGGCCGTTCCAGGGGTCATAGGATTTGTAGTCTCCGTCTTGGAGCACATAAATCAGACTCTCACTGCAAAGCAGAGCGGAAGGCAGATGGATCAACCCCTTGGCACGGGCCCGTTCCACAATGCCTTGTTGGTCGGTGTGATTGCGGCCGCTGTTGGTACACCACTCAACGCCCTGGCGGGCCAGTGCGTTCAAGATGGGAATGACGTCCTCATGGAAGGTGGGAGGGTCTTCCTTGTAGCACATGATGGTTCCGTCAAAGTCCAGGCAAACCAGCCGTATGGTCCTCATATCCGTTTCATTCCTTCCGCCCAGCCGGATGTGCCCTGTTTGTTTCCCCTCAACCGGATCGTCAGTGTACGGGGGCCAGCAGGCGGCGTCAAAGGCCTTTTGCGGAGACGCGTTGCTCAACCTGAATCCTTAGCGAAGCGTGGCGGCCCCGCCGCCACGCTTCGCTAAGGATTCAGGCGGGAATCAGGGCCCCGCCTTTCCCTTTGATTTATTTCCGGAGCTTGCGTACATTAAACAAAGCCATCATGACAGAGGAACGCACATACCGCTGGATTGGGCAGGGCGTCGCCCGCGTGGATGCCTCGGACAAGCTTCGGGGAAAAACTCTGTACACTGATGATCTGGACATTCCCGGTTGCTGGCACGGCTGTGTGGTGCGCTCGCCGGTTTCGCATGGCGTGCTCAAGGGGCTAAAACAGGATCCTTCGTTTGATTGGTCGCAGGTGGTGGTGGCCACTCCGGAAGATATTCCCGGCGTCAACATCGTGGTGATGCACGACCGCTCCATGCCCTTGCTGGCCACGGGCCAGGTGCTCTACATCGGCGAACCGCTGGCGGTGGTGGCGGCGCCGACCCTGTCGCTGGCCCGCGAGGCGGCCCGCCACATACAGGCGGAGATCGATCCCCTGCCTGCCGTCTGGCAGTTGCGGGACGTGGTGGCGCAATTCAAGAAGGGCGATAACTCGTGGACGCGGCTCTGCGCGCAGACCATCAAAAAGGGCGACGTGCGCCGGGGTTTTGCAGAGGCGGATTTCATCGTCGAGGGAGAATACTCGGCCGGGCATCAGGAGCAACTGTACATTGAACCGCAGGCGCTGGTGGCGATTCCGCAGGCGGATGGCGGGGTCCTGATCGAGGGCAGTATGCAGTGTCCCTATTTCATCGTGCATGAACTGCACGAGGCGCTCAATCTGCCGCCGGAGAAGTTGCGCGTTCGGCAGGCGGCGGTGGGCGGCGCGTTTGGCGGCAAGGAGGAGTATCCCAGCATGCTGGCCGGGTATTGCGCCCTGCCGGCGATGAAGAGCGGGCGGCCCGTCAAAATCGTCTATGACCGCAACGAGGACATTCTCTACACCACCAAGCGCCATCCGGTCTGGTCGCGCTACAAGGCGGGCGTCAAGAAGGACGGAACCATCACGGCGATGGAAGTGGATTTCATTCTGGATGGCGGGGCGTACCTGACGCTAAGCGACGTGGTGATGTTCCGCGGCGTGTTGCATGCCGCGCAGGGGTACCGGTGCGAGCATGTCTATGTGAATGGGCTGGTGGCGCAGACACACACCTTCCCTTCCGGCGCTTTTCGCGGGTTTGGCGCGCCACAGGCGATCTGGGGACTGGAATCACACATAGACAAGATGGCGCAGGCGTGCGGGATGGCGCCGCATGAGTTCCGCCTGAAGAATTGTTTGCGGCAGGGCGATGTGACGCCGACCGGCCAGGTGTTGTCCTCAAGCTGTGGCTCGCCGGCTGTGTTGGAACAGGCGCTGGAACGTTCGGACTTTTCCGTCCAGCTTGCGCAAAGCACGCGCGGGCGCAAGGACGCCCGGCTGTGGCGCGGCGTCGGGCTTTCGTTTTTTGCGCACGGATCGGGATTCACCGGCGACGGCGAGGCGAAGATCAACGCCATCGGTGCGGTGGAGCTGGACCGGCTGGAGGATGGACGCCCTGGCCTGGTCATCCGGGTGAGTTCCACCGAGATGGGGCAGGGGGCGTTGACCGTGTTTTCGCAAATCGCGGCGGATGGGGCCGGCGTGGAGCTGGAGCGTGTCCGCTATCCGTTTGCCGACACGGCGCTGGTCCCCAATAGCGGGCCGACCGTGGCCTCGCGCACGACCATGGTGGTGGGCAGTTGCGTCTTTTCCGCCGCCCGCAAGCTCAAGGAAAAGCTGGATGCGTTTGCGGTGGAGGCCGGCATGGCCGGTGCCGGGTTTGATGCGGTGGCCGCCGCCTGGCTGGAGAAATCGGGCGTCCTGCGCATGGAACATCGCTTTGCGCTTCCGCCCAACGTGCGCTGGAACCAGAAGACCTTTGAGGGGGATGCGTATCCCGGCTATTCGTGGGGATGCAATGTCGCCGAGGTGGAGGTGGATCCTCGCACGCTGGAGATCAAGGTCCCCCGGGTGTACGCCTGTTTCGATATTGGCCGCCTGATCAATCCGGTGCTGGCCAAGGGGCAGATCGAAGGCGGGCTGACGCAGGCGCTGGGGTATGCGATCATGGAAAAGATCGGCATCAAGAACGGGAAATACGATGCTGACCGATTGCAAACCTACGTGATCCCGACGGCGCTGGATGCGCCGCGGTATGACGTGCATTTTGTCGAGTGTCCCTATGAAGACGCGGCCCCCGGCGCAAAGGGCGTGGGGGAGATCCCCATGGACGGCCTGGCCCCGGCGATTGCCAATGCCATTGAGGCTGCGACGGGCATTCGTGTGACGGAATTGCCGATCACGCCGGAAAAGTTGTTTGAGAAATTATCATGAAAAACGTGAAACGAACGTGGCGGGTGAATGGCGAGGAGCGGGTGGTGGAACTGCCCCCGGGCCGGCGCTTGCTGGATGCCCTGCGGCAGGATTTGAAGCTGACCGGCGCCAAGGAGGGATGCGGCGAAGGCGAGTGCGGCGCCTGCACGATTTTGCTTAACGGCGAACCGGTCGTGTCCTGCCTGATTCCCATCGGCCAGGTGGAGGATGGCGCGGAGATCATGACCGTCGAGGGCCTGGAAAAAACGGCCAACGGACGCCTGCTTCAGGAGGCGTATGCCGGGAAGGGCGCCGCCCAGTGCGGATTCTGCATCCCCGGCATGATCATGTCCTCCTATGCCCTGCTGTCGCGCGAGAAGAACCCCAGTGAGGCGCGCATTCGGGAGGCGCATGCCGGGAATCTCTGCCGGTGCACCGGCTACCAGAAGATTGTCGAGGCCGTGCAATGGGCCGCTGAGCGGTGGATATCATGAGCCAGAAGACGTCCCTAAAATCCTTGGAGGAAATGGATGTGGCCTTCCCCTCCACCCTGGCGGAGGCGCTGGCGCTGATGGCCGATGAGCGCACGCGCGGGCGGCTTCTTTCCGGGGGCACGGATTTGATGGTGCAATGGTCTTCGGGTGTGGCGGGCATTCCCGAGAGGGTGATTAGTCTCACGGGACTCAAGGAACTCCAAGGCATCGCGGAAGACGGGGAGCGCCTGATGCTGGGCGCGTTGGTGACGCATGCTCAACTGAGGTCTTCGCCGCTGGTTCAGCAATGGGCTCCGGCCTTGGCGGCGTCCGCGGCGACCGTAGGCGGCGCGCAGATACAAGCCCGCGGGACGATCGCCGGCAACGTGGCCAATGCCAGCCCCGCCGGCGACCTGGCCCCGGCCTTGCTGGTGGCCAAGGGGGCCGTGGTGGTGGCCTCGAAGGCGGGCGAACGGGAAATTCCTCTCGACCAGTTCTTTCAGGGCTACCGCAAGATTGATTTGAGGCCGGATGAAATTATTGTGCGGTTCCTCTTGAAGAAGAAGCCGCCGGAGAGTGTCGAGGGGTTCCGCAAACTGGGGCCGCGCGCGGCGCAGGCGATTTCCAAGGTGATGGGGGCGTATCGCCTGCAGGTGCGCGAGGGCGTGATCCGGTGTTTTCATGTAGCGCTGGGCAGTGTCGCGGCCACGCCGGTGCGCTTGACGGCGGTGGAGGAGTGGGCCAAGGGAAAGCCGCTTGACCCCTCACTATTGGACGAAGTTGAGCGCCGTGTCTCCGAGTCCATCACCCCCATCAGCGACATCCGTTCCACCGCTGAGTATAGAAAATGGGTGGC